>NC_010524.1:2840000-3184900 GCF_000019785.1 Leptothrix cholodnii SP-6
GACCGGGAACGGAACTGTGGCTGGAATCGATTGCAGCCGCGGGATTAGCACGTTCCGAGCCAGAGCTCGTCGACACGCGGACGCTCAGCGCGACCGGTGTCGCGCCAGTTCCTGAGCCACGGCCCGCCGGACGACGTCTCGCAAGGTGGCGGCGAGTTCGTCGCGGGTCTGTTCGATGAACGACTCCATCAGGCGTGCGAATGCCGGGCCGACGCTTTCACGCACCCGGAACTCGAACATGCGATCGATCTGGCGCTGGACGTCGAGCAGGACCCGCTGCGTGAGTTCGTCTTCGTCGATCGGGAACGCACCCACCGTCAGGCTGCCATCTGCCGCACCGGGCCCGCAACGGTCGTTCGACAGGTCCACCGGCAGGTCGACCTCGAGCGAATGCAGGGGCACCACATTCAAGGGCATGACATTCGCGCCGCGGGCACCGGCGGCCGGGCTGGCCTGGTCGGCGGCGACCGGCGCGGTCTCGGAGAAGCCGACCACCTCGGTGAGCGTCGGGACGATGTCAGGAGGCGGACGCATGGTGGCGCTCAAGGTCGCACCTCGTGGCGTTCGATGGCGGCGCCCAGGCTGGCGTAGTGACGCCAACGCAGGCGGGCCTGCGAACGATCGGCCTCGGAGCGCCCGACCACCTCGATGACGCGCGCGAACTGCGATGCACAGTCGGGCACCTGTTCGGCCAGGTTCAGGAGCACGTCATGTCCGGCCTGTGTGCCGGCCTGATCGAGCAGGACGATCGGTGTCGCCTTCAATCGTGCGGGCAGGCGATCGGCCGAAACCCCGCGCCAGTGCGGCACGAAATCGATCGGATCGAAGATCCACAACTGGCGATCGAGTTCACCCAGCGCCGCGGAATCGCCTGTCACGGCGACCCGTGCGCCGGCCCGGCAGGCCTTGCGCAGCAAGCGGCAGGTGTAGTCCTGCCGTTGCGGCACGTTGAAGTGAAAGGCCACCGCCCCCATCGCCATGACACGCCTCAGCCTGCGTGCGAGAGCACGAAGTGGGTCAGCAAGGGCACCGGCCGACCGGTCGATCCCTTGGCCGCGCCGCTCTTCCAGGCGGTGCCGGCGATGTCGAGGTGCGCCCAGCGGTAGGCCGCGGTGTAGCGCTTGAGGAACATCGCCGCCGTGATGGCGCCGCCGGCACGCGGGCCGACGTTGCCCATGTCGGCGAAGTTGCTCTTCAGGGCCTCGTCGTATTCGTCGAGCAGCGGCATGCGCCACGCAGGATCGAGGGCACCCAGGCCGGCAGCGAGCAGGCCGTCCGCGAGCGCATCGTCGGCACTGAACAGGCCGCTCAGATGGTGGCCGAGCGCGACCACGCAGGCGCCGGTGAGCGTGGCGATGTCGACCACCGCGGCAGGCTTGAAGCGCTCGACGTAGGTCAGCGCATCGCACAGGATCAGGCGGCCTTCGGCGTCGGTGTTGAGCACCTCGATGGTCTGGCCGGACATGCTCGTGACGACGTCGCCCGGCTTGACCGCGCGGCCGCTGGGCATGTTCTCGCAGGTCGGAATCACGCCGATCAGGTTGACCTTGGGCTTGAGCGCGGCCACGGCGCGCATCGTGCCGAGCACGCTGGCGGCGCCACCCATGTCGAACTTCATCTCGTCCATCTCGGCCGCCGGCTTGATCGAGATGCCGCCGGTGTCGAACGTGATGCCCTTGCCCACCAGCACCAGCGGAGCGTCCTTCTTGGCGCCACCTTCGTAGTGCAGCACGATGAACTGCGGCGGCTCGTCGGAGCCCTGTGCGACGGCCAGGAACGCGCCCATGCCGAGCTTCTCGATCGCCTTGCGGTCGAGCACCTCGATCTTCAGGCCCTGCTCGCGCGCCAGGATGCGGGCCTGCTCGGCCAGCATCGTCGGGGTGCAATGGTTGCCGGGCCGGTTGGCCACTTCACGCGCCAGCGTCACGCCGGCGGCAATCGCCTTGCCACGCAGGATGCCGGCACGCACCGACGCCGCGCCGGCCTTGTCGCAGGCCAGCTGGAGCTTGACCAGCGCGGCCGCCGGCGGCGCGCTCGGCTTGCTGTGCCGGTAGGTGTAGAGCGCGTCGGCCAGTGCGGTGACCGCCGCTTCCGCATGCTCGGCGCCGAGCGGACCGGGCCCGGCCCAGGCCAGCACGGCGCCGGCTGCGCCGCTGGACTTCACTGCCGACAAGGCCCCGGCAACCGCCTTCTTGTAGGCCTTGACGGAAGCATCGGCCGCGACGGACAGCACCAGGCGCGATGCCTTCAGGCCCGTCGGCCGATGAATGTAGAGAACCTTGCCCGCCTTGAGTTCGAGATCGCCGTGACGCACGGCGTCGTGCGCAAGATCGGACAACACCGGTGGCAATTGCCATGCAGACGCATCGGCGGACAACACGACCACCAAGGCTGCGGCGGCTTGTCCGGGCAGATCCTCGTTGGCAACCTGGAGGGCTCGAACGTCCATAATTCCGTACTGATTTGAGACGGCTTGATGTTATTCGATTCCACATTGCGTAAAGAGTTGTCACGCAGCTTCGGCGGCACGCTGATCGTGATCCTGACCATCGTGCTGACGATGATGCTGATCCGCACGCTCGGCCAGGCCGCGCTCGGCCGCGTCTCGCCGCAGGACGTGGTGCTGCTGCTCGGCTACACCAGCCTGGGACACCTGCCGACGATGCTGTGCCTGTCGCTGTTCGTCGCGGTGGTCTCCACCCTGACCCGCATGTACGGCGACAGCGAGATGACGATCTGGTTCGCCAGCGGCGTGTCGCTGACACGCTTCGTGCGGCCGGTGGTGCGCTTCGGCACGCCGATCGTGTTCTTCGTCGCGGCCCTGCTGCTGTTCGTGTGGCCCTGGTCGAACCGCAATATCAGCGAACTGCGCGGTCGCTACGAGCAACGCTCGGATCTGTCGCGGGTCGCGCCGGGCCAGTTCCAGACCTCCAGCAACGGCCAGCGGGTCTTCTTCATCGACAAGCAGTCACCCGACGCCGGCACCGGACGCAACATCTTCATCCTCGATCAGCGTGTCGACCGCGAGTCGGTCACCAGCGCGCAGACCGGCCGCATCGACCTGCCTGACGCAGACGACACGCACCGCCGCCTGGTGCTCGACAACGGCGCCCGCACCGACCTCGACCTGAAGGGCGAGACCCGCACGATCTCGCGCTTCGACCAGTACAGCATCCGCATCAGCGAGAAGGCGCTCACCCGCATCGACGAGCCGCCGCCCAAGGCGCGCTCGAGCTTCGACCTGCTGCTCAGCAGCGACCCCAAGGTGCGCGCCGAACTGGCCTGGCGCGTCGGCATGGTGCTGGGCGGCATCAATCTGATGCTGCTCGGACTGGGCCTTGCGCAAGGCGGGCCACGCAGCGGTTCGGGCTGGACGCTGCTGCTGGCGCTGCTGAGCTTCGTCGTCTACTTCAACCTCATCAGCCTCAGCCAGGCCTGGGTGGCATCGGCCAGACTGAGCCTGGGCACGGCCCTGGCGAGCGTGCACGGCGGCGTGTTCGTGCTGTGCGCCGCCCTGCTGTGGTGGCGGGTGCGCGGCAAGGCCAGCTGGCGGCCGCTGCGCCCGGCCTGAAGGGAGATCGACATGCACACGATCCGTCGACTGCTCTACCGCGAGATCCTCGGCGCCACCGGCTACGTGATGGTGGCGTTCCTGGGCCTGTTCTTCTTCATCGACTTCATGGCCGAGCTCGAGAACATCGGCCAGCACGGCTACGGCGCGGCGCAGGCGGCGCTGGCCTGCCTGCTGCAGGTGCCCGGCCACGTCTACGAACTCGCGCCGATCGCGGTGCTGATCGGTGCGATCTACGCGCTGGCGAGGCTGGCGCATTCGTCGGAGTTCACCATCTTGCGCACCGGCGGGCTCGGCCCCGGGCTGGCGCTGCTGCTGCTCACCTGGCTGGGCCTGGGGTTTGCCGCCATCACCTTCGTGATCGGCGACTTCGTCGCGCCCTGGTGCGACACCCAGGCGACCCTGCTGCAGGCGCGCGCCAGCGGCAACCTGAGCGTGGCCAGCGGCGGCGCCTGGCTCAAGGACAGCGCCAGCGCGGCCGATGGCGAGCATCGCTACACCGTCAACTTCGCCGCCGCTCGCAGCGACGGCGAACTGGAGAAGGTGCGCATCTTCGAGTTCGGCCCCAAGGGCGCCCTGATCACCCGCACCACGGCCGAACGCGCGGTCATCGGCGACGACGGCACCTGGCAGCTCACCGACGTGCGGATCTCGCACTGGACCAGCGACCACACGCCGCGCCTCGATGCCGACGAGAAGCTCGCCAGCCACGTCTGGCAATCGGGCCTGACGCGCAACGTGGTGGCCGCCGCGGTGCTGCCGCTGCGCACCATGTCGACGCTGGCGCTCTACAACTACATGACCCACCTGGCCGATCACGAACAGGCCGCGCAGCGTTACGAGATCCAGTTCTGGAAGAAGGCGCTCTACCCCTTCGCCTGCCTCGTGATGATGGGCCTGGCGCTGCCGTTCGCCTACCTGCACGGGCGCAGCGGCGGCATCGGCCTGATGGTGTTCGGCGGCATCATGCTGGGCATCGGCTTCGTGCTGCTCAACAACCTGTCGAGCCACCTCGGGCTGCTGCAGAACTGGACGCCCTGGCTCGCCGCCAGCGCGCCGAGCGCGATCTTCCTCCTCCTGTCGCTGGCCGCTTTCAGCTGGCTGGTGCGCTACCGCTAGAACCCTCTCCCATGCAAGGCATCCTTCTTTTCGCCCACGGCGCCCGTGACCCGGCCTGGGCGCGGCCCTTCGAAGCCATCGCCGCGCAGATGCGCGCCGCCGCGCCGGGCACGCCGGTGGCGCTGGGTTTCCTCGAACTGATGCAGCCCGACTTCGGCGTCGCCAGCAGCGCCCTGATCGAGGCCGGCTGCACGCAACTGCAGGTGGTGCCGCTGTTCCTCGGCGCCGGCGGCCATGTGCGCCGTGACCTGCCGCTGCTGATCGAGCAGGCGCAGGCTCGCCATCCGGGCGTGGTGATCGCCGCGACGCCGGCCATCGGCGAGACCGAGGTCGTGACACGCGCGATCGCGCTGGCCGCGCTCGACCTGGCACGCGGCCACGCCTCGACAGCGGGCGCCGGTGCATGAACCTGCACCAGTTCCGCTTCGTGCAGGAGGCCGCGCGCCGCAACCTCAACCTGACCGAAACCGCCAAGGCGCTGCACACCTCGCAGCCTGGCATCTCGAAGGCCATCCTCGAACTCGAGGAAGAGCTCGGCGTCGACATCTTCGTGCGCCACGGCAAGCGCCTCAAGCGCATCACCGAGCCGGGCCAGCAGGTGCTGAAGTCGATCGAGGTGATCATGCGCGAGGTCGTCAACCTCAAGCGCATCGGCGACGACTTCTCGCTGCAGGACGTCGGCACGTTGTCGATCGCAGCCACCCACACGCAGGCCCGTTACGTGCTGCCGGCGCCGGTGGCGGCGCTGCGCAGCAGCTACCCGAAGGTCTCGGTCAGCCTGCACCAGGGCACGCCCGACCAGGTGGCGCAGATGGTGCTCGACGACGCCGCCGAAGTGGGCATGGCGACCGAGCGCCTGATGCAGTACGAAGACCTCGTCACGCTGCCGTGTTACGAGTGGCGCCACGTCGCGGTGATGCCGGCCGACCACCCGCTGGCGCTGGTCGAGCGCATCAGCCTGGAACAGCTCGCACACGAACCGCTGATCTCCTACCACCCGTCGTTCACCGGCCGCAGCAAGATCGACGCGGCCTTCGAGGCGCGCAACCTCAAGCCGCAGATCGCGCTCGAGGCGATCGACTCCGACGTCATCAAGACCTACGTGCGCCTGGGCCTGGGCGTGGGCATCGTGGCCGAGATGGCGGTGCGCGACGACCCGATCTGCGGCCCCGGCGGCGAGCTGGTGGCCCGGCCGGTGGGGCACCTGTTCGGCCCCAGCGTGGCGCGCATCGCCTTCAAGCGCAGCGCCTACCTGCGTCACTTCGTCTATGCGTTTGCCGAGCTGCTGTCCGAGCGGCTGTCGCGCGCCCTGATCATGCGGGTGATGCAAGGCTCGACCGAAAGCGGCAACGCCGCCGACGCCATGTGAACACCCGCACAAGCCACCGCCCCGCGACCTGAACCCCGAGCACCATGACCCTCGCCCTGCCCGCCTCGATGCCCGTCCCCGTCAGCCGCCTGCCCGCGGTCGGCACGACCATCTTCACCGTGATGTCGGCCCTTGCACAGGAGACCGGCGCGGTCAACCTCGGCCAGGGGTTCCCGGATTTCGACGGCGACCCGCGCCTGATGCAGGCAGTCAAGGACGCGCTCGACGCCGGCCACAACCAGTACCCGCCGATGGCCGGCGTGGCGCTGCTGCGCGAGGCGATCGCTGCCAAGATCGAGACACTCTACGGCCAGCGCTACGACGCCGGCAGCGAGATCACCGTCACCGCCGGCGCCACCCAGGCGATCCTGACCACCGTGCTGGCGCTGGTGCATCCGGGCGACGAGGTGATCGTGCTCGAGCCCTGCTACGACAGCTACGAGCCGAGCATCACGCTGGCCGGCGCGCGCACGGTGCACGTGCCGCTCACGCCGGGCACGTTCCGGCCCGATTTCGAGCGCCTGGCCGCCGCCATCACGCCGCGCACCCGGGCGCTGATCGTGAACACGCCGCACAACCCCAGCGGCACGGTCTGGACCGAAGCCGAGATGCGCACGCTCGCCGAGCTGCTGCGCCCGACGCCGATCATCCTGATCGCCGACGAGGTCTACGAGCACATGGTGTATGACGGCGCGGCACACCAGAGCGTGGCGCGTTATCCGGAGCTGGCGGCGCGCAGCGTGCTGATCTCGAGCTTCGGCAAGACCTATCACGTGACGGGCTGGAAAGTGGCGTTCGCGGCCGCGCCGGCCGCGCTCAGCGCCGAGTTCCGCAAGGTGCACCAGTTCAACGTGTTCACGGTCAACACGCCGATGCAGTACGCGCTGGCCGCCTACATGGCCGATGCGGCGCCCTACCTCGGGCTGGCGGCGTTCTATCAGCGCAAGCGGGACCTGTTCCGCGCCGGCCTGACGCAGACCGGCCTGCGGCTGCTGCCGTGCGAGGGCACGTATTTCCAGTGTGTCGACTACAGCGGCCTGCCCGCCGCGGTGGCCACCCTGCCGGAGGCCGATTTCTGCCGCTGGCTGACGCGCGAGGTCGGCGTGGCGGCGATTCCGCTGTCGGCCTTCTATCGCGACGGCTTCAACCAGCAGGTCGCACGGCTGTGTTTTGCCAAGCGTGACGAGACCCTGCAACTCGCGCTCGGCCGCCTGCAGCAGCACCTGCCGGGCTGAAGCGCCGCAGCGGCTCGACCGGCCCAGGCGTCAGAGCTTGTGATCGGTCGGGATGCCGATGCTGAAATTGGTCATCAGCTCGTCGTCCGCGTCGACCGACAGCTCCTCGGCGCTGACGCCCGGATCGGCGACCAGCGACGCCTGCGGCACGCCTTCGACACCCGGCTGACGGGTCTGCGTGAGGCCGGCCAGACCCACCTCGACCGGACGCAGCCCGGCGCGTGAAACCACCCGCAGCGCGCTGTCGGCCGCCGCGTCGATCAGCTGGCGAACCCCTTCGAGCAGCTTGTCGTCGAGCGCACGTGCCTCGGTGCGCAGGTAGAGCCGCCCGCGCAATGTCATCAGCACCAGCGGCGCGTCGGCGCTCAGCCAGCGCTCGCGGGCGCGGATCAGCCGACCGGCGAGTTCACCCTCGACCCAGCGGCGCGCATGCGGCGGCGATGCCGCCATCACGAGAAACGCATCGCCGAAAGCCGCCGGCGCCGCCAGCGCAACCGGATCGAACATCGCCAGCCAGCGCGCCTCTTCGGGCATGGAGGCGTCGATCTCGGTCTGCTGATCGCGGGTGAGCTGGTCGTAGGCCTGGGTTTCGAGCCGCTCGGCCAGCGCGCGGCTCATCACCAGCATCTCGAGCGCCTCCGGCAGCGCCAGTTCGACCCGCACGCGCAGTTCACGGTGGTGGATGTAGTCGCGCTGCGCGGGGCCCCACTCGAGCCGGGCCGGCAGGCCCTGGCTGCGGAACTCGAGCACGCAGCCGCTGCCGTCGCGCACCCGCTTGATCGTCTCGCCGCGCTGGCGCGCCCAGTCCTCCATCAGACGAGAGTCGGTATCGGGCGAGGGCCTGCGGCGCAGCAGGCGTGTCAAGGAGTCGAGCATGGCGTGGCCGTTTCAAATAAAGTGGGCTTCCCTCGTTCTTATCGACCGGCAACCGCAATGATTGAACTCTACTCCTGGGCCACGCCCAACGGTCACAAGGTCCACATCATGCTCGAGGAGTGCGGACTGCCTTACCGGGTGCACCCGGTCGACATCGGTGCGGGCGACCAGTTCGATCCCGATTTTCTCGCCATCAGCCCGAACAACAAGATCCCGGCGATCACCGATCCCGACGGGCCGGACGGCAAACCGATCTCGCTGTTCGAGTCGGGCGCGATCCTGCTGTACCTGGCCGGCAAGACCGGACGCCTGCTGCCCGCCGACACCGCCGGCAAGTACGAGGTGCTGCAGTGGCTGATGTTCCAGATGGGCGGCGTCGGCCCGATGCTGGGCCAGGCGCACCACTTCCGGATCTATGCGCCCGAGAAGGTGCCCTACGCGATCGATCGCTACACCAACGAGGCGAAACGGCTGTACCAGGTGATGAACAAGCGCCTGGCCAGATCGAAGTACATCGGCGGGCCGACCTATTCGATCGCCGACATCGCCATCTACCCCTGGCTGCGCTCCTGGAAGAACCAGGGCATCGACTGGAGCGACTACCCGCACCTCAAGGGCTGGTTCGACGAGATCGGCGCCCGGCCTGCGGTGCAGCGCGGCGTCGAGGTGCTGGCCGCCCGGCGCAAGCCGATCACCGGCGACAAGGAACGCGAGATCCTGTTCGGCCAGTCACAGCTGAACCAGCACCGCTGATCAGGCGGCCGAGCCGGTGGCGTCGGCCGCATCGGCCGCATCGGCCGGCTCGGCATCTGCTTCGGCATCGGCAGTGTCGGCAGCGGTGGCCTCGGCCGGTTCGACGGCGTCGGACCTGGCTTCGATCGACCGACCGGCCTCCTCGGGCTCGGTGAGCGGCTCCACCGTGACCGACACCCGCGGCTCCGGGCCGCCGCCGCCGCGGATCACGCCCCGCAACGGCGCGACATCGGCGTAGTCGCGGCCCCAGGCGAGCGTGACGTGATCGAGCCCTGCCGGCACCGCATTGGTCGGGTCGAGCGCGACCCAGCCGTGCACCGGGCACCACACCTGCACCCAGGCATGCGAGGCGTCGGCCCCCACCAGCCGCGGCTGGCCGGGTGGCGGCTGGGTCAGCAGATAGCCGCTGACGTAGCGCGCCGCCAGGCCCAGCGAGCGCAGCGCACCGATCATCACGTGGGCGAAGTCCTGGCAGACGCCGCGCCGCTGCGCCAGGGCCTCGGGTGCGCGGGTGGCCACCGAGGTCGCGGTGGTGTGGTATTCGAAGCGCCGGTAGACCAGGTGCATGAGCGCGACCGCACCGGCCAGCAACGGCGTGCCGGGCAGGAACACCTCGGCGCCCAGCCGCGCCAGCGCCGCGTCGCGCGGGGCGTAGGTCGACGGCAGCACGAACTCGAGCGCCTCGTCGAACGGCTGGCCGGGCTGATAGCGCAGGCGCCGGGCCACCTGCTCCCAGGGCGGGCTGGCCTTGAGCCGCATCGGCGGCGGCGCCAGCAGTTCGGCCGTGAAACAGGCCCGCACGGTCAGGCGCCGATGCACCCGCGAATGCGAGAACACCGCGCGCCAGTTGCCCCACGGATCCTGGCTCTGCTGCACCCCCGGCGCCATGTCGGCACCGGGATAGGACCGCAGCGCGCCATCCGGGTGCGAGCGCACGGACACCGCCACATCGGAGTCGGCCTGCGCGGCCGTTTCGGCGCCGGGCAGCGGCTCGGTCAGCGGCAGATCGAGTGGCGTGGGCGCATCCCACACCACGGCGTCGGGCCACGGATTGATGCGCAGCGACCAGTCGCGGATGCGCTGCCAGGGCGTCATGCGCGGACGCAGATGCGCCATGTGATGCGCGAGCTCGACCGGCCCGTCGTAGTCGTAGCGGGTTTCGTGCTGCACCCGCAACACCCGCACCGGGCGCTGGATCGGATGCACGGCCTCAGGCGTCGAGGGCAGCGCGCCCTCGCGTGGTTCTGCGCTCATTGCCACACCGACCGATCTGCCGCGCGGACGTGCGAGAACAGATGCTGGCTGACTTCGTTGGACAGCGTGCGGGCCGCGTCGCTGCAGCTCGCGAGGGCATCGATCAGGGTGCTGTAGGCGCCGTCCTCGTCGACGCTGCTGAGCGCCTCGAGCGACCACGAACCGGGCTGCGGCAGGGCATCGCTGGCGGCCTCGGCCCAGATCGGATCGTGGCGCGCCAGCTTGCGCAGGCGGTCGCGCATGGTGCGCGAGACCCAGGCCAGCGAGCGCGGGTTGTCGGTGTCGAGCACCAGCAGGTGCAGCAGCGGCGGCACTTCGCGGCGGGACTGGAAATTGGCGCGGTACGTGATGGTGGTCTCGAAGATCTCCAGCAGCAGCGCGAAGCCGTCGTCGAGGGCCGGCAGGCCGCTCTCGAAACCGAGCCGCAGCGCGTGCGCCAGCACGTCCAGACGCTCGATCTGGCGGCCGACGCTGAGCAGGCGCCAGCCGTCGTCGCGGGTCATGCGGTCGGTCTGCGCACCGGTGATGGCGCTCAGCCGGGTCATGGCGCGCGACAGGACGCCCAGCACATCGGACAGCGGCTCGTGGCCTTGCTGCGCCAGCACCTCGGCCAGTTCGCGGCCGAACTGCCGCTCCAGGTCGAGGATCAGCGACCAGTGCTCGGTCGACAGCCGATCGCGCAGGGCCTCGGCGCACTGGCGCAGCGACTGCAGGTTGAAGGCGACGCTGGAACCCGACGAACGATCCGCCAGCGCGCGCACCAGCGAGCGCTCGAACAGGCGCCCGGCCTGGGCCGAGGCCAGCGCCGGCGACGGCACGCCGGCATCGATCAGCCCGTGGCGCAGCAGCAGCGTGTGCAGCATCTGCAGCACCGGCGGGCTCGCGGTGGCCAGGCCTTCGAGCGCCAGGCGGGCCAGCCGCACGGTGTTCTCGGCCCGCTCGGTGTAGCGGCCGAGCCAGAACAGGTTCTCGGCCGACCGGCTGGTGATGACACGGTGCCAGCGCGCCAGGTCGGCCGGCGCCAGCGGCTTGGGCAGCAGGCTGGTGTCGTCGACCTTGCCGTCGGTGAGCACCCAGGTGTCGGTGCTGGCGCTGCCGCGCTGCATCGACAGGTAGGCGTCGGCGCCACCGCTGGCACCCGGGTTGGCGCTGCTGGTCTGCGTCGACGGGCGAGCGGCCACCCGGGTCAGCCCGCCGGGCAGCACGCACCAGCCGCCGTTGCCGTCGGTCATGGCGTAGACCCGCAGCACCAGCGGCCGCGGCTCCAGCCGGCCGTCGCGCCAGACCGGCTGCTCCGACGGATGGACCCGCGCCATCAGCGTGTGCGCGGCCGGATCGGCGTCGATGCGGGCACGCCAGGCCCGCACGCTGGCGCGGTCGAGGTCGCTGCCGAGCACCGGCTCGAAACCCTGCGTGACCGGGCCGCCGGGGAAGGTCGGCATGATCACGTAGTCGGCCAGTTCGTCGCGGTTGGCGGCCCAGACGCTGGCTTCGCCGCACCACCAGCTGGTGGTGGCCGGCAGGATCAGCTCCTCGCCGAGCAGGCGGCGCGCCGCGCCGGGCCAGAACGCGGCCAGGCCGGGGCTCTCGAGCACGCCGGCGCCGGGCACGTTGGCCATCACGAGCTCGCCGGCCCGCAGGGCCTGCAGCAGGCCCGGCACGCCGAGCGCCGACTCGGCGCGCAACTCGAGCGGGTCGAGCCACTCGTCGTCGACCCGGCGCAGCAGCACGTGCACACGCTCCAGGCCGTGCAAAGTCTTGAGGTAGAGACGCTGGTCGCGCACCGTCAGGTCGGAGCCTTCCACCAGGCTCAGCCCCAGGTAGCGCGCCAGGAAGACGTGCTCGAAATAGGTTTCGCTGCGCGGACCGGGCGTCAGCAAGGCCACGCGCGAGCGCTCGCCCGCGGGGCTGGAACGCATCAGGCCGTCCATCAGGGCCCGGAACGCCGACGCCACGCGCTGCACCCGCAGGTCGCGGAAGGCCTCGGGGAACTGCTGCGCGATGATGAGCCGGTTCTCGAGCAGATAACCCAGGCCCGACGGCGCCTGGGTGCGCCGATCGACCACCCACCAGTGGCCATCGGGGCCGCGCGCCAGATCGACCGCCACCAGGTGCAGCCAAGCGTCGTCGACCGGCTTGACGCCGTGCATCGGCCGCAGGTATTGGGGATGACCGAGCACCAGCGACGCAGGCAGGATGCCTTCGTGCAGCAGATCCTGGGCGCCGTAGATGTCGGCCATCGCGGCGTTCAGCAGGCGTGCATGCTGGCGCACGCCGCGCTCGATGTGGGCCCACTCTCGCGGCGCGATCAGCAGCGGCAGCAGTTCGAGCGGCCAGGTGCGCTCGCCGCCACCTTCTTCGGAATGCACGTTGAACGTGGCGCCGTCGTCGCGCACGCGGCGCTTCACGCGGGCGTGGCGCGCCGTCAGGTCGAGCCAGCCGTCGAGCCCCGAACTCTGGAAAAACCGCTGCCACAGCGGTGCCAGCGGCGGGTGCGCCTTGTGATGGGACTCGGCCGACGCCGTGGCGGCCGTGTCGGTGTCGCCGTCGATGTCGATGTCGGCAGC
Organism: Leptothrix cholodnii SP-6; assembly: GCF_000019785.1. Taxonomy (NCBI): domain Bacteria; kingdom Pseudomonadati; phylum Pseudomonadota; class Betaproteobacteria; order Burkholderiales; family Sphaerotilaceae; genus Leptothrix; species Leptothrix cholodnii. Next base: position 2,852,745 of record NC_010524.1, read on the forward strand.
CGCTTCGGCCGCGTCAGCGACGGCGGCTTCTTCTGATTCGGTCGCCTCGCCGGGCGACACGACGCTCATGCCGAAATGGACACCCGAAGGCAGCACCGCTCCGCGCAATTCGTCGTGGTGCCCGGGCGTGCCGCGGCCGGCCGCCGCGGCGGCCAGTTCGGCGGCGTCGGGCAGATCGTCGGACAACAGGCTGGATTGCATGGCGGCATCATGCCTTGCCCCAGGGATGGACGTCATGCGGGTGAGCCTCAGTGGCCAAAAACACCCTGCCGGTGCAGCTCAGGCACCGGCATGGGGATGGGAAGACGCGGTCGTTCAGTTGCGCCGCAGATCGAGCGTGAACGGGAACTCGCGGCTGCGCTGGGGTGCCTCCACCGTGACACGCCCCGGCGTGTGACCCATCGCGATGAACCGCGCCAGACGCCGGCTTTCGGCTTCGAACGAGTTGATCGGGAAGGTCTCGTAGTTGCGTCCGCCCGGATGCGCCACGTGATAGCGGCCACCGCCGAGCGAGCGCTGCATCCAGCTGTCGATCAGGTCGATCGTCAGCGGTGCATGCACGCCGATGGTCGGGTGCAGCGCCGAGCTGGGCTGCCAGGCGCGGTAACGCACGCCGGCCACGTATTCGCCGACACGGCCGGTGGGCTGCAGCGGCAGCGGCACGCCGTTGACGGTGAGCACATGGCGCGGATCGATCAGGCCGGTGACCTTGACCTCGATGCGTTCCAGCGACGAATCGACATAGCGCACCGTCGTGCCCGCCCCGCCCTCCTCGCCCATCACGTGCCAGGGCTCGAGCGCGTTGCGCAGCGTGACGTGCACGCCGCGCGCGGTGATCTCGCCCACCTTCGGGAAACGGAACTCGAAGTGCGGCGCGAACCAACTCGACTCGAAGGCGTAACCCTCGTTGGCCATGTCGTCCATGACGTCGTCGAAGTCCATCTGCACGAACGAGGGCAGCAGGAAACGGTCGTGCAGCTCGGTGCCCCAGCGCACCAGCGGCGCGCGGTAGGGTTCCTTCCAGAAGCGCGCCACCAGCGCGCGCAGCAGCAGCTGCTGCACGATGCTCATGCGCGCATGCGGCGGCATCTCGAAGGCACGCAGCTCCAGCAGGCCCAGGCGGCCGGTCGAGCTGTCGGGCGAATAGAGCTTGTCGATGCAGAACTCGCTGCGGTGCGTGTTGCCGGTGACGTCGATCAGGATGTTGCGCAGCGTGCGGTCGACCAGCCACGGCGGCATGTCGTTGCCGTACACCGCCTTGTTGCGCTCGATCTCGGCCAGCGCGATCTCGAGCTCGAAGACCTGATCGTTGCGCGCCTCGTCCACCCGCGGCGCCTGGCTGGTCGGGCCGATGAACATGCCCGAGAACAGGTAGCTCAGCGACGGATGGTTGTGCCAGTAGGTCAGCAGGCTGGCGAGCAGGTCGGGCCGGCGCAGGAACGGCGAATCCGCCGGGGTGGCGCCACCCATCACCATGTGATTGCCGCCGCCCGTGCCGGTGTGCCGGCCGTCGAGCATGAATTTCTCGGTCGACAGCCGCGACAGGCGGGCCGCCTCGTACAGGAACTCGGTGTGCTCGACCAGATCGCCCCAGTTGTGCGCCGGGTGGATGTTGACCTCGATGACACCCGGGTCGGGCGTGACCTGCAGCATCTTCAGGCGCGGATCGCGCGGCGGCGGGTAGCCTTCGAGCACGATCTTGACGCCCTGCTCGGCCGCGGTCGCCTCGACGGCGGCGAGCAGCTCGAGGTAGTCCTCCAGGCGCGCCAGCGGCGGCATGAAGACATACAGCACGCCGGTGGCCTCGCCCACCTTCTCGGCCTTCGGGCCGTTGGCACGACGCGGATCGCGCGCTTCCACGCACAGCGCAGTGCGGGTGATCCAGTGCGCCGACTGGAAACGCTGCGGCGAGCGCGCCAGCTCTTCGGCGCTCATCCACTTTCCCGGGCCGGCCACATCACCGGCGGCCTCACCGGTCACATGACCGGCCTTTGCGGCCGCCGACGCGATGCCCGGCCGGCCGAACACCGAATCGCCCTCGCGCGGGCCGATCGGCTCGGACTGCACCGCCACGGTGCCGCCCTCGGCAAAACCGCCGCCGATCACGTGCGCGGCGTACTGGCTGCGCAGCTGGCTGGCAGCCGGCAGGCTCGAGCGGTCGGCGAACGGATCGTGTTCGATGTGGTACGGGTACTCGCCCTTGCTGACCCAGGGCAGCGAGTCGAGCGGCAGGCGCAGGCCCATCGGCGAATCGCCCGGGAACAGGTACATGCGCTCGTCGCGGAAGAACCACGGGCCGGTGACCCAGCGCTGGCCGGCCAGCGTCACGCCCTCGGCGCGCGTGATCGGCAACACGTAGCCGATCTCGGTGTCCAGGCCCTGCGCGAAGACGCGGCGCAGGCGCACGCGCTCGAGCTCGTCGTCGAGCCGGCTGTCGAACGGATCGACGTTGACCGGCAGGCGGCGCTCGCGCCACAGGTAGTACCAGGTGTCCTCGTAGCCGGTCTGGATGTAGTCGGTGGTCAGGCCGAGCTTGCGCGTCAGGTGGTGGATGAAGCGCTTGGCATCTTCCGACGTGTAGGCGTGCGGGTCACGCTCGTCGGCAAACAGCGACGGGTCGTGCCAGCACGGCTGGCCGTCCTCGCGCCAGAACACCGACAGCGCCCAGCGCGGCAGCTGCTCGCCCGGATACCACTTGCCCTGGCCGAAATGCAGGAAACCGCCGTCGCCGTATTCCTTGCGCAGGCGCTGCACCAGGTCCTGCGCGAACAGGCGCTTGGTGGGGCCGAGCGCGTCGGTGTTCCATTCGGCGCCATCGCGGTCGTCGACCGACACGAAGGTCGGCTCGCCGCCCATCGTCAGGCGCACGTCGCCGGCCACCAGCTCCGCGTCGACCGCCGCGCCCAGCGCCAGCACGTCCTGCCACTGGTCTTCGGTGTAGGGCTTGGTGACACGCGGCGATTCCCAGATGCGGGTGATCTGCATCGTGTGCGCGAACTCGACCTCGCACTCGTCGACGCCGCCGGAAATCGGCGCCGCGCTCGACGGCTGCGGCGTGCAGGCCACCGGCACGTGGCCTTCGCCCGCCAGCAGGCCGGAGGTCGGGTCGAGGCCGATCCAGCCGGCGCCGGGCAGGTAGACCTCGCACCAGGCGTGCAGGTCGGTGAAGTCGACCTCGGTGCCGCTCGGACCGTCGAGGGCCTGCACGTCGGACTTCAGCTGGATCAGGTAGCCCGAGACGAAACGCGCCGCCAGGCCCATGTGGCGCAGCGTCTCGACCAGCAGCCAGCCGGTGTCGCGGCACGAACCGCTGCCGTTGACAAGCGTTTCTTCGGGCGTCTGCACACCCGGCTCCATGCGGATCAGGTAGCTGATCTGGTTCTGCAGGCGCTGGTTCAGGCCGACCAGGAAGTCGATCGTGCGCACCTCGGTGCGGTCGATCGAGTCGATGAACTTCTTGAAGGCCGGCGTGGCCGGCTCGGTGACGATGTAGGGCGCGAGTTCGAGCGCCAGCGCCTCGTCATAGACGAACGGGAAGTTCTCGGCACCCGGCTCGAGGAAGAAGTCGAACGGGTTGTAGACCGACATCTCGGCCACCAGATCGACGGTGACCTTGAACTCGGTGGTCTCTTCGGGAAAGACCAGTCGCGCCAGGTAGTTCGAGAACGGATCCTGCTGCCAGTTGACGAAATGGCCTTCGGGCTCGACGCGCAGCGAGTAGCTCAGGATCGGCGTGCGGCAGTGTGGCGCCGGGCGCAAGCGCACGATCTGCGGCGACAGCCCGACCCGGCGGTCGTATTTGTAGTGGGTGACGTGATTGAGAGCGACGTGGATGGACACGGACGGGCCCTGCTTTTAGTGAGTGAAATCATGAATGGCACCCGGCCTGTCGGCCGGGTGCCACCGTCGTGGTTCTTGAAAGAGCGAGAGGCCGCGGCGCGTGGTGTCAGTGCGCCGTGGGAACCAGGAAATCGCGGCTGATGCCCGCACCCAGGTCGCTCACCCGGTCGAGGAACTGGGTCAGGTAGGCGTGCAGGCCGGTGGCCAGGATCTCGTCGATGCGGCCGTATTCGAGATCGGCACGCAGACGGCCGGCGCGCCGCAGCGTCTCGGACGACTGGTCATTGGCCACCAGGCCGAGGTTGGCGATCACCTCGTTGGTGCAGGCTGCCAGCGAACGGGGCATGTCCGGGCGCAGGATCAGCAACTCGGCCACCTTCTCGGGCTGGATGACGTTGCGGTAGACCTTGCGGTAGACCTCGAAACCGGACACCGACCGCAGTATCGCCGACCAGTGATAGAAGTCGTATTCGATGTCCTTGGCGTCGGCCGCGCCGTAGAAGTCGCTCTCGACGGCATGGAACTTGACATCGAGCAGCCGGGCGGTGTTGTCGGCACGCTCCAGGAAGGTGCCGATGCGCACGAAATGCAGCGCCTCGTCCTGCAACATGGTGCCCACCTGCACGCCGCGCGACAGGTGCGAGCGGAACTTGACCCACTCGAACATGGCGCTCGGATCGCGCTCGAAGGAGCGTTCGCGCAGCAGGCTGTTGAACTCGAGCCAGGTGTGGTTGGTGGTCTCCCACACCTCGGTGGTCAGCGCGCCGCGCACCGCACGGGCGTTTTCACGCGCCGCGCGCAGGCAGCAGAGGATCGACGACGGGTTGCGCTCGTCGCGCAGCATGAAGTCCATCACCTTGCGGGCATCGATCTCGCCGTAGCGGGTGGCGTAGTCGCCGCTCAGCTCGGAGATGCTCAGCAGGCCGCGCCAACCTTGTTCGGTGACGGCGGCCGACTGCGGCAGCAGCGAGGTCTGGTAGTTGACATCGAGCATGCGCGCGGTGTTTTCCGCCCGCTCCATGTAGCGCGACATCCAGAAAAGGTGATCAGCAGTTCGGGAAAGCATTCTTTTAATCCTCCAGCACCCAGGTGTCCTTCGTGCCACCGCCCTGTGACGAGTTGACGACCAGCGAGCCCTCCTTGAGCGCCACCCGCGTCAGGCCACCGGGCACCATCTGCACCTCCTTGCCCGACAGCACGAACGGCCGCAGGTCGATGTGGCGCGGCGCGATGCCCGAGTCGACGAAGGTCGGGCAGGTCGACAGGCTCAGCGTCGGCTGCGCGATGTAGTTGCTCGGGTTGGCCAGCAGGTGCTCGCGGAAGTCGGCGATCTCGGCCTTGGTCGAGGCCGGGCCGACCAGCATGCCGTAGCCGCCGGCGCCGTGCACTTCCTTGACCACCAGTTCGCCGAGGTGGTCGAGCACGTACTTGAAGTCGTCCTTCTCGCGGCACAGATAGGTCGGCACGTTGTTGAGGATCGGCTTCTCGCCGAGGTAGAACTCGATCATCTTCGGCACGTACGGATAGATCGACTTGTCGTCGGCCACGCCGGTGCCGATGGCGTTCGACAAGGTGACGTTGCCGGCGCGATAGGCCCTCAGCAGGCCCGGGCAGCCCAGCGTCGAATTGGGGCGGAACGCCTCCGGGTCGAGGAAGTCGTCGTCGAGCCGGCGGTAGATCACGTCGACCCGGCGCGGGCCGCGCGTCGTGCGCATGAAGACGAAGTTGTCCTTGACGAACAGGTCCTGGCCCTCGACCAACTCGACGCCCATCTGCTGCGCCAGGAAGGCGTGCTCGAAGTAGGCCGAGTTGTACATGCCGGGCGTGAGCACCACCACGGTCGGCTCGTTGACACCGCCGGGCGCGACGCTGCGCAGCGTCTCGAGCAGCAGGTCGGGGTAATGCGCCACCGGCGCGATGCGGTGCGAGGCGAACAGCTCGGGGAACAGCCGCATCATCATCTTGCGGTTCTCGAGCATATAGCTCACGCCGCTGGGCACGCGCAGGTTGTCCTCGAGCACGTAGTAGTCACCGCCGCCCGAGGCATTGGCCGCGCGCACGATGTCGACGCCGCTGATGTGCGAGTAGATGTCGCCGGGCACGTTGACGCCGACCATCTCCGGGCGGAACTGGGCGTTGTTGAGGACCTGGTCGGCGGGGACCAGGCCGGCCTTGATGATCTCCTGGCCGTGGTACACGTCGTGGATGAAGCGGTTGAGAGCCGTCACCCGCTGGCGCAGGCCCTTCTCCATCTCGCGCCACTCGTGCGCCGGGATCACCCGCGGGATCAGGTCGAAGGGGATCAGGCGCTCGGTGCCCTCGCCGGCATCCTTGTCGCCGTAGACCGCGAAGGTGATGCCGACACGGCGGAAGATCATTTCCGCCTCTCCCCGGCGGTCACGCATCATGTCGGGCGGCTGCTGTTGCAGCCAGCGGTCGTAGCCGCGGTAGTGGTCGCGCACCTCGGTGCGGTTGGCATGCATTTCGTCGAACATGGGTGTCATGGTGATACGTCGCTGGGCCCAGTGTCATTAGCAATATCAAGGCCATCGCCCTCTGGCGGGGCATGCCAATACCGTCGATGCCGCCGTCGTTCGCACCAGTGCGCAGCATCCGCACTCTGCCAGTGCCACGCGCCGCACGAATTCGTGCGAATGACACCAACAGCGTGCAGCCGATAACGTTCGATGACGTCAGCGGCTGGATGCCCGTAGCGGTTGCGATGGCCCGCTTGAACCAACGCCCACGTCGGACGGACGGCCTCGAGCCAATTCTGCGTCGAAGAGGTGCGACTGCCGTGGTGCGGCACCAACAAAACATCGGCTTGCAGGCTCAGTCCGTGAGCCAGCGCCAACGCTTCTTCGGTCAGGCCCGCATCCTGGCCGTGGCGGGCCAGGATCGCGAGCTCCTGCTGGCGCTCGATGTCGCCGGTCAGCAAGACGGTGCGCCGGCCATTGCTGATGCGCAACACGCACGACAGCCCGTTGGGTCGCAGGCCGCCGGCACGCGCGAGCCGATAGTCGGCGGCGGTGGGGTGCAGCACCTGCAACTCGACGCCATCCCAGCGCCAGCGTTGCCCGGCCACGCAGGGCTGATGCGGCGCCAGGGCGCGCAAAACATGGCCCGGTTCGAGCGAACTCATGACCCGCACGGCGCCCGGCCCCGCCAGCACGGCAGCCGCGCCGCCGGTGTGGTCGGCATCGCGGTGCGACAGCATCAGCAGATCGAGGCGCCGCTCGCCGAGCGCGGCCAGCAGCGGCACCAGCACCCGCTCGCCGGCATCGCTTTCGCGGCCGTACAGCGGCCCGGCGTCGTACAGCAGCGTGTGCCGGGCCGTGCGCACCAGCACCGCGTTGCCCTGACCGACGTCGACGCCGAGCAGATCGAAATCCCCCGCTGGCGGCCGCGGCACCAGCGGCCAGAGCATCGGCAACAGGAACGCCCCGCCCAGCAGCCGGACGGCCACCGGCCAGGGCAGGATCAGCAAGGCGGCGCCGGCAGCGCCGAGGCACTGGGCCCAGGCCGGCGCAGCAGGCACCTGCCAGCTGGCGCCGGGCCAGCCGGCCAGCCACTGCAGCGCGACCATCATCGACTCGATCAGCCCGGCCGCCAGCGACCAGCAAGGCGGCATCAGCACGCCGAGCAAGGCCAGCGGCGTGATGAGCAGCGTGACGAGCGGGATCGCCAAAGAATTGGCCAGCAGGCCGACCGCCGACACCTGGTTGAAGAAGATCAGCGTCCAGGGCGCCAGTCCGATGCTGGCGACCCATTGGCTGCGCCATCCGGCATGCAGCGCGGCGCGGGCAGTGGCGACGAAACCCTGCGGCCGCTCGGCGCCCGCGCTGGCCGGGGTCGATCCGCCGAGCAAGGCGACCGCAACAAACGACAGCCAGAAGCCCGGCTGCAGCAAGGCCCATGGATCGAGCAGCACCACCGCCGCGGCACAGGTCAGCAGGACCACCGGCGCGGGCCACTGCAGGCCGGCACTTCGCAACAGGGTCAGCACCGCCAGCATGTAGACCGTGCGCTGCGCCGGCACGCCCCAGCCGGCCAGCAGCGCATAGGCCGCAGCGGCCAGCAAGCCGCCCCAGCGCGCCGCCTGCGGCGTCGGCCAGCGCAACGCACAGGCACGGCTGCGGCGCCACGCCATCGCCACCACGGCCGAGGCCATCCAGGCGAACAAGGTGATGTGCAGGCCGCTGACCGCAAGCAGATGTGCCACCCCGGTGGTGCGGAAGACCGCCCAGTCGGCGCGATCGATGGCCGCCTGGTCGCCGACCGCCAGGCCGGCCAGGATGCCCGCAGCGGGCGTGTGGCCCAGCCGCGCCACGATGGCTGAACGCACCTGCTGACGCCAGCGCTGCACGGTGTGGCCACCCGCATCCGCCAGGCGCACGGGCCGATCCGCCACGAGCGGACGCACGCTGCCGCCGGCACGCAGTCCCTGCTCGAACATCCAGAGCTCGGAGTCGAAGCCGTGCGGATTGAGGTTGCCATGCGGCCGGCGCAGCCGCACCGTCCAGCGCCAGCGCTGCCCGGCGCCGATGTCGGACGGCGGCCAGGAGCCGACGGCCGAATCCTGGAAACCGTGATACCAGCCCAGCGACACGCGCCGCGGCACCGCACGACCCGGCGCCAGCGGCTCGCCGTCCACCGTCGCGGACTCCAGCTCGAACACGAACCGCACGCCGTCGCCGCGCCAGGTCGGCAGGCTGGCGACCACCCCTTCGATCTGCAGGTCGACCCCCTCGAGCGCGGCCGACAGCTGCTCGTCAAGGCGCTGCTGGGCTCGCCAGCTGGTCGCCGCAAATGCCAGCCCCGCGGCGCCGACCAGGGCCAGCCCGAAGCGCCAGCGACCCCGCACGACCCGCTGCGGCCAGGCGAGCAGACCCCCGAACACCAGCGCCGCGAGCGACACGCCGATCAGCGCCGGCAGCGACGCCACGTCAGGCTGGCGCAGCTGCAGCGCGGTGCCCAGCAAGCCGCCACAAAGGGCCCCCATCCAACTGCGTCCTGTTGCCATCGCTGCATCGCTCGGTCGACCGGCCGGCGGCCCTGCGGCCGGGTCATCGACACGCGAATCGGGCGTGTCGACGCGGTGTAGGATCGCTCCCCGCCGCGCCGCGCCAGCTCCCTCTTAAGGGGGATGCGTGGCGCGCAACCTCCGTACAACCGACCGGCCAGCGTCCATGAACATCGAACAGCGTCTGCAAGAACTCGGCATCGTGTTGCCGCCCGTGGCGGTGCCCGCTGCGGCCTATGTGCCGTTCGTGCGCACCGGCTCGCTGGTGTTCCTGTCCGGCCACATCGCCAAGCGCGACGGCCAGGCCTGGGTCGGCCAGCTCGGCCTCGACTGCGACACGGCGCAAGGCCAGCAGGCCGCTCGTGCGGTCGCCATCGACCTGCTCGGCACGCTCAAGGCCGCCATCGGCGACCTCGAAAAGGTGCGCCGCATCGTCAAGGTGATGAGCCTGGTCAACAGCACGGCCACCTACACCGAGCAGCACCTGGTGACGAACGGCGCGTCGCAGCTGCTGGTCGAGGTGTTCGGTGCCGAGCGCGGCGCGCACGCCCGCAGCGCCTTCGGCGTGGCGCAGCTGCCGCTGGGCGCCTGCGTCGAGATCGAGCTGATCGCCGAAGTGGCATGAGCCCCGCCCGGCCGCCCGAAGGGGCTCATTCCCGCTCGGCAGGACCGGCCACAGGCCGAAGGGTGCACCGATGAGATTGCCGTCTCGCGCGGTCTGGGCCGCGATGGGCGTGGTCAGCCTGGCGTCGGTCGCCATGGCGGTGTTTTCGCAGCACCGCTGGGAGATGCAACCCTGCCCCTGGTGCATCCTGCAGCGGCTGATCTTCATCGGCATCGGCGTCCTGAGCCTGATGGCAGCCTGCCTGCCGCCGCGCGGCAACACGCTGACCCGCCTGGCCGGCCGACTGCTGGCGGTGCTGGTGACCCTGCTGGCGGCATCGGGCGCGGCGGCGGCGCTGTACCAGAACCAGGTCGCCGCCAAGTCGGACTCATGCGACATGACACTGGCCGACCGCATCATCTCGGGCATCGGCGTGGATGCCCGCTGGCCGGACATGTTCGAGGTGCGCGCATCCTGCGCCGATGCGGCGGTGTCGCTGATGGGCGTGCCGTACGAGCTCTGGAGCCTGCTGCTGTTCGTCCTGATGGGCGCGCTGGCGGTGCATCGTCTGTTCGCCCGCGACCGCTGATTTCCACCGCGCGGCGGTGATGCCGTCGGACATCGGCGACGGGCCCGGGCGCACATCCGTGCGGAATCGGGCACCTTGCACATCCTGCTCCGGGACGTCGCAGGGCAAGCACCGGTTTCAGGGGGACGTATGAAATACTCTTTCGTCTGTTACCTGAGCAACGATGACGACCGTATTTCAGCCCGTTTTCAGTGGATCGCCTCCCCGTCGTCCGGTGCCATCGGCATCGGCGTCGACGATGTTTGCGGGGTTGCTGATGGCCACGGTGAGTCCGGTCTGCGCCCAGGTCTATGTCAGTGAACCGACCGGCGATGTCGACGCGCCGCTGGTGCTGTCGAATTTCTCGAGCAGCGAAACGCCGCACCTGATCGTTGCGCCGGCCGCTGCGGTCGCGCCGCCCAGCCGGGCAGAAGCCGCCTCCAGGCCATCGATTCCTGCCACCGGCCCGACGGCCCAGGCCGCCGTCGGTCGCATCCATGCCGCACCGGCCGTGCCGGCCAATCTGATGGCCGTGTTTGCGTCGGCGGCACGCGAGCACGGCGTGCCGGCCAGCCTGCTGATGGCGGTGGCGGCGGCCGAATCCGGTTTCAATGCCCGCGCCGTGTCGCCCAAGGGCGCCCTGGGCCTGATGCAACTGATGCCGCAGACCGCACGCCAGCACGGCGTGCGCGAAGTCTGGTCGGTGCTCGACAACGTGCGCGGCGGCGCCGCCCACCTGCGGCAGCTGCTGACGCGATTCCCGGGCCGCCCGGCTCTGGCCTTGGCCGCCTACAACGCCGGCGAACAGGCGGTCCTGAAGGCCGGTTCGCAGATTCCGCCCTTCGACGAAACACAACGCTACGTGCCCAAGGTGCTGGCCTGGCAAACGCACTATCAGAAATTCGTCGAACAGCCGATAACCCGTTCATACCCGCAGCGCAAGGCGATGCCACCTGTGGCTGAACGGCGGCTGGCGTCGACGCAGGGCACACCCCGCACAATCCGCCAGCCCTGAGCCCGAGCGCGTCGCCGCTTGAGCTGTTCTTCAACCCCCATCGTCTCGACTCCCATGGCGCAAGTTCCGTACACCGCTGCATCCGACCTGCGCCGAACGCGCGGCCCGAGCCCGTTGCAGAAGGGCTTCACCTTGCTTGAACTGCTGGTGGTGATGGTCATCATCGGCTTGCTGGCCGGCATCGTCGCGCCCCAGTATTTCTCGCAGCTCGGCAAGTCCAACACCAAGGTGGCCCGGGCTCAGATCGAGGCCTTCGGGCAGGCACTCGACCAGTACCGGCTCGACGTCGGCAGCTACCCCACCACCGAACAGGGACTGATCGCGCTGCGCACCGCGCCGGCCGACACGCCGCGCTGGCAAGGCCCCTACCTCAAGCGCGACATCCCGGCCGATCCCTGGGGGCGTCCCTACGTGTACCTGGCGCCCGGCCAGAAGTCCGAATACGACCTCTCGAGCCTGGGCAGCGACGGCCAGGTCGGTGGCGAAGCCGAAGCCAGCGACGTGGTGTCCTGGTAAGCCGGACCGAGCGTGTACACCCCCCCGTCAGCCGAAGACCGTGCGTCGATGAAGCGAGCCGCGCCCGCTCACGCGCCGGCCTCTCGCGTCGCACGCAGCCCCGGCGCCAAGCCGGCCGTGGCGGCAGCGCGTGCGAGCGGGCTCGCGGTGTCGACCTTGCGGGACGCACGTCTCGATGAAGAGCAGTTCTCCCACGACCTGGCGCTGATGCTGCGCTCCGGCCTGAGCCTGATCGAGGCCCTGCGCACCGTGGCGGAGCGCCAGCACGGCAGCGCCGCCACCGCCATGCAGCGCCTGCTCGAGGCGCTGAGCCAGGGCGAGACGCTGTCGACCGCCCTGCAGTCGAGCGGCCAGTTCAGCACCGCGATGCTGGCCTGCGTCAAGGCGAGCGAACTCACCGGCGACCTGGCCGACAGCCTGGGCCGCTTCGCCCAGAACGCCACCCGGATGCGCCAGCTGCGCTCGCGCCTGGTCTCGGCCTGCGTCTACCCGGGGCTGCTGATCACGGTGGCGTCGCTGGTGGTGCTGTTCCTGCTGATCTACGTCGTGCCGCGATTCGCGATGGTGCTCGAAGGCGCGGCACGCGACATGTCGCCGATGTCGCGGCTGCTGATCGACGTCGGCATGGCGCTGTCGAACGTGCAGCTGCCCCTGATGCTCGGCCTGGCGGCGATCGCCGGGGCGCTGGCCTGGGTCACCCTGCGCGCGATGCGGGCCGGCAAGCTCGGCACCCTGCTGATCGGTCTGGCCGCGCGGCTGCCCGTGCTGCGGGGCCTGGTGCGCACCTACGGTCAGGCCCAGCTCGCCCGCACCGGCGCCATGCTGGCGCGCTCGGGCGTGCCGGCGCTGAAGGCCCTGGCGATGTGCCGCGGCCTGCTGGCGCCGCCCGACCAGCTCAGGCTCGACCGTGCACTGGCCGCCGCCACCAACGGCGCACCGCTGGCACCGGCCCTGCACGACGCCGGCCTGGTCGACAGCCTCGGCCTGCGCGTGTTGCGCGTGGCCGAGCAGACCGGCGCGCTCGACGTCGCCCTCGACCGCCTTGCCGACGTGCACGACGCCGTCGTCGAACGTGCGCTCGAACGCCTCACACGCGTCATCGAACCGGTGCTGATGCTGACCATCGGCACCGTCGTCGGCGGCATCGTGGTGCTGATGTACCTGCCCATCTTCCAACTCGCCGCGAGCATCCGCTGACCCATGGAAACCCAACGAGATCCGGCCGACAGCGAGCCCGCCTACGCGATCGAGGACTCCGGCTCCGAGCTGATGCAGGAGCAGGTCAACACGGTCCAGCAGCGCCTGCTCGAACGCTTCGAGGCCGAATCGCAGATCAGCTCGCAAGCCCATGCGCCGGTGCGCGAGGCGGCCTTCCGGCGCTGGCTCGGCGAGGCCAGCGGCATGCTGCTGGGCGACCTGCGCCAGGCGCGCACCGAGCTGGCCGACTTCGGCCTGATCCCGTTCGCACAGGGCCAGCGGCGCCTGTGCGTGGCCCTGCGCCGTGCCGACCACGCCATCGACCTGGTGCTGGCCGACCCGTTCGACCGCGGCATCCGGCTGTGGATCGAATCGCGCCTGCGTGAAGCCGGCCACCCGCGCACCCGCTGGTACGTCGCCACCACCGGCGACGTGCAGGCCTTCTACGCCCGGCTCGAACGCGAGACCCGCGCGCTGCAGGCCGAAACCGGCGGCATCAGCGACAGCGCCGGCAGCGACAGCGGCACGCTCGAACTCTCGCTGGCGCAGATCAGTGCCGACGAGAGCCCGGTGGTGCGCTTCCTCAACGGCACGCTCTACGACGCGCTGCAGGCGCAGGCCAGCGACATCCACCTCGAGTGCGGCCCGCGCGGCCTGGTCGTCAAGTACCGGCTCGACGGCGTGCTGCAGAGCGTCAGCCGCCCCGAGGGCAAGGAGTTCGCCGATCGCGTGATCTCGCGCCTGAAGGTGCTGGCCGACCTCGACATCTCCGAGCGCCGCGTGCCGCAGGACGGCCGGCTCAAGCTCAGCCGCGCCGGCCGCGAGATCGACGTGCGGGTCTCGATCATGCCCAGCAGCTACGGCGAGGACGCGGTGCTGCGGATCCTCGACCGCTACCAGCTGGCGGCCGACCAGACCCTGTCGGTCGACCACCTCGGCTTCGACGCCCACGCCGCCGCCTTCATCCGCCGGCTGGCGCAGATGCCCTACGGCCTGCTGCTCGTCACCGGCCCGACCGGCTCGGGCAAGACCACCACGCTGTACGGCGTGCTGTCGGAGATCCACACCGGCCAGGACAAGATGATCACCATCGAGGATCCGGTCGAGTACCAGCTGCCCGACGTGCTGCAGATCCCGGTCAACGAGGCCAAGGGGCTGACGTTTGCACGCGGCCTGCGCTCGATCCTGCGCCACGACCCGGACCGCATCATGGTGGGCGAAATGCGCGACGCCGAGACCGCCCAGATCGCCGTGCAGGCGGCGCTGACCGGCCACCAGGTCTATGCGACGGTGCACGCCAACAACGTCTTCGACGTCATCGGCCGGCTCGCCAGCATGGGCGTCGACCCCTACAACCTGGTCGCGGCGCTCAACGGCGTGGTGGCGCAGCGGCTGGTGCGGGTGATCTGCCCGCATTGCACCGAGCCGGAACGCCCGGCCGTCGACCTGCTGGTCGCCAGCGGCCTGAGCCCCGACGTGCTCGACCAGGGCTGGCGCTTCCAGCATGGCCGCGGCTGCAGCCATTGCCGCGGCACCGGCTACAAGGGCCGGCGCGCGATCGCCCAGACCATGGCGCTGGACATCGAACTCAAAAGCCTGATCGCCGAACGCGCCAGCCCGGCGCAGCTGCGCCGGGCCGCCGAAGAGCGCGGCCTCACCACCCTGCGCCACGCGGCGCTGGAGCTGGTGCGCGCCGGCACCACCACCCTGGAGGAAGCCAATCGTGTCACTGCGGTTCAAGAGTGAACTGCGCCTGGAGCTGCGCATGCGCAGCTGCCAGGCGGAGTTGCTGCCGCCCGGCTGGCAGACGCGCCCCGCGGCCGTGGCCAGCGGCACCGGCGAAGGCGCGTCGGCGCTCAACGCCGCGATGTCGGCGCTGCGTCTGGCCGATGTCGACGAACTGCCCGGCAAGGCCAGCCTGACGGTGGCCGACGAATACCTCTACTACCGCCTGATCGACGCCGACCTGAGCTGGTCCGAAGCGCTGCAGGAAGCAGTCGCCGCCTTCACCGAAGACCTCGGCCGCGACGACCTGCGGGTGCAGGTCATCCCGCTGAAGAACGGCCTGCGCTGGATCGCCGCGGCCGTGCCCGAGGCCGACGTGACCGCCTGGAGCGAATCGCTCGCGCTGGCCGGCGTGCGGCTGTCGCACCTGCACGGCGCGCTGGTCGAAGACCTGCGCCTGCTCGCCGGCCAGATCCCCGACGACGACGCCGTGATCGCGCTGCTGCGCGAGGAAGGCATGTCGCTCGTCAAGCTGCAGGACGGCGTGCCGGCCACGCTGGCCTGGGAGCGTTTCGACGCCAGCGATTCGGTCACGATGGAACAGCGCCTGCGCGCCTTCGTGCGTTCGGTGACCACGTCGGCCAACGCCGAATGCGTGGTCTACCTGCTGCCCGAAAGCAAGGCGCTGTGCCGCTACACCTGGGCCAACGGCCAGCAGACCGGCCTGGTTGCCGCGCCCCTCGACAGCATGGCGCGGAGCTCGACATGAAGCGCATCCACAGCCTCGACTTCATGCAGGCCAGGCCCACGCCCTGGCTGGGCTGGGCTGCGGCCGGCATCGGCCTGATCGTGCTGGCCGCCGTCGCCCTGCCGCTGCTGCCGCTGGTGCAGGACAACCAGATGCGCGCCGACGCCTTGCGCACCATCAGCCGCCAGACCCAGGAAGACAGCGCACAGGTGATCGTGCAGAGCCCGGCCGAGCGGCGCCGCCAGGCCCAGTCGCGCCGCTTGCTGCAGCAGCTCGACGCGCCCTGGAACGAACTCTTCGCCCTGCTCGAACAGCATGCCGATCCTCAGGTCGGGCTGCTGCGCATCGAGCCTGACGCCGGCAGCGGCCAGATCCGCCTGATGGCGATGTGCAAGGACCTCGGCGTGATGGCCACCTGGCTGCGCCGCCTCGAACAGGATCCGCGCCTGAGCGACGTGCAGATCGTGCAGCACCAGATCGAGGAGCTGGCGCCGGGTCGGCCGGTTCGATTCAACCTGGTGGCGCGCTGGCGCGGTGCACCCGCAGGCGGCAAGGTCGCCGCGGCGCGCCAGACCGCCGACCCGGTCGGCGCCGGACTCAGCCGCACAGGGGGCCAGCCATGAAGATCATCACCTCCGGCACGCCGCTGCGGCAATGGGCCGTGGCGTGGCAGCTGGCCCTCGGCCGCCCCGGCCTGCTGGGACTGGTCCTGGTGGCACTGGCCGTATATGCGGTCGTGGTGCAGGGCCCGGCCCTGCGCCAGGAGCAGCGCGAGCTGCTGGCCCGCCAGCAGGAGGCCGCGCGCGAGCCGGTCGTCAGCAAGCGGCGTCTCACGCCAGCCAGCACGGCGCCGCAGCTGCTCGACAGCCTGCCGTCGGCCAGCCAGCGTGGCGCCGACCTGGCCCGGCTGATCGAGATCTCGCGGCGCACCGAGGTCGAACTGACTCGCGGCGACTACAGCATCGAGAAGCTCAGCGCCAGCAACGAGCCCGGCGCGCAGCTCGACAACGTGTCGCAGTGGCGGCTGCAGCTGCCAGTGCGCGGCAGCTACAAGCAGCTGCGCCGCTTCATCGCCGAGCTGCTCAACAGCGTGCCGCACGCCGCGCTCGACGGCCTGCAGATCGACCGCCCCGACACCCAGCAACCCTGGCTCGAGACCACCCTGCGCGTGACCCTGTACTACCGCGGAGACGGTTCATGAGCGCGCCGGTCCGCCCCGAGGGCGAATACCGCGGTGCGCAGCACGGAGGTACCCAGTGAACGCGCAGAACCGCAAGACCCTGTTGTGGGGCACCGCCGCCGTCGTGACCGCCTGGGCCGGCTGGATCGTCTGGCGTGGCGACGAGGTGTCGCAGGCGGTCGTCGCACCGCGCGCCACGGCCGATCGCGCGCCGGCCCGGTCGCAGCGGCCGGTGACGGCGATCGATGCGGCGGCCGATGCGGTCGCGGTGTCGACATCCGCATCGGCACCCGCGTCAGGGCTGCCCGCCGGCGAGCGCCTGGCTGCCGATTCCGAACGCGACGCGTTCGGCACCCGCAACTGGCTGGCCCCGCCACCACCGCCGCCGAAGGCCGCGCCGGCGCCGATCGAAGTGGTCGCGGCGCCGGTTGCGCCGCCGCCACCGCCGCCGCCCACGCTGCCCTACCGGTTCGTGGGCATGCTCGCCGGCGAGCCGGCTGGCCGGCCGCAGGTGTTCCTGGCGCTGGGTGACAAGCTGCTCGTCGCTGCGCCCGGTGATGTGCTCGACGGCGGCTTCCGCCTCGAGACCATCCGCAACACCGAACTCGTCTTCACCCATGTCCAGCAAGGCCTGACCGTGCGCATGCCCCTATCCGGAGTTCCTTCGTGAACCGATCCATTCGCCGCCCCCTGACCTGGCTCAGCCTGGCCTGCGTCACCCTGTTGTCGGCCTGCGCCGCGCAGCGGGTGCATGACAACGGTCTCTCCGACGTCGCCAACGGCCGCACCGAACAAGGCCTTCAGCAGCTGCGCGAAGCGGCCGACCTGGAGCCCAGCAACGCCCGCTACCGGCTCGACTACCTGTCCCAGCGCGCCCTCGCCACCCAGCAGCTCAACAGCCGCGGCGACGACGCCCGCCTGGCCGGCAAGGCCGACGAGGCGCAGCGCCACTACCGCGCGACGCTGGCGCTGGACCCGAGCAACGAACGCGCCCTGCGTGGCCTGCAGATGCTGCAGGACCTGCGCCGGGTGGCGGCGGTCAAGCAGCAGGTCGAAGACAGCCTGCAGGCCAAGCTGCCCGATCAGGCACTGGAGCAGCTGCGTCGCGCCCAGCGCGAACTGCCGAACCAGCCCGAGCTGCAGCAGCTGGCTCGCCGCATCGAAGAGCAGACCGAAGCCGAGCGGATCGAGCGCGAGCGCAAGGCCGGCCTCGAAGCGGCCTTCAAGCGGCCGGTCACGCTGCAGTTCCGCGACGCCAACGTGAAGATGGTGTTCGAGGCCCTCTCGCGCACCGCCAACATCAACATCATCCTCGACCGCGACGTGCGCGCCGACCTGCGCACCACGATCTACGTGCAGAACGCGTCGGTCGAGGACACGCTCGACCTGATCCTGCTGCAGAACCAGCTCGACCGCCGGGTGCTCAACGGCAACACGATCTTCGTCTACCCGGCCACCCCGGCCAAGCAGCGCGAGTACAACGAGCTGAAGGTGCGCACCTTCCAGCTCAGCAACATCGAGGCCGCGCAGATGGCCACGATCATCAAGACGATGCTCAAGACGCGCGACGTCGTCACCGATGCCAAGAGCAACTCGCTGGTGATGCGCGACACCGCAGCCTCCATCGCGGTGGCCGAGAAACTGATCGCCGCCAACGACGTGCCGGATCCCGAGGTGGTGCTCGAGGTGCAGGTGCTCGAGGTGTCGTCCGACCGGCTCTCCAACATCGGCCTGCGTTTCCCGGACGCCTTCACCGTGGGCACGCCCAGCACCGCCACCACGGTGGGCGACCTGCGCGCGCTCACCAGCGACAACCTGACCGCCAGCTCGCTGAGCCTGGGCCTGAACCTGCTGCTGCAGGACACCGACACCAACATCCTCGCCAGCCCGCGCATCCGCGCACGCAACAAGGAAAAGGCCCGCATCCTGGTGGGCGACAAGGTGCCGGTGATCACCAACCTGATCACGCCGCAGCAGAGCGGCCAGAGCTCGGTCATCACGGGCTCGATCCAGTACGTCGACGTCGGCATCAAGCTCGAGGTCGAGCCGCAGGTCTATGCCGACGGCGATGTCGGCATCAAGGTCAACCTCGAGGTCAGCAACATCGCCAAGACCATCACCACCTCGTCGGGCGTGGCCTACCAGATCGGCACCCGCAACGCGACCACCGCGCTGCGCCTGCACGACGGCGAGACGCAGATGATGGCCGGCCTGATCAACGACCAGGACCGCAGCACCGCCAGCAAGCTGCCCGGGCTGGGCCAGCTGCCGGTGATCGGCCGGCTCTTCACGTCGACCAACGCGAGCGGTGGCAAGAGCGAGATCGTGCTGTCGATCACGCCGCGCATCGTGCGGCCGCAGTCGACCCCCGAGGCGCGCCTGGGCGAGGTCTGGTCGGGCACCGAGAGTTCGGTGCGGGATCGGCCCCTGCGCATCGAACCGGTCGGTGCCATCCGCACCGGCACGTCGGGCGCGGCCGGTGCACCAACCGGTGGCGCGGCCGGCCAGCCTGCGCGTGTCCGACCGAGCGCGCCGGGCCGCCTGGGTCTGCCGGGACGCCCCGCCAACGCCCCGGTCAACACGCCGGCCCAGCCCGAAGCGGCCGCGCCGGGCAACGACGTGGATGCCGAGGAGCCGGCGACGCCGGAGAACTGACGTGACATCGGGACGGCCGATGCGCCGCGGCGCTCGCAGATCGGGTTTCACCCTGATCGAACTGGTCGTCACGCTGGCCCTGCTCGGCGTGCTGGCCATGCTGGCGGCGCCGATGGCCGAACTGGCGGTGCAGCGCAGCCGCGAGCAGGAGCTGCGGTTGGCGCTGCGCGACATCCGCAACGCGCTGGACCGCTACAAGCGCGCCGCCGACACCGGCCAGATCACCCGCCAGCCGGGCGACTCGGGCTACCCGCCCGATCTCGAGGTACTGGAATCCGGCGTCGACCTGATCGGCAGCGGCGAACGCAAGCGCCTCTACCTGCTGCGCCGCCTGCCGCGCGATCCGCTGGCCGACCCCAACCTGCCGGCCGCGCGCACCTGGGGGCTGCGCAGCTACAGCAGCCCGCCGGACGATCCACGTTCGGGCGAGGATGTCTTCGATGTCTATTCCAAGGACCCGGGCACCGGGCTGAACGGCGTGCCGTACCGACAATGGTGAAATTCATGGAACGCTCCCCCGCACGGGCACCCCGGACGAGCCGCAGGGGCGCGGCGCGTGGCTTCACGCTGATGGAACTGGTGGTCGTGATGACGGTGATCGGCCTGCTGCTCACGCTGGCCCTGCCGCGTTATCTCGACACCATCGACCGCGGCAAGGAGAAGGTGCTCGAGCGCAACCTGGCGCTGATGCGCGAGGCGATCGACCGCTATTACGGCGACCAGGGCCGCTATCCCGACCGGCTCGAGGACCTCGTCACCAAACGCTACCTGCGCGCGATCCCGCCCGACCCGTTCATCGAGAACGCGACCTGGGTCGTGATCGCACCGCCCGACCCCAGCCTGGGCGGCGTGATCGACGTCGACACCACCGGGAACGACCTGCAGGGCCGCCCGCGCAGCGCCCGCATGATCGCCCCGACCGAGGCATCCGAAGACGGCCAGGTCGCCGCCACGCCCGGCGGCGAGGCCACGCCGCGCAACCCGGCGCAGAGCGGCAGCCGGCAGACCGTCACCGTCAGCCCTGGCGGGGACGGATTCGGGCGCTGATCGGGCGTCCGCCTCCGCTGCACACCCCGACGATGCGCACCCACCACCGACCCGCACGCCTGAACGGCGCCACGCCACGCCCACGCGGCGCGGTGCTGCTGGGCTTCCTAATCCTGCTGGCGGCGACCGGCTGGACGCTGTCGCAATGGAGCCAGCGGGCGGTCGACGAGCGTCAGCGCGACAACGAGGCCGAGCTGCTGTGGGTCGGCGGGCAGTACCGCGCGGCCATCGAGTCGTACTTCAACGGCACGCCGATGGGCGTCAAGCAGCTGCCCTTGAAACTGGAAGACCTGATCGAGGACAAGCGCTTTCCCAAACCGCGCCGCCACCTGCGCAAGGCCTACACCGATCCGATGACGCCGGGCAAGCCGCTCGAACTGCTGATGCAGGGCCGGCAGATCATCGGCGTGCGCAGCACCTCGGGCGGCGAGCCGTTCCGGCGCAGCGGCTTCGAGGCCGGCGAGGAGAAATTCGCCGACGCCGTCACCTACGGCGACTGGCGGTTCGTGGCCAACGTGCGCAGCGTCGCGTCACCGGGCGCGGCCAGCGCACCGGCGGCAGCCGGTGCGTCGGCACCGGTGACGGGCGCACAGCCCTGAGGCCGTGCCGGCGCGCTCGCCGGCATCCAGCCGATTCGCACCCGCAAACCGCCGAGCGTCGGCGAACGGTCGACCTGCACCACCAGATCCAGTGCCGCCGCGATCCGGCGCACGATCGACCAGCCCAGGCCGCTGCCTGACGCGTCGTTCAGGCGCGCCCTGAAAAACCGCTCGCCCAGGCGCTGCAGCAGGGGCGGTGACAGACCCGGTCCGCTGTCCTCGACGCTGACCCACAGCCGGCCCTGCGCATCGACAGCCTCGAACGTGACCTGGACGGTCGACATCGGCGGGCTGTAGCGCAAGGCGTTGTCGATCAGGTTGCGCAGCAGTGCGCTGACAAGCACCGGGTCGGCCGCCATCAGCCAGGACCCGGGCAGGTCACCGGTTTCGAGCACCAGCTCATGACCGGACTCGAACGCCTTGCTGGCCAGTTCGACGACTTCTTCGCGCGCCACCACCAGCACGTCGCTCACCTTGGACGGCGTGTTCGGCGCCCGCGCGCCTTCGAGCCGGGCCAGCTGCAGCAGCTGGTCGACCAGGTGGGCTGCGTGGTCGCAGCCGGCGAGCGTGCCGTGCAGGGCCTGGCGGCGCTGCGCGTCATCGGACACCTCGAGTGCGGCCTGCGCCTGCGCCCGGATGCCCGCGATCGGCGTGCGCAGTTCGTGCGCCGCATCGGAGGTGAAGCGGCGCTCGGATTCGAGCGAACTTTCCATGCGGATGAAGAGCTGGTTCAGCGCCGCGATCAGCGGCGCCAGCTCGCGCGGCGAGTCCTCGATGGCGATCGGATCGAGTGCATCAGGTTTGCGAGCGCTCACTTGAGATCCCAATCGAACCACCGGAACCAGCCCCTGGCGCACCGCCAGCCAGATCGCCAGCGCGACCAGCGGCAGCCCGGCGAGCATCGGCACCCAAGTGTCGCGCAGGATGGAACTCATGATCTCCACGCGCGCCTCGCGCGACTCGCCCATGATCACGTAGGAATCGGGCCGGATCGCCGGGGCGGTGTAGACCCGCCAGGCCACGCCCTTGACGACGGTGTCCGAAAAGCCGGGCTTGAGCTCGGCCAGCGGCTCGTTGGGCGCATCGGACGAACGCAGCAGCAGCTGACCCTGATACCAGACCTGGAAGACCGCCTTGGTGGCGTAGCGATGCAGCGCGAGTTCGGCATCCGTGCTGCCGGACCAGCTGGGTGGCGCACCGGGCGGCGCGTGGTCAGGGGTCGTGATGTGATCGACGCCGAGCATCTCGTCGAACTCGTGGTCCTGCACCTGCAGCGCCATCAGCAGCGCCATGCCCTGGGCCAGATGGCCATCCAGCAGATCGTCGACCTGCTGGCTCAGGTTGTACCAGGCATAACTGGCGACACCCAGCCACAGGACCAGCACGGCACCGAGCACACGCCACTGCAGGCCGTGCTGGAGCGACCAGGCGCGTACAGGCTTGTGCATCGGTCAGTCCATCGGCTGGGCCAGAGGGCCGGCCTGTGCGGCATCGAGCGGCGCCTCGCTCGACGGCGGCGGCGCAAATGCGTAACCGACGCCGCGCACGGTGCGGATGCGCTGGTTGCCGAGCTTGCGCCGCAGGTGGTGGACGTGCACCTCGACCGTGTTGCTGCCGACCTCCTCGCCCCAGCCGTAGAGGTGGTTCTCGAGCTGTTCGCGGGTCAGGACCCGGCCCGGCCGAAGCATCAGCGCGTGCAGCAGGTCGAACTCGCGGGTCGACAGCTTGATCGGATCGCCGTCGAGCCTGACCTCGCGGGCACCGGGATCGAGATCGACGCCGTTGACGCTGATCAGGTCCTGCACCTGACCGTGCGAGCGGCGCACCAGGGCACGCAGCCGTGCGGCCAGTTCGTGCAGGTCGATCGGCTTGACGACATAGTCGTCGGCACCGGCATCGAGGGTCTCGATGCGCTGGGGCACGGCATCACGGGCGGTCAGCACCAGCACCGGTGTCTTGACGCCACGCCGACGCACCGCCTGCAGCACGTCGAGACCATCGATGCGCGGCAGGCCGAGATCCAGCACGGCGGCGGTATAGCTCTGGTTGGAGAGTTCGCGCTCGGCCGCCACCCCGTCGCGCACCCAGTCGACCTGGAAGCCCAGGGCACGCAGGCCAGCGCGCAATCCATCGCCCAGCAGGGCATCGTCTTCAGCAAGCAAAAGGCGCATGTGATCCACATCCTTCAGGTGAATTCAGGATATCGCAGCCTCCAGGCGCCTGGCCGGCACGACACACTTTTGCGGGGCCTCTTTGCTTAACAGCCACTTAAAGCGGCTGCTCGACGCTTGCCGGATCGGATCCGGAAAAAAAACACCCGACGCGAGGGTCGGGTGTCCGGATCGGATCGAGTCCGCTTTCAGGCGGGCCCGACGGGGCCCGCGTCGCTCGTCATTGCACCTTGAACAGACCCCACAGGCCGGTGTTCACGAACTGCGTCGGGCCGTCACGGTAATGCCAGTAGCCCTTCTTCGCGCCACCGTAGAGGTCGGCCGTGACCGCCTTGCCCGGGGCGATGAGGCTGGCGCCGGTGGCCAGGAAATTGTCCATGCCCAGATCGGCATAGCTGTGCCCGATGACGCGGAAGCTGTGCTGGCGGGCACGGCCATCGGCCTGCAGGACACGGAAGCGCACGGCGTCACCCGCCTTGGCCTCGAACACCGGGGTCTCCACCGGCAGACCCCGCAGGTCGGCGGGCAGTCGGCTGTCGTTGTCGACCATCAGCGTCGGCTGCAGCACGCAGGGGTTGATGTCACCCGAGATCACCAGCGCCTCGGTGCAGTTGCCACCCGACATCTGCGCGGTGTAGTCGATGCGTGACCACAGCGGCTCGGTGCGGTAGTTCAGCGCACGCTCGCCCAGATCGTACGAATCGTCACCCACCCAGTGCTGGCGGATCTCGTTGGCCGCGGGGCCATCCTTGCGCAGGTTCAGGCCGTCCTGGTAGTGCAGCACGAACTCCTTGAACTTCTTGGCACCCGTGCGGATCGTCGCCGTGGTCGACGTCGCAGCGCCCACCATCGACGTGTTGGCGGCGTTCCACCAGGTCGAGTTCTGCGGCTCGACGATCAGCGAACCGATCAGACCCTGAGCGCCCTGCTTGACCACGTCGCTCATGGCGCGCAGCGGCACGGTGCCGAACTCGATCGGCTGACCGATGTCGAGCATGCCGAGCACGGCGTCCTCAGTCTTGATGCGGCCGGCGTACCAGGTGTAGCTCTTGGTCTGGCCCGGAGCAGCGAGCTGCTCGGGGTTGAGGCCGACGTTGGCGCCATCGCTGGTGCGGGGGTCGAAGCTCAGCACGCCGGCGTGCATGCCGACGTACTTGGAGGGCTTCAAGTGATCGGCATTGAGCGTCACGGTCCTGGGCATCTCCGCATCACCCGGCAGATCGGGCACCGGCAGGTTGGCCGGCAGCTTGTTGGTCAGGTTGACGATGATGCACTCGCCTGCATTGGCGCGCATGACCAGCGGTTCGGGCGCCTTGACGCCGGCCCGCAAGGCCGCCACGTCGCCGGCGTGCACGTACATCAGCGCGGTCGGATCGGTGATGCCGGCGCGCTTGTTGTAGACCAGGGTCTTGCCCGGCAACAGGTCACGTGCGGCCCAGACCTGCACGTTGTAGGTGCGCTGCTTCGAGTTGAACGGGCAGCTGTTGGCCGACAGCAGCGACTGGATCAGCTTGTTCACGCCCGACGTCTCGGCCGTCACCGTCTCTTCGAGCGGCTGCAGGATGTTAGACAGCACCTGCTTGCTCACCGGGTCGACCGAGCCGGGCTTGTCGTAGGCACGCAGGATGCCCCAGGCACCGTTCCACAGCGCGTCGGTCGTGCCGTAGTGGTAGAGGTAGTCGCGCTGGGCCTCGGCGGAGCTCACCTTGGCCAGCTTGCCGGTGTTGATCTCGAAGTGCTCCGAGATGCCGATTTCCTGGGCACCCACCCAGGTGGACGTGTTGTCGCTGACCTCGCGGCGCCAGCGGTGACCGTGCAGCGTGAAGACCTGCTGGACTTCCTGTGCACCGTGGATCAGCTTGAGCTGCACCCGCTCGCCTTCGTAGGCCTTGAGCACCGGCGTGAACGGGTCGCCGTGCACGCTGGAGCTGAAGGCGAAGGCCTGGTCGCCACGCTTGTCGGTGTACAGCGTCGACGGGTCGCCATCGGCCGACAGGCGCAGCGGCAGCGGTTCGTTCTTGTAGTTGACGAGGTACGGATTGTGGTGACCGGCCGAGATCGCCTCGGGCCGGGCCGGCGGGTCGACCGGCTTGCCGCTCGAGGTGTAGAGCAGCGAGAAGTCGGCGCTTGCCAGCATGAACTCGCGGAAGTTCGGATGCGTCTTGCGATCGTCGGCGCCGCGGATGATGGCTTCCGGGCCAACGCCGGTGGTCAGCGGCTGACCGTCGGGCTTGAGCCACTTGCTGCCCTTGGGCTCGACCACCAGCGCGTTGTAGAAACCGTGCTGCTGGATCGACGAAGCGCCGAAGTGATCGTGCGTGAACACGGTGCGCAGGGTCTGGTCAGCACCGGTGCTGTCGAACACCGGATCGGCCCACCAGCGCTGGATGGTGGTCTGGTAGCCCAGATCGGCCGCGTGCGGCAGCACCGCGCTCGCGTTGCGGACGACTTCGGTCCCGTTCGGCCGCACGACCGTGACCGTGCCGAAGTGATGAGCCGCCTCGACGCGCTCCACCAGGGCCTCGCGGGCGAAGGTGCCGTCTTCGTAGTTCCAGCCGTTGCCGCCGCCGTCCGACGAGGTGACGTCGAACTTCACGAGGTGGATGTGCTGGCCGATGGTGTCGGTGGGCGTGCGAGCCTGGAAATCGTCGGCGGCCAGTTCGGCGGGCAGCCGGTTGGTGTGCTTGAAGACGATGCAGTCGCCCGAGTGGGCGCGGAAGAAGAACGGATCCGCCGGCCGGGAACGGCCTTCGTAGTCGGCCACTTCGCTCGACAGCACATTGATGCGTGCCTGCGGGTCGTGCCAGCCGGCCTTGTTGACCACCAGGTCGAGCTGGATGGCCGAGACCTCGTACTGGCGCACCGGCGCCGTGGCCGGGCACGGATCGGCAAACGGCGCACCCGGCTTGGCGGGCTGGCCGTTGACCTTGAAGACAGCCGGCGTGCCGTCCGGACGGGTCGTGCTGTGACCGGCGGCGTTGGCGTGGAAATTCATCGCCGCGCGCTCGAGCGTCGTGCCGGCATGCGGCAGCAGCTTGAGTTCAGCGGTCTTGAGCACCGACGACATGTCCGCCTCGGCCACACCGGCCCCCAGCACGCGCGTGCCCTGGGTGACCACATGGCGACCCAGACCGGTCACGCCGAGCTGGCTCTCGGCGGTCAGGTCGAGCGGCGGCTGGGGCGGACGATGGCCCGGCTGGCCCGGCACGAAGAACGGGAAACCCGGCGTGGCATTGGCGCCGTAGGTCGGCGTCGGTGCCATCGCCATGCCGCGGATCGGCACCACGGCGGGGCTGAACGCGCCGCCCTCGGTCGCACCGGTGAGGGGATCGGTGCCTTTGCCCAGTTCGCCGTCCGGCAGGCGGCGCGAGCCGTCCTCGAACACGTCATGGCCACGCCACAGGGCCCACATGCCCTGCGCGAAGTGCGGGTACATGTGGCAGTGGTAGATCGCGTCACCGACCGACAGGTTGCGGTTGCTGCCGTTGTAGGCGATGTCGTACGTCAGGGACTGGCGGGGGCTCAGGGTCTGGCTGTCAAGATAGGTCGCCTTGCCCTTGTTGGCGCCACTCTTGGAAAACCACTGGTTGGCGTGCAGGTGGAAGACGTGCGTTTCCTTGACGCCGGCCTGCATCGCGCGGATCTTGATCGGGTCGCCGATGTAGCTGTGATGGACGTTGCCCGGATCATCCGGATAGAGCTGCTGCGGACGGTTGTCGGCGTCGTACTTGACGACCATCGCCGGGTCACCGTTGGCCCACGACGTGAGGAAGAAATCCTCTAGCGCACATTCGGCGCAGTTGGCCGCCGGGCCCGTGCCCAGCCGGTTGGAGGCGACCATCGCGCCCAGTCCGCTGGCGCCGTAGTTGATGCCGAAACCGTCGCGCAGGCCGGCGCCGGCGCCGGTGTGGTCGAAGACCTCGCCATAGGCCTGCACCGTCTTGAGTTCGTCGTGGAAGATCGTCGTGAACTCGCGGAACCAGTTTTCGTTGGTGGCCGGATCGTTGTCCGTCACCACCGCGTAGTCCTGGACCACGGCATTCAGGTCGGTGTGCACCACCTCCCAGCGGTTGCCGCCCATGCTCTGATGCATGTTCAGCAGCGGCGCGCCCACCTTGCCGGTCAGGTAGCCGGTGGTGTCGACGGCGTCGTAGTTGATCACGCCGTTCACGCGCACGGCCGCCATCACCTCCTTGGTCACTTCGCCGCGGTAGACGTTGGCGCCGGTCGGCTCGACCGTGACGGTGCCGAACAGGCCGAGCACGGTCGAACCACCGTCGCCCTCGCCACCCGCGGGGGCGGCGTTGTCATGGAACAGGTGACCGCCTTCGCGCTCGAGCAGCAGTCGATACGTGATCGACTGACCCGGTGCGATGCCCGAGATGCCGGTGATACGCGGATCCCAGGTGTTGTAGCCCGGCGCGGAAATGTCATGCGTCAGGCCGTTGAACATCATCGACGCGTCACGCGTGGCCGGACGACTGAAGCCGTTCAGCACCTCGACCTCGGCAACGCCGCCGGGCTCGATCTCGCCGGCCTCGGCGCCTGCAGCCTCGGGCGCTTCGACCTCGGCAAACGGATCGTTGCCCGGCGTGCCGGGAGCGCTGTCGCACAGCAGGTTGGTGAAATTCACCTCCAGCTTGTCGCCGATGTTGCCGCGGATGACCAGCGGACGCGGACGCTTGTCGGAGCGCAGCGCCACGCGGCAGGGCTTGGCCTCGACGCCGGGCTGGTCGAGTGTCTTGCCGGTGTCGAGATCGACCACGTCGCGCTTGAGCGCGTAGATCATGCCGTAGGGGTTGAACGACCCGTAGCGGTTGTAGACGATCGACTGGTCGAGCGCGACCACGTCGGCGACCACCGTACCGGCCGGGCGCGCCAGCGCCACGGTCGGCCAAGCCGCGCTGAGAGCCAGAGCCAGCACACCCATTGCGCCCGGCCCTGACACCGACAACAGATTCTTCTTCGACTTCACATACACCCCGACATAAAACGTCGCTGGTAAACCAGCCATGCCACTGGACCGAGACAAGCCCCAAAAAGCACTCACCTTTTGGTACACGGTTTTGATTGAATTCAGTATCGCTTAATCATTCAACCTGAAACAACTGACACCCCAGAGCTACGGGGGCACCGGATCAAAGGCTGAACGCACGCTGAATAAAGACGACCCCATCCTCGACTGGCGCCCACCCCTGGTAGCGCGTCCGAAGCTGATAATCAATGAAAATCAACAACTTGTGAAAACTTCGTCGCATCAGGAAGTCACAGCCAAGCAGCCAAAGTATGGACAGCGTTGAATCAGCAACGGCAAGATCACACACTCAAGTAACGAGTCCGATACAGATCGGCCTTCAGAAAAGAAGATGAATCAGGCCAAAACCGCCGTTCGTGACATAAGTCACGCTTCATACCAAGACACAAGCAAAGCCGTAATCGTGAAAACTTGGCTGCTCAAGTGCCTCGGCGTTCTGGCGCTTGTTGCGCCGGGTGCACACGCCGGAGACGTGCTGCCGCTGGTTCAACAATCGGTTCAGGCCGGCGTGCGGGCCGAGCTCTCGCTGTCGGCCGAGCAGGCCGGCCTCGCGCCGGTCGGCAAACCGGTCAAGATTGCCCTGACGTTGACCGACGAGCTCAGCGGCACGCCGCTGCGAGGCCTGCGACCGCGCATGTGGATGAGCCGCCAGGGCGCCGACAAGGCCGAGCCCTGCAAGACCCAGATCCGCCGTTTTGCCAGCGGCCGCCTGGCTCAGCGTGCCGATCGCGACCTGAACAGCTTCCAGCTTCTGACGCTCAACGCGGACGCCAGCGTCTCGGTGATCAATCCGCTGCTGCAGCTCAACAACACCAAGCTCGAAGCGCTGATCCCGTTGCCGGGCGTGGGCACCGACTGGGTTCATGCCCGCGGCATGGACCGGCTGTTCGTGACGCTCGCCGACCGTGGCGAACTGGCCGTGGTCGATCTGGGCACGCAGAAGCTGGCCAAGGTGATCGCGCTCGGCAGTGGCAAACCCAGGCGGCTCGCGATCAGCCCGGATGAATCGACCGTCTGGGTCGCGATGGACGACGCAGACCGGCTGATTTCGGTCGATGCCAACACCCTCGAACGCAAGGCCGACCTGCCGATCGGCGCGGGCAGCCATGCCCTCGTCATCAGCGACGACGGCCAGCGCCTGGCCGTCACCAGCAGCGGCGCCGATCAGGTCAGCGTGATCGATGCGCGCGAGGGCCGCGTGATCGCCAGCGTCAAGGTACCGGGCACGCCGCTGCCGCTGACGTACAGCGCGCTGTCGCGGCGCGCTTACGTCGGCAGCCTCAACGCCCCGAGCCTGACCGTGATCGACCTGGATGACGGCCGCGTGGTCAAGCGCGTCGACGTGCCACGGCCCATCAGCGCCCTGCGTGCCGACCCGAGCGGGCGCCATGTGCTGGGCGTCAACACGGCCGGCAGCCTGCTGATGGCGTTCGACGCGGCCAGCGGTTCGCTGGTGGCGCAGTCCCAGGTCGTGGCACAGCCCGACCAGATCGCCTTCACGCAGCGTTTTGCGTTCATCCGCGGCCTGGGCAGCCTGTCGGTCCAGATGGTGGAACTGCGCTCCCTCGACGAAGGACGGCTGGCGCTGAGCGAATTGCCGGTGTTCCAGAAACTGCCCAACCAGATGCCCGAACACGTCGGCCCCGCCGACCTGATGGCCGCCGGCCCCGAGCCCGGCACCATGCTGCTGGGCAGTGCCACGGACACCGCACTCTATTACTACACCGAGGGCATGATGGCGCCGCAGGGCACCTACGCGACCTACAGCCGGGCCGCACGCGCCGTGCGCGTGATCGACCGCAGCCTGAAAGAAACCGCCCCCGGCGTCTACACCGGCAGCATCAAGCTCGACCGCGGCGGACGCTACAGCCTGCCGCTGCTGCTGGAGCAGCCGCGACTGGCGCACTGTTATGCACTGGCGATCGACGAAACCGGCACCACCGCGGATGGCCGCAGGCTCAACGTCGCCTACCAATGGCCCGAGGCGGCGGACATCCGCACCGGTCGCGACTGGGAACTGCAGATCCGCCTGACCGATGCCCAGAGCGGTGCGGCGGTCACTGGCGTGCGTGACCTGCAGTTGATGGTGCTCGAGCGCCCCGGCCTGTCGCAACAGCGTCAGTTCGCGCAGGAACGGGAGCCCGGCGTCTACGTGGTGCGTCAACGCTTCCCGCGCCCGGGCGTCTGGCGCCTGATGGTGCAATCGGTGAGCCAGCGCCTGAGCTTCGATCGCTCGCCACTCCTTGATCAGGCGGTTCGCACGGCCGATATCCCGTCAGACACCAGCGCGGCGACCAATGCGCCCCGTTGACTGCCGACCATCCCCACACACTCGATCGACCCAGAGCATGCACCTGACCTCACGCACCGACCGCCGCAGCCCGCCCGGATCCAGCCCTCGCCAGATCAGGCACTCGGGCCTGCTGCGGCGCTGCGCGGCACGGGCTTTCGTGATCGGCGCCAGCCTGCTGGGCCTGGCGGCTGGCCAGGCCCAGGCGGCCCCGGCACAGCCCGCCGCCCGCTCGGCGGCGGCCGAAACCCAGACCCTGCGCCTGAACGTGCCGGACGTGCAGGTGCTCGACCAGAACGGCAAGCGCCGCTCCTTCTATCGTGACCTGGTCGCCGGCCGCACGGTGGCGATCAACTTCATCTTCACCTCCTGCACCTCGATCTGCTCGCCGCTGAGCGCGACCTTCAAGGCGATGCAGACCGAAGTGGCGCGGCAGGCCGGCGGCGATGTGCACTTCATTTCGGTCAGTGTCGATCCGCTGAGCGACACACCGGAAGAACTGAACAAGTTCGCGCGCAAGTTCGAGGCCGGCCCGGGCTGGACGTTCGTGACCGGCTCGCGCAAGTCGATCGACGCGATCCTGAAGGCCTACGACGTCTCGGCCGGTGACCCGAACGACCACTCGCCGATGATCTATCTGGGCCACGAACCGAGCAAGCGCTGGGTCCGCACCTACGGGCTGGCTTCGCCGCAGCAACTGGTCGAGCGGCTCACCGGGTTGTCCAAGGCCCCGTCGGCCACCGACGCCAAGGCCGCCACCCAGGCGTCCGCCGATGCCACCGCGGCGCAGATCGGCGCCATGCGGCAGATCGCCGCCCAGCAGGCCACCCGCGCGAGCGTGGTGTCCGCAGCCAGCGGCACACGCGGGGTCGACTACTTCACCAACCTGCCGCTGATGACGCAGGACCGACCGCGTGTGCGCTTCTACGACGACCTGATCCGCGGCCGAGTGGTGCTGATCACGTCGTTCTACACGAGCTGCAAGGACGTCTGCTCGCCGGTGAGTTTCAACCTCGCCAAGGTCCAGGAACTGCTGGCGCAGGAAGTGGACACGCCGGTGCAGCTGATCTCGATCAGCACCGACTCCGGCATCGACACGCCCGAGGTGCTGCGCGACTTTGCGCGCCGCCACAACGCGCAGCCGGGCTGGTCGTTCGTGACCGGCAAGAAGGAAAACGTCGACTGGGTGCTGCACAAGCTGGGCCTGTACAACGAAAAGCCCGAGCAGCACACCGCCGTGCTCTGGGTCGGCAACGATCGCACCGGCGCCTGGCTGAAGCTGCACGCGCTGGCACCGCCGCAGGCCATCCTTGAGGCCGTGCGCAAGGTTCTTTGATGGCGCCGATGCCGCCACGGCACACCGCGCTGCGCCGCGCCCTCGCCCCGTGCGTGCTGGGCCTGCTGATGCTGACCATCGGCGGCGGCGCCTGGGCCCAGCCCACCGATGAAGACGCTGCGCTGCGCAGCGGGCGAGCGATCTTTCACGACGGCATCAACCGCCAGGGTGGCGACGTGCTCGCGTCGGCGGGCAGCAATGTCGACCTGCAGGGCACCAAGGTGGCCTGTGCCCGCTGCCACGGCAGCGACGGCACCGGCAACCGCGAAGGCGGCCTGACGGCACCCGCGCTGCTGTGGACGGCACTCGGACAAGCTCGCCCCGCCAGTCCCGGACTGCTGCCGCGCTCGGCCTACACCGAAACGACGCTGTTGCGCGCCCTGCGCCAGGGGATCGATGCCGACGGACGCCCCTTGTCGTCGGCCATGCCGCGATTCACGCTGGCACCGCGCGACGAGGCGGACCTGCTGACCTATCTGCGCGTGCTGGGCAGCGCCGCCGATCGCGATCCCGGCATCGCAGATGACGAGATCGTGCTCGGCGGCGTGCTGCCGCTGAGCGGCCCGCAGGCCGACGCGGGCCGGGCAGCAGAGGCGGCGATCCGCGCCTGCATCGAACAAGGCAACCGCAGCGGCGGCGTGTTCGGCCGGCGCATCACCTGGCAGGCCCTGGACGCGGCCCGGCTGGCGCCGACCGAGATCGCCAAGCACCTGCAAGCACGGACGCTCGCCGTCATCGCGCCCTGGTGGAATGAACTCGGCAGCAACGAACTCGCTCTGCGACTGCCCGGCGTACCGGTGATCGGCCCGCTCGGCGCAGCAGCAGAACTCGAGGGCCAGAACGCCATGCTGTTTGCGGTGGTGCCGCAGTTGAGCGACCAGGTGCGGGTGCTGATCGACGCGTTTGCAGGCGGGGACCTCGATGCCGTGAAGCCGCCGACCGCGACGACACCCAGGATGCGGCGGCTGGCTGTGATCACACCCCCCGGCCCGCACCACCGCAGCGCGCAGCGGGCCAGCCAGCGCCAAGCCCTGAATCACCCGGAACTGGAGCTCGTGGTCTGGCAACCCATGCTCGGACGCTCGGAGGCGACCCTCAAGCGCGACGCCGTCTCCTGGCTGGCCCGGCAATCGGTCGATGCGGCCCTGGTCCTGGGTTCGCCCGACTGGATGCACGCGGTTGCCGCGGCGACCGACGCACCGGTCTCCGCGCCGCAAGACCTTTGGCAGGCGCCGCTCCTCCTGGGCACGTTCAGCGAACTGGGGCGGCGTGTACTCGATTGGCCACAGTCGATGCGCAGTCGCTTGCGCATGAGTCATGCGCAGCCGACTTCGCCCCCCCCGGATGCGGGGTCCCTGGGACGCTCGCTGGGCGACATCGGCGAGCAGGTGACGCACCCTTCCCTGCAGGGCGTTGCTTACGCAGCCTCCTGTCTGGCCGTGGAAGGGCTGCGGCGCACCGGGCGTGACGTGAGCCGGCAACGGCTGCGCACGGCCATCGAAGAGATCCGCGATTTCCGCACCGGAGTCCTGGGCCCGTTGAGCTACTCACGCTCGAACCACGTCGGCTCCCAGGGCAGCGCCATCGTGCGCGTCACGGCAGACGGCCGATCACTCGAACCGGTTCGCGCCTGGCGCACACCAGAGGCCTGGTGAGATTCAGTCTGGTTAACGGCCAGCCCGACCGGGACGGACCCCGAAGTTGCAAATACGCACTACATCGGGCGACGGCGTGCCAACTCTGTCACAAGACTTCGGGTGGATTACCGTTAAGCCTTCCTAAATGATGTTTTGCATCAAGAGGCAGATGGACACTCCGGATTCCTGAAGCAGTTGTTCAGGAATCCAAGCTTTCCGATCAATCTGATCAACCAAAAATGAGCCCCGGAAGACGCAGCAGGATCGCGCCCCGCGTCCGCTCGCGACTGATAGATCGCCCATAAATCATTGATTCGATTGAATTTATTCCAAAAAAATCGAAACAGAAAATCAATGCCACAAGCAACAGAAAACATCAAGATGCCGTTTACATTTCATAACCCAAGCTGAACAAGACATCCCCTTAACTCAGGTTAAGCATCTTGAACTCGAAGCGACATCTGCCCCACACTGCAACCCAGATCAATGAAATTCAACTTAAGGCCTGATGCACCTCAAAAACTGTGTGCCGGGCCTTGATTGAAGCCGACACGAATCACCAGACGCTCGCGTCGTCAGTTGCTCAAGATCTTGGTGACGCCTCGATACCGATCCGCCTGCCTCCTCCGACACTGAAGGAACTCAGATGACCTCTAGGAAGAAACTCGCCGCAGCCATCGCGCTGATGCTCGGCGCCACCGCCAACCCGCTGATGGCTGCGGTTTGCCAACCGAACTCCGCGACGCCCATCGTCGGCTCGGCCGTCGACACCTACAACCCGGCGCAAGGCCTGCTCGGCCACGGCTTCCCGAAGACGCTGACCGACTCCGAAGGCGTGGCGCTGCAGATCTGCACCGACCCCGGCCTGTGCTTCTTCGACCCGGTCGTGCCCGGCAACGCCTACTCCGAGACCATCGGGTTCGGCGCCGAAGGCTTCTGGTACCTGGCCGAGAGCGCGTTCGCGAGCGCCAACGCCGACGTGCTGGTGGTGATGGCGGCCGAGGCTGCGTTTGCGGCCGAGGTGCCGAACCCGGCCGAAACCTTCCCGTTCACCCGCCTGCGCATCCGTGTCACGGTGCCCGAGCCGGGCCTGTACACGGTGATCCATCCGTACGGCCAGAAGACCTACGAGGTGCTGTCGGTCGTCGACGACCGGGGTCGCCCGACCAATCGCCAGATCAACGACACCGCCGACATCTCGTTCGCGGGCGCCCCGGGCGGCCTGACCAACACCGGCAACGTGGTCGGCCCCTGGCTGCGCTGGACGCGCGCTGGCGAAGCCGGCTACCAGGTCGGTGAACTCCCGGCACCGGCCGGTTATCTGGGTGATGGCCCGACCACCCCGCACACCGTGATCGGCAGCCCCTGCGGCCAGAACTTCGTCAAGCTGATCGCCGGCACGCGCGCCAACGGCACGCCGATCGTCATCGACGCGGCCAACTCCGACGGTGACGGCAATCCGTCCACCCTGACCAGCAACCTGTTCACCGTGCAGGGCAAGATCGCCCCGAACGAAGCCCTCACGCCGCTGGTGGTGAACAGCGCCTACTACACCCGCCAGGGCGGCAAGGTCGACGTGCACGCGTTCACGACGGCGCCGACCACGGCCGTGCTTTCGGCCACCGTGGGCGCCCAGTCGGCCACGCTGCTGCGCCGCGACAGCAGCTTCTACGCGACGCTGGACTCGGTCGCCACCGACGGCACGGTGCCGGCGCAGCTCACCCTGAACGCGACCAACATCGTCGACGGCGTGGCCATCAGCGCCAACCGCACAGTGACGGTGAGCCCGGTTCCCGATCTGGTGACGATCACCAAGGCCGACGCGACCTGCACCGCCGACACGAACGGCGCTCGCACCTGCTCGCTCGTCGTCAACGCCGAGTCCAGCGACAACGGCGCCGTCAAGCCGACGCTGACGGTCACGGCAGGCGGCACCACGGTCAACCTGGCCGACGGCATCGCGACGATCCCCGGCCTGAGCGCGCTGCCCAGCCGCGTCACCGTCAACTCTTCGGCGACCGGCACGGCTAGCAAGCCGGTGACGATCATCAACCAGTGATTGCGAGATTCTGAACATGCAACGCAAACTCATCGTGGCCCTGGTGGCCAGTGCACTCGAGCTGTATGCCGCTTCGGTTTCGGCACAGTCCATGACCTGCACCCAGCCGTTCACGACCGGCCCGCTGAACCCGGTCAACGGTTACGCCGAAACGGTCACCGACATCAACGGCATCTCGCTGCAGATCTGCAAGGATCCGGCGATGTGCTTCTTCGACCCGGTCGTCACGGGCAACCTGACCTCCGAGCAGGCCGGCACCGGCGGCGAGTCGTTCTGGTGGCTGGCGAACGCCACGCTGGCCAACAACAGCGGCCTCGACGCCGTGCTGGTGATGGCCGCCGAAGCGACCTACAACACCGAAGATCCGACCCCGGGCGAGCAACTGAGCTTCACCCGCCTGCGCCTGCGCATCGACGCGCCGTTCACGGGCGTCTACACGGTCGAGTACCCCTACGGCCGTGAAAGCTTCAACATCGAACTGCTGGACGCCGGCGACGAGATCCGCGAAGTCTTCGACATCTCGTTCACCCCGAACATGCTGTCGAACACGCCCGCCACCGGCCGTGTCGGCCCGTGGCTGCGCTGGACCGGCAACGACGCACCGGCCGGCTTCATCGGCGACGGCAACACGCCGCACGCCGTGACCGGCAGCCCTTGCGGCCAGAACTACTTCCGCATCACCGCGGTCGACGTGGACGGCACGCCGCTGCCCATCGGCGGCTTCGATGCGCAAGGCCAGCCGATCAACGTGGTCGAGACGGATCTGTTCACGGTCCAGGGCCAGCTGTCGGACAACAAGGTCCAGACGCCCCTGGCATCGGATCGCATCAGCTACGCCCGCACGGCTGGCGGCACGCAGGTCGACGCCTTCGCGGTGTCCGGCGCCGCCACCGGCGTCGAGATGCGCGACTTCGTGACGACCACCGGCGTCTCCTCGCCCGTGCTGGCCGCCCCGGTCGCCCTGCAGAAGGAAACCAACGGCAGCGCCTTCTCGAAGAGCCAGGGTCTGGTGAACGCACCGGCCACCCTGCCGGCGGCGATGGAACTGCATGGCAGCGATGCCACCGGCACGACCGACACGACCCGCCTGGTGCGCGCGCTGACCGACTCGGTCGTGATCAGCCAGGCCGACTACAACCCGCTCACCGGCAAGCTGCTGGTTCTGGCGACCTCGAGCGACAAGGTCGCGAACCCGGCCTTGACGATCGAGGAATTCGGCGTCGCCACCGGCACCGAACTCGATGTCGGCGGCGTGCCCCCGGCCACCGTGACGGTGCTCTCTGCCGCAGGTGGCAAGGAGACGGTCAAGGTTCGCGTCACCGTGCCCCAGTCGGTGATCGCCCCCAACGGCGTGGCCGCCAGCCTGCTCACGCCGACCAGCGTGCAGGTCAGCTGGACCGATCGCTCGGACAACGAGACCGGCTTCGAAGTCGTCCGCAAGGTCGGCGCCGTCACGACGGTCGTCGGCACGCCTGGCGCAGCCAACGCGGCGGGCAACGAGCTGTCTTTCGTTGACACGACCGCGCCTGACGACACCCTCGTCAGCTACAGCGTGCGCTCGGTGCTGGGCGCCGAGAAGGCCGAGTCGGCCTTCTCGAACGAAGTGCTGGTGCCGATCGCGGCTCCGACGCTCAACAGCGTGTCCCCGGTCGCCGGCAACACGTCGACGAACCTGCGGCTGAGCTGGACCGGTTCGGCCAAGGCCGTGTCGTACAACGTCTACCGCGACAACGCGCTGATCCGCAACGTCACCGGCCTGACGTACGACGACATCGGACTGACGCCCAGCACGACCTACTCGTACCGTGTCGAAGCCGTCGGCGCCAACAGCAGCACGACGTCGAATTCGATCTCGGGCAGCACCACGGCAGGCAGCCTGCTGAACGCACCGACCAACCTGGCCGTCGTGGCCGGCGTGACCGCAGCACGTCCGCGCGTGATCTGGGGCGATGCCTCGCAAGGCGAGACCGGCTATCGCGTCAGCCGCGCGGCCGTGAACGTGACAACGCTGGTGGCAGGCACGGCCACCGTCGCCAACCTGGCCGCGAACACCACGTCGTTCAGCAGCCCCGCACTGACCGCGCAGACGCTCTACCAGTTCACGGTCAACGCCGTGAACGGCGCCGAAGCCGGTGCGGCCGCCAGCATCTATCACTACCAGGGCAATCTGCCTGTCGCGAGAACCGTGCGCGCGACCGTGCGCAGCACCGGGGCAGTCGCCAACCGCACGCCGCTGGGTCAGGTCCCGGTGACCTGGCAGGCGCCGGCCACGACCACGGCTGGCTACGCCAACGTGCTGGGCTACGAGGTGCAGTACTGCGTCGGCGCATCGACCACCTGCACCTGGACCGGCCTGGTGACGAAGACGGGTGTCACCAACGTCAACCACACCTACACCGGCCTGGCGAACACGCTGCATTCGTTCCGCGTGCGCAGCATCACCGCGGCAGGTTTCGGCTCGGCCTGGAGCGTCGTCAGCGCCACCCCGCGCTGATCCGACCGGATCTGCAAGCCCGGCCAGCCGGCCGGGCCCTCGATCGAACGCGCCCTCGGGCGCGTTTTTCTTTGGCATTGCGCAACCACAAACGCCTCATGCAATCCGCACCACAACGTGGCGCAACCCTGCGATGATTCTTCCGTCGGCCCGCTGACGGCCGGCGCGATGACCGATCAATTCAGGAGACCCAGATGAGTTATTGGCCCCATCTCTTCAACAAGCCCGACCACGCATCGACCAGCAGTCAGGAAGGCCGTCTCGACTGGGAAGACGCCATGCATGCACAGCAACGCTTCTGGAACGAATGGATGGAAGCAGGGCAGCTGTGGATGTCGTGGTGGGTGTCGACGCTGCCGTCGGTCGGCTGGCCGCCGGCCGGTGTCGTGCTGCCGCCGGTGCCATCAGAACCGGCCAGCGCCGTGCCGCGCACCGACAGCGGCAAGCCCGCCCCCGACATCGCCGCAGCCACCGACCGGCCGGCGGCACGCAAGCCGCGGGCGCCGGTGGTGCGCCACCACTGAGTTCAGGCCGGCAGCATGCGCTGCACGGCCATGCTGCTGGCGAGCGGCTTGCCCTTGCGGGCACGTTTGCCCAGGTGGATCTCGAGCGACGGTGCGCGCAAGGTGTCTTCGCGCACCTTGCCGCCCCGGCCGGTGCCGACCAGCTTGAGCACGGCGCCGAAGGTTGCCACGGCCGCCAGGGCATCGGCCTCGTCCAGATCCATCAGCATCAGGCCGCGCCCGCCGTTGGGCTGGCGCTTGAGTTCATCCAGACCGAACACCAGCAAGCGCCCTGAGCTCGACAGGCAGGCGACCTGCCGGTGTTCCAGCGCCACCGGCAGCGGCGGCAGGCAGCGCTCGCTCGGCTCCAGCGTCAGGAAGGCCTTGCCGCCCTTCTGACGGCTGATCAGGTCGCCGATCTGCGCCAGCAGGCCGGTGCCGCCACTGTGCGCCAGCAACAACGGGGTGGACGCCGAACCGGCGATGTAATGCAGGATCTGGCTGCCCGCCTCCAGTTCGATCAGCGAGGTGATCGGCACGCCGTCGCCGCGTGCGCCCGGCAGGGTGTTGACCGGCACCGAGTAGACCCGCCCGTCGCTGCCCAGCACCACCAGCGCATCGACGGTGCGGCACTCGAAGGTGCCGTACAGGCCGTCCCCGGCCTTGAACGCGAAGCCCGCCGGATCATGGCCGTGGCCGGTGCGGGCGCGCACCCAGCCCTTCTGGCTGACCACCAGCGTGACCGGCTCGTCGACCACCTTGACCTCGACGACGGCCCTCTTCTCGGCCTGGATCAGCGTGCGGCGGGCGTCGCCGTGGGCCTTGGCATCGGCCTCGATCTCGCGGATCAGCAGGCGCCTGAGCGTGCCGGGGTTGGCCAGGATGTCGTCGAGCTTGCCCTGTTCGGTGCGCAACTCGGCCAGCTCCTGTTCGATGCGGATCGCCTCCAGCCGCGCCAGCTGGCGCAGGCGGATCTCGAGGATGTCCTCGGCCTGCCGGTCGCTGAGCGCAAAGCGCGCGATCAGCGCCGCCTTGGGCTCGTCGCTCTCGCGGATGATGCGGATCACCTCGTCGATGTTGAGCAGCACCAGCTGCCGGCCTTCGAGCACGTGCATGCGGTCGAGCACGCGCGCCAGGCGGTGCTCGGTGCGCCGGCGCACCGTCGCCTGGCGAAAGCCGATCCACTCGACCAGGATGCGGCGCAGGCTCTTCTGCGTCGGCCGGCCATCGGCGCCCACCATCGTCAGGTTGATCGGCGCCGAGCATTCGAGGCTGGTGTGCGCCAGCAGGATCGTGATCAGCTCCTGCTGCTCGACCGTGCGGCTGCGGGGCTCGAACACCATGCGCACCATCGCGTCCTTGTTCGACTCGTCGCGCACCCCGTCCAGCACCGACAGCAGCAGCGCCTTGTTCTGCACCTGCTCGGTGCTGAGCGCCTTCTTGCCGGCCTTGATCTTGGGGTTGCTGAGTTCCTCGATCTCTTCGAGCACGCGCTGGGCGCTCGCGCCCGGCGGCAGTTCGGTCACGACCAGCTGCCACTGACCGCGCGCCAGTTCCTCGATCTTCCAGCGCGCGCGCACCTTGAGCGAGCCGCGGCCGGTGCGATAGGCCTCGCGGATGTCGGTCTCGCTGCTGATGATCTGGCCGCCGCCCGGGTAGTCGGGCGCGGGCAGCAGCGCGTACAAGTCCTCGTCGGACAGGTGTTCGTCGCGGATCAGGGCGACCACGGCCGCCGCCACCTCGCGCAGGTTGTGGCTCGGCACCTCGGTGGCCAGGCCGACGGCAATGCCCGACGCACCGTTGAGCAGCACGAACGGCAGCCGTGCCGGCAGCAGGGCGGGCTCTTCGGTCGAGCCGTCGTAGTTGGGCACGAAGTCGATCGTGCCCTCGTCGATCTCGTCGAGCAGCAGGCGCGCGATCGGCGCCAGCCGGGCTTCGGTGTAGCGCATCGCAGCGGCGCCATCGCCGTCGCGCGAGCCGAAATTGCCCTGACCGTCGACCAGCGGATAGCGCTGGCTGAAGTCCTGCGCCATGCGCACCAGGGCGTCGTAGGCAGCGGTGTCGCCATGCGGGTGATAACGGCCGAGCACGTCACCCACCACCCGCGCGCACTTGACCGGCTTGGCGCCACCGGCGCCGGCAAAGGCCAGGCCCATGCGCTGCATCGAATAGAGGATGCGCCGCTGTACCGGCTTCTGGCCGTCGCAGACATCCGGCAAGGCGCGGCCCTTGACGACACTGAGCGCGTATTCGAGGTAGGCCCGCTCGGCGTAGTGCGCCAGCGTCAACGCATCGCCGCCGTCGTCACCGGGCGGCAGCGTCGAGAAATCGTTCGGGTTGGGGTCCATCGTCGCGCTTGTGCAGCCTTGCTGCGGCGCAACAAGGCCTGTCTTGAGAGGCGGCGGATGTTATCCGACCGGCTCAGGTCGACAGCGACTGCAGCCTGAAAGCGCGCTCGGCCGCCAGCTGCTCCTGCAGGCTGGACTTCTCGCGTTCGTGCTGACCGAGCACCTGCGCCAGCTCGGCCCGGTTGGCCGCCACCTGCTTGCGCAGCGCCTCGAGCTCCTCGCGGTGTTTCAGGCGCTCGGCCATCAGGCCGCGGCGCACGCCTTCGGCCTTGGCCAGATCGCTGTTGACGCGCATCAGCATGGCGCTCAGCTCCTTGATCTGGCGATCGCGCTCGGTGATGCGGGCCTGCATGCCTGCCGCGTCGGCGGCGGTGCTTTCGAGTGCCAGATTGGCCTCGTACTGGGCCATCTCGAGTGCCGCAAGGGCGGCATCGTGTTCGGCACTGACGGTGTAGAGCTGCTCGGTGTGCTTGAACTCCACGTCACGCAGCGACGCCTCGCTGCGCACCGACCAGAAGCGCCGCGCCAGCGACACGCCGATCAGCACGCCCAACACCGCGGCCAGCATCAGATAGAGCCAAAGTTGCGCGAGCAGGAACATGGAAATCTCCGAATGGATAGTTTGAAATGACGAGGCGAGGCCGCCGACGACTGGCGCCTCAGCCCTTCTTCAAGGCCGCAAGGTGGAACTCGATGCGCCGGTTCTTGACCGAGGCCTGCGCATCGCTGGAGGCGGCAATCGGGCGCGATGCGCCGCGCCCCACCGACTCGATCTGATCCAGCGGGACGCCTTCGAGAATCATCGCCGCCGCCACGGCTGCAGCGCGTCGCCTGGACAGGCGCTCGTTCTGGACCGGGTCGCCGCTGGTGTCGGCATGCCCTTCGATGATCACGCGCCAGCGGCTGCAGCGTTGCGCCAGGGCGGCGATCTGGTGCACCACCGGCATCGCTGCCTGTTCAAGCTGGGCCGAACCGGGCTTGAAACGGATGGCGCGGGCCGCCTGGACGGCCCCGAACGCCTTCTCGCAGGCCGCCAGGTCCGGGCCACGCGCCGAGGACTTGCCGGCGCCCGGCGGGGCCAGGTTGGCCAGCAGGTCGTCCAGCGGTTCCGGCGGTGGCGCCGGCGGGCGCTTGGGCAACTCCTCATTGAGCTGCGCCTGATTCTCCAGGTGCAGAAAAACGCCCGGCACGCCCATCAGAGGTCGCAACAGGCGGTTCGCCTCACCCGTGAGCGCAGCCCGGCTGCGCTCGTCGGGGGCCTGGCCCTGCAGCCGTCCGACGGTGTCGTCGATGCGCAGGCGCGCCCATGCGAACCCGCCCTCGGCCAGCATCGAATCGGCCCGCGCCTCGGCGCGCTGGCGCAGGACATCAGGCCGAGCGTCGCCATGCGAAAACACCGCCCACCCGAGCAACAGGACGCCGAACGCGCACAGCCACGCGTCCCAGGCTCCTCGTCGACCGCCCATGAGGGTCATTGTTCTCTCCCGTCAAAACGCCAGCGCGGATGGCTTACCAGCAAAAGAACGGCTTCGCTGCCGCCCAAAGAAACAAAATGTACACAATTCCACAAATCGATTCGCCTGCCCCGCCCTGAACACGGAATCAGGAGGCTTGACAACCGCTTCTTGCATCGAAACGAGCGCTTCCGGCCCTGCAGCCGGATCAGGTCAGGCTGGCGCCGGACCGTGAAATCGAGACAAATTCCACAGCTCGAAATGCACAGTCGCCATCATCTGTGTCGCGACCACGACGCCGCCATCCCCGAACCCAGGGATGTCCGAGAACTGCGTCACCACCGGATGCGGGTGATCGAACCGGGTGGCGGCGTGCTGGCCGCCAGCAGGGGGCGACTCAGACGTCGACCACCACCGAATCGCCATGCAGCTCCATCAGCTCGCGGCGCGATGCCGCTTCGCCCTTGCCCATCAGCTTGGTCAGTGAATCCACCGTGGCGGCGAAGTCGAGCCGGCCGTATTCGACCCGCAGCAGGCGGCGGGTGTCGGGGTTGAGCGTGGTTTCCCAGAGCTGCTCGGCGCTCATCTCGCCCAGGCCCTTGAAGCGGCTGATGCTCCAGCTGCCTTCGCGCGCGCCTTCCTTGCGCAGCTTGTCGAGGATGGCCTGCAGCTCGCCGTCGTCGAGCGCGTACATCTTGGCCGCCGGCTTCTTGCCGCGCGCCGGCGCGTCGACCCGGAACAGCGGCGGCTTGGCGATGTAGATGTTGCCGTTCTCGATCAGCTTGGGGAAATGCCGGAAGAACAGCGTCAGCAGCAGCACCTGGATGTGCGAGCCGTCGACGTCGGCGTCGCTCAGGATGCAGATCTTGCCGTAGCGCAGGCCCGACAGATCCGGGCTGTCGTTGGCGCCGTGGGGGTCGACGCCCACCGCCACCGCGATGTCGTGGATCTCGTTGTTGGCGAACAGCCGGTCACGCTCGACCTCCCAGGCGTTGAGCACCTTGCCACGCAGCGGCAGGATCGCCTGGGTCTCCTTGTTGCGGCCCATCTTGGCGCTGCCGCCGGCCGAATCGCCCTCGACCAGGAACACCTCGTTGAGGCTCAGGTCGCGGCTCTCGCAGTCGGTCAGCTTGCCGGGCAGCACGGCCACGCCCGAGCCCTTCTTCTTCTCGACCTTCTGCCCGGCCTTCTGGCGCGCCTGGGCCTGGCGGATCACCAGTTCGGCGAGCTTCTTGCCGTGTTCGACGTGCTGGTTGAGCCACAGCTCCAGCGCCGGGCGCACGAAGGCGGTCACCAGGCGCAGTGCGTCGCGGCTGTTGAGCCGCTCCTTGGTCTGGCCCTGGAACTGCGGATCGAGCACCTTGGCCGACAGCACGAAGCTGGCGCGGCCGAAGACGTCGTCGGGCATCAGCTTGACACCCTTGGGGCACAGCGCGTGCAGCTCGACGAAACCTTTCACGGCCTGGAACAGACCGTCCTTCAGGCCCGCCTCGTGGGTGCCGCCGGCCACCGTCGGGATCAGGTTGACGTAGCTCTCGCGCAGGTTGACGCCCTCTTCGATGAAGGCCACGCACCAGGCGGCGCCCTCGCCTTCGGCGAAGTTCTCGGTCTCGCCGGCGCTGGCGTACTGCTCGCCTTCGAACAGCGGGATCAGCGGCTCGGCGTTGAGGTTCTGCATCAGGTAGTCGCGCAGGCCGCCCTTGTAGAGCCAGGTCTGGACATCACCGGTCTTCTCGTTGCGCAGCGTCACCGTCACGCCGGGCATCAGCACCGCCTTGCTGCGCAGCAGGTGCATCAGCTCGCCGCGGGGCAGTTCGGCACTCTCGAAATACTTCGGATCCGGCCAGACCCGCACCGACGTGCCCTGGCGGCGATCGCCCGAGGCGATCG
Organism: Leptothrix cholodnii SP-6; assembly: GCF_000019785.1. Taxonomy (NCBI): domain Bacteria; kingdom Pseudomonadati; phylum Pseudomonadota; class Betaproteobacteria; order Burkholderiales; family Sphaerotilaceae; genus Leptothrix; species Leptothrix cholodnii. The sequence continues at coordinate 2,896,679 of NC_010524.1, forward strand.
GCCGCACCACCAGCGGCTCGATCACGTCGCCGCCGGCAAACGCCAGCGTCGCGACCTTCTTGTCGCGACTGACCTGCACCTGCAGCCGCGTCGCCAGCGCATTGGTCACGCTCACGCCCACGCCGTGCAGGCCGCCCGAGAAGCTGTAGGCGCCCCCCGACCCCTTGTCGAACTTGCCACCCGCGTGCAGCCGCGTGAAGACGATCTCGACCACCGGCACCTGCTCCTCGGGATGCAGGCCGAAGGGGATGCCGCGGCCGTCGTCCTCGACGCTGACCGAGCCGTCGGCGTGCAGCGTGACGGCGATGCTCTTGCCGTAACCGGCCAGCGCCTCGTCGGCGGCGTTGTCGATCGCTTCCTGCACGATGTGCAGCGGCGTGTCGGTGCGGGTGTACATGCCCGGGCGCTGCTTGACGGGCTCGAGGCCCTTGAGCACCCGGATGGAGGCTTCGGCGTAGGCGTTGTTGGGTTTGGGGGTCGACATGGCGGCGGATTCTAGGCAGCTGCGCCGCCGGCCCGCGCCGTCGAAGGCAAGCCCGGGGTGTCGCGCCCGAACCGCGCCCCGAGGCCGGGTGTCACCAGAGGTCACAACTGGGCGCCGACTGCGCACCGAGGGTTTGCCCGGGCGGTGCTAGCCTCGGCGCCATTCAAATTCCTGCCTGAAGGACGACCGATGAAGCTGCTTTCCCTGCGCTGCGCCGCCGCGCTCACCGTGCTGGCCGCCACCTCCGCCCACGCCGCCGACATCACCAACGTCGGCGCACTCAACCAGACCCAGTTCCGCGCGCTGAGCGAAGACCTGGGCGCCGCGGTGTCCTATAAGCCGCTGGTGCCGGCCGAAACCCTCGGCCTGATCGGCTTCGACATCGGCCTGGCCGTCACCGGCACCTCGCTCGAGCACCGCGACGTGCTGTCGCTGGCCGCCGGCGGCTCGACCGTGCCCAAGACCCTGCCGCTGGTCTCGGCGCGTGCGGTCAAGGGCCTGCCGTTCAACTTCGACATCGGCGTGGCCCTCGGCGCCGTGCCCGACAGCAATGTGCGCACCACCGGCGGCGAACTGCGCTGGGCCTTCGTCGACGGCGGCATGCTGATGCCGGCGATCGCCGTGCGTGGCGCGATCAGCCGGCTGTCGGGCGTCGACCAGCTCAAGGTCAGCACCAGCAGCATCGACGTGTCGATCTCGAAGGGTTTCCTGATGTTCACGCCCTACGCCGGCGTCGGCACGGTCAACATCAAGACCGACGCGCCCGGCACCGGACTGGCCAAGGAAAGCTTCAGCAAGAGCAAGGTGTTCGCGGGCATCAACATCAACCTCGGCCTGCTCAACCTGGCCGCCGAAACCGACAAGACCGGCGACAACACCAGCTACGGCCTGAAGGCCGGTTTCCGGTTCTGAACGGCGCCTGATGCCTGCGGCTGCCGTCGCGGGCCGAAGCCCCGAGGCTGCGCCGCGACGTCGCCATTGGCTACAGTCGCGGGATGACCGAGCCCCATCCCGCCCACACGCCCGCGCGGCTGTCGATGAACCAGGTGCTGCTGTGCGGCGCGCTGATCGTCACGCTGTCGATGGGCATCCGCCACGGCTTCGGCCTGTGGCTCGACCCGATCACCAGCGAACGCGGCTGGAGCCGCGAGACCTTCGCCTTCGCGATCGCGATCCAGAACCTGGCCTGGGGCATCGCCGGGCCGGTGACCGGCATGCTGGCCGACCGCTTCGGCGCCTTGCGCGTGCTGCTGGTGGGCAGCGTGGCCTACGCCCTCGGGCTGGTGCTGATGGCGCTGTCGACCTCCGGCCTGGCGTTTACCGGCAGCGCCGGCCTGCTGATCGGCATGGCCCAGTCGGGCACCACCTACGCGGTGATCTACGGCGTGATCGGGCGCAATGTCGACCCGTCCAAGCGCTCGTGGGCGATGGGCGTGGCGGCGGCGGCCGGCTCGTTCGGCCAGTTCCTGATGGTGCCGGTGGAGAGCTGGCTGATCAACCACCTCGGCTGGCAGAACGCGCTGTTCCTGCTGGGCTGCGCGGCGCTGGCGATCATGCCGCTGGCCTTCGGCCTGCGCGAGCCCAAGCTCGGACACGGCGCCCATCGCGGCCATCAGCAGAGCATCGCCAGCGCGGTGCGCGAGGCCTTCGGCTACCGCAGCTTCCAGCTGCTGATGGCGGGTTACTTCGTCTGCGGCTTCCAGGTCGTGTTCATCGGCGTGCACATGCCGAGCTACCTGAAGGACCACGGCATGGCGCCGCAGGTGGCCACCGGCGCGCTGGCGCTGATCGGCCTGTTCAACGTGCTGGGCACCTACGCGGCCGGCGTGCTCGGCCAGCGCCTGGCCAAGCGCCACATCCTGGCCGCCATCTACGCGCTGCGCTCGCTGGCGATCGTGGTCTTCCTGACGGTGCCGCTCACACCCGCCAGCGTCTACGTCTTCGCCTCGGTGATGGGGGTGCTGTGGCTGTCGACCATTCCGCCGACCAACGCCGTGGTGGCGCAGATCTTCGGCGTCCAGTACCTGTCGATGCTGGGCGGCTTCGTCTTCCTCAGCCACCAGATCGGCTCGTTCCTGGGCGTGTGGCTGGGCGGGCGTCTGTACGACAGCACCGGCAGCTACGACATCGTCTGGTGGATCGCGGTGGCGCTGGGCATCTTTGCCGCGTTCATCAACCTGCCGGTGCGCGAGTCCGCGATCGCCCGGCCGGTCCACTCGCCCTCGACCTCCGCGGCCTGAGGATCGGCGATGCGATCGCCCCGACTGCAACGCACGCTCGCCTGGCTCGCCGTGGCGATCGCGCTGGCGCTGGTCACGCTGAGCTATTTCCAGCCCGCGCTGGTGGTCGATCTGGGCAACCGGATGTGGGCCTGTTTCTAGGCCGTTGAACTGCAGATGATCCCGATCTCACCTTCCGCGCCCGGTGCGCACGGATCGAGCACGCCGCCCTCGGACTGGGTGGTGCGCTTCAGCGCCGACCTCGCACCCGGCGCCCGCGTGCTCGATCTGGCCTGCGGCGGCGGGCGGCACGTGCGCATGCTGGCCGCACGGGGCCACCATGTCACCGCGGTCGACCGCGACGCCCAGGCGCTCGCCGGCCTGTCCGGCATCGCTGCGGTCACGGTGGTGGCCGACATCGAGGCCAGCCCCTGGCCGCTGCCCGATCAGCGCTTCGACCTGGTCGTGGTGACCAACTACCTCTGGCGCCCCTTGCTGGCGCAGATCGTCGCCAGCGTCGACGCGGGCGGCTGGCTGGTCTACGAAACCTTCGCGATCGGCCATCAGCGCTACGGTCGACCGAGCAACCCCGACTTCCTGCTGCGTCCCGGCGAACTGCTCGACGCCGTGCACGGTCAATTGCGTGTGGCCGCCTACGAAGAAGGCCTGCTCGACGGCCCGCCGCGCTGGGTGCAGCGCATCGCCGCACGGCGCGAACCCGACATGCCATTGCACAGCCACAGCCCGGCGCGCACGCCGGTGTGAGTGGTCAGACTGCTGAAACCCCGCCCGCTAGAATCGCGGGCTTGCAAGGAACCCGCTCATGAATCCGATTGTTGGCAGCATCGTCGCCCTGGTGACCCCGATGCTTGAGGACGGCAGCGTCGACTACCCGACCCTGCGACAGCTGATCGACTGGCACATCGCCGAAGGCACGGCGTGCATCGGCGTGGTCGGCACGACGGGGGAGTCCCCCACCGTCTCGGTCGAGGAACACTGCGAGATCATCCGCGTAGCCGTCGAGCAGACCGCCGGGCGCGTGCCCGTGATGGCCGGCGCCGGTGGCAACTCCACCCGCGAAGCCATCGAGCTGGCGCGCTTCGCCAAGAAGGTCGGCGCCGACTGCACGCTCAGCGTGGTGCCCTACTACAACAAGCCGTCGCAGGAAGGCATCTACCAGCACTTCCGCGCCATCGCCGAAGCGGTGGACATCCCGACGGTGCTCTACAACGTGCCCGGCCGCACGGTCGCCGACATGCTGCCCGAGACCACCCTGCGCCTGGCGCAGGTGCCCGGCGTCATCGGCATCAAGGAAGCCACCGGCAACATCGAGCGCGCCTGCTGGCTGATCAAGCAGGCGCCGGCCGGTTTCTCGATCTACTCGGGCGACGACGGCACGGCCGTTGCGCTGATGCTGCTCGGCGGTCATGGCAACGTCAGCGTCACGGCCAACGTGGCGCCGCGGGCGATGGCCGACCTGTGCCGTGCCGCCGTGGCGGGCGACGCACGCACCGCGCGCGAGATCCATTTCAAGCTGCTGGGCCTGCACAAGCTGCTGTTCGCCGAGCCCAATCCGACGCCCGTGAAGTGGGCGATGCATCGCCTGGGCCTGTGCGCCGCGACCATGCGCCTGCCGATGGTGCCCATGAGCGCCCATCTCGAAGCCGGCCTTGAAGCCGCCATGCGTGAGGCCGGCCTTCTTTGATCGCAGAGCTGCCCGCCCTGCGCGGGCCTGCGACCCTGACTGCCCACCCTGCTCATGCGCCGCTGGGGCGCTGACTCACCCTGTTCCTGCAGGGCTTTCCGCCTGCTTACCGTGCTCCGACCATGTCTGATTCCCTGACCCGCGCCCCGCAACGCCTGAGCGCCTCCCTGTGCATGACGGCGCTGGGCCTGTTGCTGGCGCAAGGCCTTGGCGGCTGCTCGGCGGTGTCGAACACGCTGGCACCCAACAAGGTCGACTACAAGGCCCAGGCACAGCCTGCCACCAAGCTCGACGTGCCGCCCGACCTGACCCAGCTGGCCAGCGATCCGCGCTACCAGCCGCCTACCGGCGCCAGCGTCAGCGCCAACGCGCTGCAAAGCGCGGGCTCGGCGGTCCTGCCGGGCTCGGCCGCGCCGCAGCCCGGCACCATCGCACCACGGGCAGCCGGCGGCACCCGCATCGAGCGCTCCGGCAACCAGCGCTGGCTCGTCACGTCGTCGACGCCGGAGCAGCTCTGGCCGGTGCTGCGCGAGTACTGGCAGGCCAACGGCTTCACGTTGCTGGTCGACAAGCCCGAACTGGGCGTGATGGAAACCGACTGGCTCGAGAACCGCGGCAAGCTGCCGCAGAACACCTTGAGCCGGGCGATCAGCAAGGTCTTCGAAGCCCTCACCGACAGCGACGAGCGCGACCGCTACCGCATGCTGGTCGAACGCGGCGCGCAGGGCACCGAAGTCACCATCAGCCACCGCGGTGCGGTCCAGGTCGTCACGGGCGACCGCAACAACGAACAGGTTCGCTGGCAGACCCGGCCCACCGACCCCACCCTCGAAGCCGAAATGCTGGCTCGCCTGCTGGCGCACCTGGCACCGGCAGCAGATGCCACCGCGGCTGCGCCGGCACTGGCAGCGGCCGCACAGACCGTCGCCGCCGCGCCGGCCGCGCCGCCGCGGGCCCGCATCGATGCGTCGGCCGCGGTGCCGACGCTGCAGGTCGACGACGGATTCGATCGCGCCTGGCGCCGTGTCGGTGTGGCGCTCGATCGCAACGGCTTCACGGTCGAGGACCGCGACCGCAGCCAGGGCGTCTACTTCGTGCGCTACGTCGACCCCAAGCTCGCCGGCAAGGAAGACCCCAACTTCATCGCACGCCTGTTCGGCGCCAAGAAGGAAGACCTTTCGGGCAAGCGCTACCGCGTTCAAGTCGCCGCCGAAGGCAGTACGGCCAGCACCGTGTCGGTGCTCAACAGCGAAGGCATGGCCAGTGCCGACGAAAGCGCCCGCAACATCGCCCAACTGCTGCTTGTGGAGTTGCGCTGACGCATCAAGGGCATCGACCGGCCCTGCAGCCGACCCGCGCTCCGCGCCGGTCGGCTTTTTTCTGCTCGTCGCAGACAGCCAAAAAAAAGCCGCCCGGAGGCGGCTTTTCGAATCGAAGCGGTGTGCTCAGTTCGAAGCAGCGGAAGCAGCAGCTTCGACAGGAGCGGACGCTTCCATCGCAGGAGCCGAAGCCTCAACGGCAGGAGCCGAAGCTTCCACGGCAGCGGGAGCAGCAGCAGGAGCGGCTTCTTCCTTCTTGCCACAGGCGGCGAGGGCAGCGGCGGCGATCAGGGCGGCCATCAGGAGCGACTTGTTCATGGTTATTTCCTTGGGTCTTGGAGTCAGACAATTACCGGTAATTGCGGGGCTCTCGGACGAGGCTCAAACAAGAAGCCAACAATTCGTCAAGTCCCACCTGAAGCGTGATCAGCTCGAGCATTTTCACGTCCAGCCCGCAAGTATACCCATTCGGCGTGCACTCGGCAGGTGCCCGGTATGCAGCCAAAGCCGGAACCGGTGCACCCGAGCGTGCCGGGCTCAGCCAGCCAGCGGGTGCAGCCAGCCGTCGTCAGCCCACTGCTCCAGCAAGGCACGCAACGCCGGACTGGCTCGGCGCAGGGTGGTGGCATCGAGTTGGCGCGCGTCGGCCAGCAGATGCAGCATCGCCGCATCGCGGCCCGCCGCACGCCACGAATCGCCGTTGCAATAGACGTGGCCGTCGTCGTAGAGCAGGCAGCTGCGGTCATCGAGCCGGACACCCACACCGTCAGGCAGCGGCTCGCCGAGCTCGAAGCTGACCTGCGCCTTGGGCTCGCTCAGGTACTCGCCCAACGCGCGCGCGAGTGCGCCAGGCTCGGCCAGCGCGCGCATCAGGCCCTGCTCGGCAAACGCCAGCAGTTCGGCCGGGATGCGCCCGGGCGCCGCGGTGGCCGACTGCTTGGGGTCGCGATAGACCGGCGGGCGCGCACCGGCATCGGCCGGATCGTCGATGCCGTCGGCCAGACGCAGCAGCGTCTCGCGCACCAGTTCGCTGCGCTGCGGCGAGCGGAAACCCACCGAGCACGTCATGCACTCGCCGTCGACCGCATCGCCGTCATGGGCCCAGCCGGGCGGCAGGTAGAGCATGTCGCCCGGCTCGAGCACCCACTCTTCTTCATGACGGAAGTTCTCGATGATCTTGACCGGCAGCCCTTCCCTCAGGCGCGCGTCGGGCAGGCGGCCGATGCGCCAGCGCCGCCGGCCCGCCACCTGGATCAGGAAGACGTCGTAGGAGTCGAAGTGCGGCCCGACACCGCCCCCCTCGCTGGCCCAGGAGATCATCAGATCGTCGAGCCGGGCCTGTGGCACGAAGCGGAAGCGGTTCAGCAGGTCGGCGGCAGCCGGCACGTGCAGGTTGAGGCCCTGCACCAGCACCGTCCAGCCGGGTTGCTTGATGGCCGGCAGCGAGCGGCGCGGCATCGGTCCGCGCTTGAACTGCCACGTCTGCCGGTCGCCCTCGCCCTGACGGCTCAGGAATCGGGACTCGACCGCATCGTCTTCGAGCATCGCGAACATCTGCGCGCGCGACACCGGCGGCTCGATGCCCGGCACGGCCTGGCGCACCAGCAGCGGCTTGCGCTGCCAGTGGCGCTGCATGAAGACCGACGGACTGAGCCCGCCGAGCAGCTCGCAGGGCAGGTCGAGCGGCGGCACGGCCGCGTCAGGATGGACGGGAGACGGCGTCGAGCCCTTCGTGACCGAGGGCTTGGCGGGTTGGGCTGCAGCGGATGCAGCGCGGCTTTTCGGGAGATTCATGCCCGCATTGTGCCGGCGGGCTTCGGGGGCCTCGCGCGCGCATGCGATCATTCCGGCCATGAGAATTTCAGAACCCTGTGTCGTCAGCCTGACCTGGCGCCTTGAAGATGCCCAAGGGCAACTGATCGACGAACTGGTCGAGCCGGTCGAGTTCTTCTACGGCGGCGACGACCTGTTCGCCAAGGTCGAAGAGGTCATCAACGGCGAAGGTGCCGGCTTCGAGGCCACGCTGCACCTGGAGCCCGAACACGCGTTCGGCGAGTACCACGCCGAGCTGGTGTGCTTCGAGGAACGCCGCCTGTTCCCCGACGGCATCGCGCCGGGCATGCAGTTCGAGGGCCTGCCCGAAGGCAGCCAGACGCCCGACATGCCGAGCGCGGTGATCTACACCATCACCGAGGTCTACGACAGCCATGTCGTGCTCGACGGCAACCACCCGCTGGCCGGCGTCGCGCTGGTGCTGCAGCTGCAGGTGACGGACGTGCGCGAAGCCGACGAAGAAGAGATCCTGCGCCGCAGCGTCGACAACGACGCCACCGGCCTGCTCAGCCTGGCGCCGGTCATGGCGACCGACAACCAGACGATGCACTGAGGTGCGATGCGGCGGTCCGCCGCGCGGATTGCCCGTCGGTCAGCCTCGGCCGGTGGAGCCGAAGCCCGCCACGCCGCGATCGCTGGCCTCGAATTCGTCGACCTGCCGGAACTGCGCCTGCACCACCGGCACGATCACCAGCTGGGCGATGCGTTCGAGCGGCTGCACGGCATAGGCCACACTGCCGCGGTTCCAGCAGCTCACCATCAGCTGGCCCTGGTAATCGCTGTCGATCAGCCCGACCAGATTGCCCAGCACGATGCCGTGTTTGTGGCCCAGCCCCGAGCGCGGCAGGATGATCGCCGCCAGGCCGGGATCGGCGATGTGGATGGCGATGCCGGTGGGGATCAGCGTGGTCTGGCCGGGCGCGATCTCGAGCGGCAGGTCGATGCAGGCGCGCAGGTCCAGGCCGGCGGCACCGGGCGTCGCGTAGGCGGGCAACTGCTCGGCCAGGCGGGCGTCGAGCAGCTTGTATTCGATCTGGGTGTTCATGGATGTCGGGGATTTCAGGTCGTTGCCGACGCGCGTGAGCCGGCCAGACGCCGGGCGATGTCGCCCACCAGCGCGCGCGCCAGGCTGAGCTTGTCGGTGGCGCGGCCGTCTTCGGGCAGGGCGCGCTCGCCGTCGGCGTCGACCAGCAGCAGCGCGTTGTCGTCGCGCCCGAAGGTGGCGGGACCGAGGTTGCCGACGATCAGCGGCACCTTCTTGCGCAGCAGTTTTTCGCGCGCGTGCTGGGCCAGCTTCTCGCTCTCGGCGGCAAAGCCGACGCAGTAAGGCGGCTCGGGCAAAGCCGCCACCGCGGCCAGGATGTCGGCGTTTTCGGTCAGCTCGAAGCTCGGTGCGACCTTCTTGCCGGCCTTCTTGATCTTGTGCGCGCTCAGGTTGGCCGGGCGCCAGTCGGCCACCGCGGCGGTGGCGACGAACACGTCGTGCTGCGCCGCCGCGGGCATCACCGCGTCGTGCATCTGCTGCGCCGAGCGCACGTCGATGCGCGCCACGCCGCGCGGCGTGGGCAGGTGCACCGGACCGGCGATCAAGGTGACGGCCGCACCGGCTTCGCGCGCCGCGCGGGCGATCGCAAAACCCATCTTGCCGCTCGACAGGTTGGTGATGCCACGCACCGGGTCGATCGCCTCGAAGGTCGGTCCGGCCGTGATCAGCATCGACACGCCCGCCAGCGGCTTGGGCGAGAGTGCGGCGATCAGGTCCTCGACGATCTGCTCGGCTTCGAGCATGCGGCCGTCGCCGACCTCGCCACAGGCCTGGAAGCCCGAGTCGACGCCCAGCACCCGCGCGCCATCGGCAGCCACCTGGGCCAGGTTGCGCTGCGTCGCCGGATGGGCCCACATCTCGCGGTTCATCGCCGGCGCCAGCACCAGCGGCACCGGCTCGGCACCGCTGCCCCACGGGCGCGCCAGGCAGGTCAGGCTGAGCAGGTCGTCGGCCCGGCCCTGCGCCAGGCGGGCGATGAAGTCGGCGCTGGCCGGCGCCACCAGCACCGCGTCGGCGCCGCGGGTCAGGTTGATGTGCGGCATGCCGTTGGGCTCGCGCGCATCCCAGGTGTCGGTGGCCACCGGCTGGCCCGACAGGGCCTGCATCGTCTCGGCGGTGATGAAGCGCAAGGCGCCGCTGCTCATCACCACGCGCACCTGCGCGCCGGCCTTGATCAGCAGCCGCAGCAGCTCGGCACTCTTGTAGCAGGCGATGCCGCCCGTGAGCCCCAACACCAGTTGGCGGCCGGCCAGATCGAGTCGTTCTTCGGTCATGGGGCGCGAGTCTAATCGGGCGCGCTTGCGTGACGTGGACACCTGCGCGCCGGTGCCGACCCGGCGCCAGCAGGCTCTTGCACCTGCGTCGACAATCCGCCGCAGCCCGGCCCACCGGCGCCCACCTCGATTGCAACAGCCGCCACAAGGTCTGCCCGTCCATGCGCCCCATCGTTCGTCCGTCCCAGGATCCGACCGCCAGCCTCGTTCCCCGCCGCAACGCCGGCCCGATCAGCCACGCCGTGGCGATGCTGCTGCTCGGCCTGACCAGCTTGAGCGCGCACAGCCAGACCGGCAGCAGCCCCGGGACACCGACGGATGGCTCGGTCGAGACCCGCGAGGTCAAGCCGCCCGCCGAGCCCACTGCTCGCCCGCCCGCCACCGCCCCGGCGCTCGAACGCGTCGAGATCATCGGCACCGCCAGCGACACCGACGTGCGGCGTGAATCTAGCGCCGCCAAGATCGTGATCGGCCGCGAGGAACTCGACCGCATGGGCGACAGCAGCGTCAGCGAGGTGCTCAAGCGCCTGCCCGGCGTGACGCTGGGCGGGCGACCCGGTCGCGGCGGCGCCGTGCGCATGCGCGGGCTGGGCAGCGGCTACACGCAGATCCTGATCAACGGCGAGCGCATGAGCGCCGGCCTGTCGCTCGATGACCTGACACCCGAACAGCTCGAACGCATCGAGGTGCTGCGCGCACCCACCGCCGAAACCGGCGCGCAGGCGATCGCCGGCACGATCAACATCGTGCTGCGCGAAGAGGTGCGCAAGCGGCTCAACAACGTCCACCTGATCCTCACGCACGACGACCGGCACTGGCAGCCCTCGGCGACGCTGAACCGCGCCAATCAGGACGGCGCCTTCAGCTACAACCTCAACGGCCAGATCTCGCACGGCGACCGCGAAAGCGAATCGCTGCGGCGCACGCTCGAAACCAGCACGCCCGACGCCGGCGGCGCCGAAACCACCACGCTCGACCAGACCGACACCAGCTTCAGCCGCGACCGCCGCAACAGCGTGCACCTGGGCGGGCGGCTGCAATGGCGGTTGAGCCCGACCGACACGCTGGCGCTGACGCCGTTCGCGATCGTCTCCAACAACCAGGGCCACGCCAGCAGCCTGCGCACGCAGGCGGTGCCGGGCAGCGCGCCCGACTTCGATCGCAGCAGCGGCGCATCCACCAGCCAGTACCGGCTGGCGCGCCTGAACGGCCAGTGGCAGGGCCGCTTCGAGGGCGGCGCCCGGCTGGAGCTGCGCGCCGGCAGCAGCGCGTGGATGTTCGACAGCGACAGCGAGCGGCGCGAGTTCAGCGCCGGCAGCCAGAACCGCCTTCAGCAGGATCGCTCCGAGATCCGCGAACAGTGGTGGAGCACCGGCGGCAAGTACACCCGCAACCTGGCCGGCGAGCACCAGCTCGCCACCGGCTGGGAGGCCGATTGGGGCCGCCGAGACGACACCCGCGTCAGCCTGCAGACGCTGCCCGGCACGGCCACCACCTCGCTGCTGGCCGACTTCGGCGACAACCTGCGGGCCCACACAGTGCGCACCGCCGTCTGGGCGCAGGACGAGTGGGATCTGAGCGGCCAGTGGGCGCTGCACGGCGGCCTGCGCTGGGAAGGCATCGGCACCCGCAGCGACGCGCCGGACGCGCCGGTGCGCAACCACAGCCAGGTGCTGAGCCCGCTGCTGCACGCGATCTACCGCATCGAAGAGGGCGGGCGCGACCAGATCCGCGCCAGCCTGACACGCAGCTACCGCGCGCCGACGCTGCAGAACCTGGCCGCGCGGCCGTCGATCAACAGCACCTTCCCGGCCACCGGCGCCAATCAGCCGACCAGCCCCGACCGCGCCGGCAACCCGGATCTCAAGCCCGAACTGGCCACCGGCCTGGACGTGGCGTACGAGCATTACCTGGGCGGCGGCGGCGTGCTGAGCGCGGGCGTCTTCCACCGCCGCATCAACCAGCTGATCCGCAACCAGACCGCGCTCGAGACGGTCAGCTGGTCGAGCGTGCCGCGCCACGTGTCGCGGCCGCAGAACATCGGCCGCGCCAGCACCAGCGGCATCGAGCTCGAAGCCAAGCTGCGCCTCGACGAGTGGCGCGACGGCGCCGCGCCGGTCGACCTGCGCGGCAACCTGGCGCTGTTCCAGTCACGGGTCGACGGCATCGTCGGCCCCGACAACCGGCTCGACCAGCAGCCCGGCTGGACCGCCAACCTCGGCGCCGACTACCGCCTGCGCAGCTGGCCGCTGACGCTGGGCGGCAACCTGGCGCTGACACCCGGCTATGCGGTGCAGCAGAGCAACGCCCAGCGCTTCGAACAGGACGCCAAACGGGTGCTCGACGCTTACCTGCTGTGGCGCATGAGCCCGGCGACGCAGCTGCGCTTCACGGCCAGCAACCTCGTGGCGCGCGACTTCCACAACATCAGCACCGTCGTCGGCAGCGACGGCAGCAACACCCTGCGGCAGACCGCGCTGAGCACCGATCCGAGCCTGACGGTGTGGGGCCTGCGGCTCGAGATGAAGCTTTGAGCCGCCTCACCAGCTGACGTCGCGATCGGGCGTGGCGCCGATCTTGTGGATCGAGATGTCGGCGCCGTCGAACTCTTCTTCCTGCGTCAGGCGCAGGCTGGTGAACAGGCGGATCGCGCCGTAGACGGCCAAGCCGCCCGCAAACGCCCAGATCACCGCCAGCAGCGTGCCGATCGACTGGCTGGCCAGGCTGACCCCGCCGATGCCGCCCAGCGCCTGCTGGCCGAAGATGCCGCAGGCGATGCCGCCCCAGGCGCCGCACAGGCCGTGCAGCGGCCAGACGCCGAGCACGTCGTCGATCTTCCAGCGGTTCTGGGTCAGGGTGAACAGGCTGACGAAGATCGCCCCGGCCACGCCGCCGACCACCAACGCGCCGGCCGGGTGCATCAGGTCGGAGCCCGCACACACCGCCACCAGCCCGGCGAGCGGGCCGTTGTAGGCGAAGCCCGGGTCGTTCTTGCCCATCAGCACCGCCACCAGCGTGCCGCCGACCATCGCCATCAGCGAGTTGACGGCCACCAGGCCGGAGATCTTGTCGAGCGTCTGCGCGCTCATCACGTTGAAGCCGAACCAGCCCACCGCCAGCACCCAGGCACCCAGCGCCAGGAACGGGATGCTCGACGGCGGATGGGCGCTGATCTGCTGGCGCCCGGCGCCGTCCTTGCGGTATCGACCGGTGCGCGCACCCAGCAGCAGCACGGCGGCCAGGCCGATCCAGCCGCCCACCGCGTGCACCACCACGCTGCCGGCGAAGTCATGGAACTCGGCGCCGAAGGTCGATTTCAGCCAGGCCTGCAGGCCGAACTGCTGATTCCAGACGGCCCCTTCGGACAGCGGATAGATCAGCCCGACGATCACCGCGGTGGCGATCAGCTGCGGGCCGAAGCGCGCGCGCTCGGCGATGCCACCCGACACGATCGCGGGGATCGCCGCCGCAAACGTCAGCAGGAAGAAGAACTTGACCAGCTCGTAGCCATTCTTGGCCGCCAGCGCCTCAGCGCCGGTGAAGAAACTCACGCCGTAGGCCACGCTGTAGCCGACGAAGAAGTAGGCGATGGTCGAGACCGCGAAGTCGACCAGGATCTTGACCAGCGCGTTGACCTGGTTCTTCTTGCGCACCGTGCCCAGTTCCAGAAACGCAAAGCCGGCGTGCATGGCCAGCACCATGATGGCGCCCAGCAGGATGAACAGCGCGTCAGCGCCTTGTTTGTATGAGTCCATGACGAGGAGAGAGAAGGGATGAAAGGATCTCGAGGCCTCGAGCACGCACCGATGCGGCACAAAGCGCACCACTTAAGCAATTCACATACCCATTCAGGTGCACGCTTGCCGGCATGGAATCGGGAGTCAGTGCACCAACCATGCACGCAAGCACATCCGCTGCGCACGAATTGAGTGCTTTTGATCCAACTTGGTGCCAATCTGGATGGCCTTTGCAGATTTCGGGTAAACCCGCGAACTGAAAGAGGCCGCAGCGCCGCCGGACACTACAATGCGCCCCGGCATGCCTGCACCAGTCAGGGCATGACAGTCATTCCTGACTCCCCGCCTCTTCCGATGGGGCCTGAGACTGGCGCTCCCGCAAGGGGAGGCTGCAGGCCAGATCGCCCCGCCCAGAGCGGGAAGCTCCCAACTCCATGACCTTTGACGACCTGGGCCTGGCCCAGCCGATCCTTCGTGCCGTGCACGAAGAAGGCTATTCGATCCCCACCCCGATTCAGGCGCAAGCCATCCCCGCCGTGCTCGCCGGCGGTGACCTGCTGGCCGGCGCACAGACCGGCACCGGCAAGACCGCCGGTTTCACGCTGCCGCTGCTGCACAAGCTCGCCGCGGGCGAGCCGGTCAAGAACCGCAACGGCCGCCCGGCGATCCGCGCGCTGATCCTCACCCCCACGCGCGAACTCGCCGCCCAGGTCGAAGAAAGCGTGCGCACCTACGGCAAGTACCTGCAGCTCACCAGCATGGTGATCTTCGGCGGCGTCGGCATGGGCCCGCAGGTCGACCGGCTGCGCAAGGGCGTCGACATCCTGGTGGCCACGCCCGGGCGCCTGCTGGACCACCACCAGCAAGGCACCATCGACCTCAGCCAGGTGCAGTTCTTCGTGCTCGACGAAGCCGACCGCATGCTCGACATGGGCTTCGTGCACGACATCAAGAAGGTGCTGGCCATCATCCCGGCCAAGAAGCAGAGCCTGCTGTTCTCGGCCACCTTCAGCGACGAGATCAAGGCGCTGGCCGACCGGCTGCTCAACAAGCCGCAGGTGATCGAGGTGGCGCGCCGCAACACCACCGCCGAGACCATCGCCCAGCGCGTCATCAAGGTCGGCCGCGAGAACAAGAAGGACCTGCTGGCCCACCTGATCAAGAGCCAGAACTGGCACCAGGTGCTGGTGTTCACGCGCATGAAGCACGGCGCCAACCGGCTGTGCGAGTTCCTGAACAAGAACGACATCAGCGCGATGGCGATCCACGGCAACAAGAGCCAGGGTGCACGCACCAAGGCCCTGGCCGAGTTCAAGACCGGTGACCTGACGGTGCTGGTGGCGACCGACATCGCCGCGCGCGGCATCGACATCGACATGCTGCCGCACGTCATCAACTACGAGCTGCCCAACGTGCCGGAAGACTACGTGCACCGCATCGGCCGCACCGGCCGCGCCGGCGCGCAGGGCGAGGCGCTGTCGCTGGTGTGCGTCGACGAAGAAGGCTTCCTGGCCGACATCGAGAAGCTCATCAAGCGCAGCATCGCGCGCGAGGTGGTGGCCGGTTTCGAGCCCGATCCGGGCGAGCGTGCCGAGCCGATCCAGGTGGGTCGCCGCACGCTCAACGGTGCTCCGCGTGGTGCACACCGCCCGTCGGGCAACGGTGCGCCGAAGCCGACCCATCGTGGTGGCAACTCGTCGGCACCGCGTTCGAGCGCCGGACATGCCTCGGGAAATGGCAATCACTCGGCACATGCCCGTCCGGCTGGCCAGCAACCGCGCTCCGGTCAGCCCAACGGCGCCGGTCGCAGCAGCCAGGGCACGGCACAACCGGGTGCGCTGAACCGCACGCCGCCGCGCTCACGCAACGGCTGATCGCCCGATCCGTGCCCGGAACGTCCGGGCAGCCCGCGCAGCTTCAGCCGGCGCGGGCGCTGCTGCCAAGCCAGGCGCCGTAGAGCGCGCGCATCGCCAGGCGCTGGAAAGGCGCCGGCGGCACGCGCGGCGCATGTTCGCGCTTGAGCTGCCAGGTCGGCCACACCGGCGACTTGGCGCGGCGCACCAGACGTCGCATGCCCGCAGCGGCACTGGCACAGGCTGCCGAGACGTCGTAGCCCAGATGGCGAAAGAACGACTGCGTGACGAGGTCGTCGCTCGGCAACTCGAATGCCAGGCTCGGCGCCCCGCAGGCACACGCCACTTCTTCGCAGTAACTCACGAGCGCGCGGGCCACGCCCTGGCCGCGCAGGGCCGGCAGCACGCCCAGTTGCGTCAGCAAGGTGACGCGACAGCCGGGCTGGACCTCGAAGCGGACCATGCCCACCAGCCCTTCGGCCGTGAAGGCCACCGCCAGGCAATGCCGCTGGTCACGCAACCAGTGGCCGTAAGTGGCCTCGTCGATGTGCGGAAACACGCTGCACATCAAGCCCTGCAGACGGGCCCAGTCACGTATTCGCGCCGCCCGAACCCGCACCGCGGCACCCGGAGCGGGCAAGCCTGAGTCGAGAAAGGCGGGAAGCGAAGACATCGAGATCTCCAGAAAGGCGGAATCGCTGGCGTGTGATTGTTCACAAGAACAACGATTTGATCATGACACGTGACGGCGTGTAACACCAGCACAAATGATGGGTTTCTTTCCCATTGGGCTGGATCAAACCCGTGCGTGACGCAGGGCATGACGGCCTGGCGCCAGCAGGCTCATGGCGCGCCCGGCCGTCGGCTGCGGACGATCTGCAGCCGATTCGAAACGGGCGGCTGTTGCGCCAGTGCAACTGGAACCCGTCGACCGCCCGTTGAAGCGGTCCGCCCGGCCCCGGTATCAGGGACGCGAGCCGTCGTTGAAATCGGCCGGCAGCGGCTTCTTCTGCGCGGGACGGGCCTTGGCTTTCTTCGCCTTCGCCGCGGCCTTGGCGGCGGACGCCTTCTTGCCAGCCAGCGCGGTCTTCTGGCGCTGGGCACTCGACTTCGCGGTCGATTTCCCGGCAGCCGCCTTACGGGCTGCAGCCTTCTTGGTGGCGGCCTTGCTGGCCGTCTTCTTCTTGACCGTCGCCTGCTTCGCAGGCTGCACCGGAGCCGCGGCCTGGCTGGTCAAGCGCGGCCGCTCGGCCATGGCATTGCCCAGTGCCGGAGCGGGCGCAACCGGCGCAGGAGCGGCAGCGACCGGCGCCGGCAGGGCCGCTGCAGGCACCGGCAACACGATCGTGGTGGTATTGGACTTGGGCGCTGCGGCGTTCTGGGCCTGGGCCGTCACGGCCAGCAGGGCCAGTGCCATCGCGGCAGTCAATCGGTGCATGCGAACTCTCCTCGTTGTGATGGACATGGCCGGGCAGAACCCGGCCGATCCATCATTATCGGATCGCCCCACGCAGACGCCGTGAACGCCAGCCGTCAATCAAACCGGGCCTGGCGCAACCACTTGGTGGCGACCCATTTCTCGCCAGCCAGCACCGGCGCACCGCCGTGCAGCGATCGGGTCGACGGATGGGCGCGCTCGTAGCTGAAGAACACCGCATTGCCCTTGATCGGCGCGACCTCGAGGTTCACGTCCGGAAAGGTCGTGCCGCCGCCACGTTCGGGCGTGTTGAGGTACATCACCAGCGTGCCGACCCGCTGTCCGCCGCGCTTGAGGATGGTCGGCGTGCCCGGCTGGGCCGGATCGAAATAGTCGTAATGCGGCTTGTATTCGGCGCCCGGGCGGTAGTGCAGCACCTGCACGCCCTCGCCGTTCTCGAGCGGCCAGTCGAGCAGCGCCGCGATGCGCGCCTCGATGCGGCTGATCAGCTCGCCCTCGCCGCGCATGAAGAACATGCCCTGGCTGGTGCGCGCCTCGTTGACCTCGCTGCCGCCGGTGTCGTTGTCGACCGTCTCCGAGCGGGCCAGGCGGGGCTGCGCCAGTGCCACCAGCGCGTCGCATTCATCGTGCGAGAGAAACCCGCCAAACACCACCACGCGCGGATCGCGCAGGTTCATCAGCACCTGCACCTCGCGGTCGAGGGCCATCACGGCCGACGGCGCCTGCTCGAGCCGGGGCTCGGGCACAGGCGAAGGCGCAGGCAGGGCGTCCTGCAAGGCCTGCTCGGCCAGATGGGTCTTGAGCGTTTCTTCCAGCGTGGCGATGGCGACGTCTTCCTGCCAGCCCGCATCGGTCATCGAGCGCAGCACCGCCTCCGGTGCATGGCCGGCACGGGCCTGCTCGACGATCCATTGCCGCAGTTCGGGGGTGGCGCTCTGGCTGCTGATTCGGGTCTTCATGCCCGAATTCTGGCAGGCCGCACCGGCCCTTCGGACGCCGGGCCCCGGCGGTGTGCATCAAGTTGTCAATCGGCCGGATGGCGGCGGAAGACCAGCCGGTCGGGCCCGGACACCGCCGGCGCGTAGGCGTAACCGGCCAGGTCGAATCCCTGCAGATCGGCCACGCGCCGGATGCGCTGCGTGATGGCATAGCGCGCCATCAGCCCGCGTGCGCGCTTGGCGTGGAAGCTGATGATCTTGTAGACGCCGCCCTTCCAGTCCTCGAACACGCAGTCGACCACCCGCGCCTTCAGCACGCCGCGGCGCACGACCTTGAAGTATTCCTGCGACGCCAGGTTGACCACCACCGGGTGCGGTTCGCCGGACTGCCGTTCATTCAGGTAGTCCGACACCGTGTCGCCCCACCAGGCGTACAGGTCCGGCCCCTGCGGATTGGCAAGCCGGGTGCCCATCTCGAGGCGATAGGGCTGCAGCGCGTCGAGCGGCCGCAGCGCGCCGTACAGGCCCGACAGGATCACCAGATGCGACTGGGCCCAGCGCAGGTCGGGCGTGGCCAGCGTGCGGGCATCGAGCCCGTCGTAGACGTCGCCGTTGAACGCCAGCACTGCCGGCTTGCTGTTGTGGCGGTCGGCCTGCGGCTGCCAGGCGGCGTAGCGGGCCACGTTGAGGCCGGCCAGCGCATCGGACAGATCCATCAGCTCGGCCACCTCGACGGGCGTCTTCGTGCGCAGGATCTCGATCAGATCCGCGGCCTGGCGCGTGTACAGCGGCTCGGTGGCGGCGACGCGGGTGGGCGTCTGATAGTCGAGCGACTTGGCGGGCGACAGGAGAAAAAGCATCGGCGGGAATCCAGGGGCAGCGCAGCGCGCGGATTATCCGTGGCCGTGACAATCGGCGCCCATGAAGAACCTGCCCCCCACCCCCGCCGCAACGCCCTGCCCTTGCGGCTCGGGCCAGACCTTGTCGGCCTGCTGCGGCCGCTATCACGCGGGCGCGCTGCACCTGCAGGCACCGGACGCGGAATCGCTGATGCGCTCGCGCTACAGCGCCTACGTGCTCGATCGGCTCGACTACCTGCTCGCCACCTGGCATCCGGACACGCGACCGGCCAGCCTCGCCCCCAACGAGAGCGGCCTGCGCTGGCTCGGCCTGGACGTGCGCCACCATCGACAACAGGATGCCGACCACGCCACGGTCGAGTTCATCGCCCGCAGCAAGCTCGGCGGGCGCGCCCACCGGCTGCACGAGATCAGCCGCTTCGTGCGCGAGAACGGCCGCTGGTATTACGTCGACGAGATGGGCGCGAACCCGCAACAGGCGCCGCGCTGATCAGGTCGAGACCTTGACGCGCTTGTTCGGCTTGATCGGTGCTGCCACCGGCGGCAGGAACTCCGCGCGCACCGGTGCCGACAACAGGTGCGTGATGAACCAGCCCAGTGCCACGCACAAGGCCAGCCCCAGGCCGGCCGCAGACGCGCTGGCCGGCGGCAGCCCGTCGCCGAGGCTCGCCAGCGGAGCGGCGCCCGCATCATGCACACCGCGCAGGCTGTCGATGAACAGACCCAGCACCTCCGACTGCAGCCAGCGGCCGTTCAACTGGGCGTAGATGACGTAGGCGAACATGCCGATGGCCGCGCAACGGGCCCAGTTCATGCGGTGCCAGAGCCCCAGTCCGACCACGACCAACAGGCTGGCCAGGCCGACCAGACGGACCTGCCAGATCGCCAGATCGGCAGCCGGCAAGACCCAGCTGCCAGCCAGCGCCGCCACACCCGCGGCCACCATCAGCAGCGCCAGGCCCGACACGGCCACCGCGCGTGGGCGTTCGACAGACGCGACAGTTCCGGCCAAGCGGTTCGAAGCAGAAAAATATCGTGGATGCATGATCTTGCTCATCGCCCCGTGAACTGTGCACGTTATAGGGGCAGTATGTCAGCGCGTAATCAAATGTTTCTCAGGGATTCTGCTGGGCCGCTTGCGGCCGTTCCATCCCCTGGGCACAGGGCGCCCCGCAGTCCGGGGGCACATCCCGCCTAGACTGCCGCCCATGCAAGCCGACCAGATCCAGCGCTTTTTCAGCACCTTGCGGGCCGCCAACCCGATGCCAGCGTCCGAACTAGAATACAGCTCGGTGTTCGAGTTGCTCGCGGCGGTGCTGCTGTCGGCGCAGGCCACCGATGTCAGCGTCAACAAGGCCACGCGGCGGCTGTTCCCGGTGGCCAACACGCCGGCCAAGCTGCTCGCGCTGGGCGAGGAGCGGGTGGCCGAGCACATCAAGACCATCGGCCTGTACCGCAACAAGGCGAAGAACCTGGTCGAGACCTGCCGCCTCCTGCTGGCCCGGCACGGCGGCCAGGTGCCGCACAGCCGCGAGGCGCTCGAAGCCCTGCCCGGCGTGGGCCGCAAGACCGCCAACGTGGTGCTCAACGTGGCCTTCGGCGAGCCGACCTGCGCGGTCGACACGCACGTCTTTCGCGTCGGCAACCGCACCGGGCTGGCCCCGGGCAGGACACCGCATGAAGTCGAGATGCAGTTGCTCGAACGTGTGCCCGACGAGTTCAAGGTCGAGGCCCACCACTGGCTGATCCTGCACGGCCGCTACGTCTGCCAGGCGCGCAAGCCGCAGTGCTGGCTGTGCAGCGTGGCCGACTGCTGCGATTTCGAGCCCAAGACAGCCGCGCCCTGAGCGAAAAAACTCAGCCCTGCAGCGCTGCCCAGGCCTGGATGCGCGCGGCGATCTGGCGCACGCCGTCGGTCAGCGCGGCCGGGCCGGGCTGCAGGATCTCGCTCGACTTGATCTCGAAGACCTGGCCGTTGCGCACCGCCGGCACGTCCTGCCAACCCGGCCGGGCGATGACCTGGTCGGGCCGGAACTTGCGCCCGCACCACGAGCCCAGGATCAGGTCGGGCGCACGCCGCACCACTTCCAGCGGGTCGGCAATGATGCGGTTCTTGCCCAGCGACTGGCCGGCCAGCTCGGGGAAACACTCCTCGCCACCGGCCAGCACGATCAGCTCGCTGACCCAGCCGATGCCGCTGATCAGCGGGTCCATCCACTCCTCGAAATAGACCCGCGGCCGGCGCGGCAGCGTGGCGGCGCCTGCGGCCACCGCATCCAGCCCAGACTGCAGTTCGGCCAGCAAGGCGGCGGTGCGCTGATGTGCGCCCACCATCGCCCCGACCATCGCGATGGTCTGCAGGATGGTGGTGATGCCGCGCTGGTTGAACACGTGCACCGGCACGCCGGCGCGGATCAGCTGGCTGGCGATGTCGGCCTGCAGGTCCGAGAAACCCAGCACCAGGTCGGGTTCGAGCGCCAGGATCTTGTCGATCTTGGCGGAGAGAAAGGCGCTGACCTTGGGTTTTTCCTGCCGCGCCCGCGGCGGGCGCACGGTGTAACCCGAGATGCCGACGATGCGGTCCTGCTCGCCCAGCAGGTAGAGGATCTCGGTGGTCTCTTCGGTCAGGCAGACGATGCGGCGCGGGTAGAGGTCGGGCGTCGCCATTGCCGAAGCCGTCGCAGTCACCGCAGCGGCGAGGTCTGCGGCGGGTTCTGCGGCTCGCTGCGCAGTTCCTTGATGCGGTTGGCCTCGTCCATGAACACCAGCTTGGGCTGATGCGTGGGCACCTGCTCCTCGTGCACCTGCGCGAAGGCCGCGATGATGACCAGATCGCCCGCGCTGGCGCGCCGCGCCGCCGAGCCGTTGAGCGAGATGATGCCGCTGCCCCGCGGCGCCTTGATCACGTAGGTGACGAAACGCTCGCCGTTGTTGATGTTCCAGACGTGGATCTGCTCGTTCTCGCACAGGTTGGCGGCGTCCAGCAGGTCTTCGTCGATGCCGCAGGAGCCCTCGTAATGCAGCTCGCAGTGGGTGACGACGGCGCGGTGGATCTTGGATTTGAGCAGGGTGCGGAACATGGCGGACGGGTCAGGTTGAAACGGGTACGGCACTGCGGCCGCTGCGGTGCAGCATGGTACCGATGCGCAGAAGCCCCCGGGCGGCCGACCAGTGCGCCGCGCCGCCGTAACACAGCGGCGCGGGCCAGTGGCTCGCTTCGGGCAATTCGGTGTTGACAAAAGTCAGCGCGTTGATCCAGCCCGCATGCGCGACCAGCAGGCGGGCAGCCGCCTTCGGGCCTCTGGCGACGGCAGTGGATTCGGCGCCTGCCGCGTCGTGGGCAATGAAGGCACGCACCCGCTCGCGCAGTGCGGCGAGGGATTCACCACCACCCGGCGCGTGGCCGGCAAAGTCGGCCTCCCAGGCGGCGAACTCGGCGGCGCCGATGTGCGACCAAGGCTCGCCGTCCCACGATCCGAAATCCATTTCCAGCAGACGGACGTCGACGTGGTGGCGCCAGCCCCAGCGCCGCAGCCAGCGGCCGACCGCCGCGCAGCGCGTCAGCGGCGAGGTCCAGACCTCGCGGGCGAGCCCCTCGCGACGTGCGTGGCGGCGCAGCCGATGCGCCAGACGCTTGGCGCGGCGCCGGTCGACGCTCACGTCGGTGCAGCCGATGCAGCGCCCGGCCACGTCGAACGGGCGCGGATGGCGCCAGAGCCACAGCTCGCCGTCGTCACTCAAACCAGACTCCCGCCAGCCAGCCGAGGTAGGCCGCCAGCTCGCACAACTGCTGCGCCGCGCCGAGCGTGTCGCCGGTGTAGCCGCCCAGGCGCTGCCGGTACCAGCGCACGCAGAACGCCGCCAGCGCGATCACGCCGAGTGCGGCGCAGGCCAGCGT
Source organism: Leptothrix cholodnii SP-6 (assembly GCF_000019785.1). Classification (NCBI taxonomy): domain Bacteria; kingdom Pseudomonadati; phylum Pseudomonadota; class Betaproteobacteria; order Burkholderiales; family Sphaerotilaceae; genus Leptothrix; species Leptothrix cholodnii. The sequence continues at coordinate 2,919,282 of NC_010524.1, forward strand.
GAACGCCGACGCTCCTAGCCCCCACGCCGCCGCACAAGCCAGCGCGGCCCAGCCGAGCGCAGCCGCGAGGCCGGCGTCGGACACCTGCTGCGCCATCGGCTTGGCCTTGGCGTGTTCGGCGTCGCCGGCATAAGGCAGCAGCCGCAGCAAGGCCACCGGCACCGCACGCGACACCGCGTGCGCCCAGACCAGCGCGATCAAGGCTTGGACGCCGTCGAAATCGGTCAACTCGTACAGCGCCACCGCCTTCAGCCCCAACACGCCGACCAGACCGAGCGCGCCGTAGCTGCCCAGCCGCGAGTCCTTCATGATGGTCAAGGCGCGCTCGCGGCTGACACTGCCGCCCAGGCCGTCGCAGGTGTCGGCCAGGCCGTCTTCGTGGAAACCGCCGGTCAGCCACACGGTGGCCGCCATGCTCAGGCCCACCGCCACCGACAGCGGCCAGACCTGCGCAGCCAGCCACAGCACCAGCGCCGCCACGCCCCCGACCCACGCGCCGACCAGCGGGTAATGCCGCGCGCTGGCGTGCATCCACTCCGGCGTGTAGCCCACCCAGGCCGGCACCGGCACGCGGGTGAAGAACTGCAGCGCGATGAAGAACAGCCGCGCTTCGTGGATCAGCGCGGCCATCACGGCTGCGGGGTCGATCCGGCGGCCGGTCCGGTCGAGGCATCAGTCGAGGCATCACTCACGCCGGCCGACTCGAAACTCGCCATCTCCGCCAGGATGCGACAGGCCGACTCCAGCAGCGGCCAGGCCAGCGCCGCGCCGGAACCTTCGCCCAGGCGCAGGCCGAGGTCGAGCAGCGGCCGCGCACCGAGCTGCGCCAGCAGCAGCGCATGGCCGGACTCGTCCGAACGGTGTGCGAACACGCAGCGCTGCAGCACCGCCGGCTGCAGCCGCGCGGCCACCAGCAAGGCGGCGCCGACGATGAAGCCGTCGATCAGGATCACGCGCCGTTCGGCGGCGGCCTGCAGCATGGCGCCGACCAGCATCGCGATCTCGAAACCGCCCATCGCGGCCAGCACGGCCAGCGGCTCGGTGGCGTCGACGTGATGGACCAGCACCTCGCCGAGCAGCGCGGTCTTGCGCGCCAGCGCGGCGTCGTCCAAGCCGGTGCCGCGGCCGACGCAGCGCCACAGCGGCTCGCCGCTCAGGCGCGCGAGCAGCAGCGCCGCCGCCGAGGTGTTGCCGATGCCCATCTCGCCCAGCGCCAGCGCATTACCCGGCAGGCCGCGCACCACCTCGCGGCCGGCGCGGATGGCCTGCTCGCACTGCACCGCGCTCATCGCCGGGCCGGCCAGCATGTCGGCGCTGCCGGGGCCGATCTTGCGCAGCAGCAGGCCGGGGCGCGGCGCGAAGTCGTGGCGCACGCCCGCGTCGACCACCGTCAGCGCCAGGCCGTGCTGGCGCGCCAGCACGCTGACCGCCGCGCCGCCGGCGAGGAAGTTCTCGACCATCTGCCAGGTCACGTCGCTCGGATACGCCGACACGCCGCGCGCGGCCAGACCGTGATCGGCGGCGAACACCACCAGCTGCGGCTGCTCCAGCCGTGGCAGCGTGCGGCCCTGGATCAGCGCCAGCTGCAGCGCCAGCGCCTCCAGCCGGCCGAGCGCGCCCAGCGGCTTGGTCTTGCGGTCGATCTGCTGCTGTACCTGAGCGGCGAGGCTGGCGTCGTGGAGGTCTTCGAGGGTCGGGATCAGGTTCATGGCTGCGGGGCGTAGAGACGCCGTGGGTGCAAGACGTGGGATGGCGGCAATCAGCCGGGTGGCTGCTTCGGGCTCAGCAGCCCGGCCAGCGCACCGAGGCTGAAATGCCGCTCGGCGAAATCGGCCAGGCCGTCGAAGACGCTGTCGAGCGTGCGGCAGCCGGCGCCGAACAGCGCCTGCAGCACGGCCGGCGATTCGAACAGGCCGTGCGTGTAGACGCCCAGCACCGAGCCGTTCTGCCAACCGATGGTGTCGCCGCACGTGCTGCGCAGCGCGGGCAGCGCCGACGCCATCGCCGGGTGCTGGATTGAGCGGCCGTTGTGGATCTCGTAGCCGTCGAAGGCGACGCCGGCCAACGCCGCCCAGACGCCGTGGGTGGCGCCGAACGAGGCGCGTGTCGGCCGCAACAATTTGTGCGGATCGAACTGCGTCACCAGCGGCAGCAGGCCCAGGCCGGGGCCATTACCACCAAGCGCGTCGAAGCCGCCCTCGACGCCGTGCAGGTCGATCAGCGCTTCGCCCAGCATTTGCAGGCCGCCGCAGATGCCCAGCAGCGCGCCGCCGGCTGCGGCATGGCGGGCGATCGCCGCGTCGAGCCGCTGTGCGCGCAGCCAGGCGAGGTCGGCCTGGCTGTGTTTCGAGCCCGGCAGGATGACCCAGTCGGCGCGCTCCAGATCAGCCGGCTGGCGCGCCCAGACCAGTTGCACGCCCGGCAGGTTGCGCAGAGGCTGGAACTCGTCGAGGTTGCTGATGCGCGGGTAGGCGACGATGGCGATGCGCAGCCGCTGGGCGGCGTGGCCCGGCGCGGCCGTGTGTCCGCCCGGCTCGTACAGGCCGTCTTCCTCGGGCAGGCCGTGCTCGCGCCACATCGGCAGCACGCCGATCGTCGGCACGCCGGTCAGCGCCTGCAGTTGTTCGGGCCCGGGCGCCAGCAAGGCCGCGTCGCCGCGAAAACGGTTCAGCACGAAGCCGCGGATCAGCGCGCGCTCGTCGGCCGGCAGCAGCTGATGCGTGCCGTAGAGGTGGGCGAAGGCGCCGCCGCGGTCGATGTCGGTGATCACCAGGCAAGCGGCTTGCGCCGCCAGTGCGGTGCGCATGTTGACGTAGTCGCTGGCGTGCAGGTTGATCTCGGCGGGCGAGCCGGCGCCTTCGATCACGACCACGTCGTTGTGGGCCATCAGCTGCTGCAAGGCGGCGCGGGCGTGTGGCCAGAGCGCCTCGCTGCGCTCGCGCCACGGCACCTCGGCCAAGTCACGGCGCACCTCGCCCAGCACCACCACCTGGCTGCGCGTGTCGGCCTCGGGCTTGAGCAGCACCGGGTTGTGCATCACGCCGGGCACGCAGCGCGCGGCCAGGGCCTGGAAATACTGCGCGCTGCCGATCTCGCCCATGGGCTGCGCGCCGTCCGCGCCGATCAGGCCGGGCACGACACGGGCGTTGTTGCTCATGTTCTGGGCCTTGAACGGCGCCACTTTCAGGCCCTGGCGCGCATACCAGCGGCACAGCGCGGTGGCCAGCCAGCTCTTGCCGGCGCCGCTGCTGGTGCCCAGCACCATGACGGCACGGGCCGGCGATCGGACCAGGTCGGACATCGATGGATTCCTCGATCAAAGGTGCGGCACGGCGACCCAGCGGCCGTCGACCGACAGGATGCGGATCGCGCCGCCGAACACCGCCTCCAGCTCGGCGTGCACGGCCGGATCGTCGGACCGGCCCTGCGCCCGCACGCGGCCCTGCGCCAGCACCACCAGGCGGTCGGCGGCCAGCGCCAGCGGCAGGTCGTGCAGCACGCTGATGACGCAGTCCTCGCGCGAGCGCCGCTTGAGCAGGCGCACCAGCGCCACCTGATGCGGCGCGTCGAGGTGGGTGGTCGGCTCGTCGAGCAGCAGCACCGGCGCATCCACCGCCAGCGCCCGCGCCAGCAGCACGCGCTGGCGCTCGCCGCCGGAGAGCTCGGTCAGGCGCCGGTGCTGCCAGTCGGCGCATTCGGTGTCGGCCATCGCCTGCTGCACGATCGCCTCGTCGTGCGCGTTCGGTCGACCGAGCAGGCCCAGATGCGGCAGGCGGCCGAGGTGCACCACGTCGCGCACCGTCAGCTCGCCCGAGGCTTCGCCCTGCTGCGCCAGCCAGGCCAGGCGCCGGGCGCGCTCGCGCAGCGGCCAGTCTGAAATCGGTCGGCCCTGCAGTCGGACCTCGCCGGTGAAGGTCGGCAGCAGGCCGGCCAGGCAGCGCAACAGCGTCGACTTGCCGGCGCCGTTGGGGCCGACGACGGCGGTCCAGCCGGTGGCGGCAAATTCGAGGTCGACGCCGCGCAGCACCTCGCGGCGCGCAGCGCCTTCGCCCAGCGGCACCCCGAGGGCGCGGCATGACACGGCGGGCGTCGTTGCCGTCGTCGCACGCATCATCCCAGCCCCCGCCGATGCAGCAGCCACAGCAGATAGAGCCCGCCCAGCACGGCGGTCAGCACGCCCACCGGCAGCTCCTGCGGCGCGATCACGCAGCGTGCGGCCACGTCGGCCAGCAGCAGCAGGGCGCCGCCCATCGCGGCGCTCGCAGCGAGTCGATAGCCGTGCGTCGCGTGCACGAAGCGCCGCACCAGATGCGGCGCGACCAGCCCGACAAACGCCACCAGCCCGGCCTGCGCCACCGCCGTGCCGGTCGCCAGCGCCATCAGCACGACCAGCGCGGCGCGCAGGCGCGGCAGCGACAGGCCGAGGCTGCTGGCGCTGTCTTCGCCCAGACTGAGTGCATCGAGCGTGCGCGCCAGCCGCCAGGCCAGCGGCAGCGTCGCGGCCAGCGCCGCGGCCAGCAGCGCCACGCTCGGCCAGCCGAGAAAGCCGGTGCTGCCGAGCAGAAACGCCTGCTTGCCGCGCAAGGCGGCGGGCGACACCATCGTCACCAGATCGTTGAGCGCGCCCAGCACCACACCCACCACCACGCCGGCCAGCAGCAGCCGGGTGGTGTGTTCGGCGCCGCGGGCGAGCATCAGCGTCAGGCTCACGCCCAGCAGCGCGCCGCCGAACGCCGCGCCGACCAGGCCGAAACGCGCCAGCAGTTCGGCGCCCGCCAGGCTCAGCCCGCTGCCGACCAGGCTGCCGGCGGCCAGCACCAGCACCACGCCGAGCGATGCACCGGCCGCCGAGCCGAGCAGGTACGGATCGGCCAGCGGATTGCGGAACAGCCCCTGCGCGATCGCGCCGGACAGCCCGAACAGCGCGCCCACCAGCCAGGCACCGAGCGTGCGCGGGGCGCGGATCTGCCAGACGATCAGCTCGGCGGTCGGGTCGTCGAGCGAGGGCAGGCGCCAGCCCTCGCTGCCGGCCAGCAGGCCCGCGAAGCTGCCGGCCAGCGCGATCAGCAGCAGCGCCCAGGCCAGGCGCTGTCGGCGCTGGCGTTCGAGTTCGCTCATTTCGATGTTCCGTTGCCGCCGGGTACGGGCGCGGCCAGCCGGCCGAGGCAGGCGGCGATCAGCAAGGCGCCCTCGCCCAGCCTCGGGCCGGGGCGCACCAGCATGTCGTAGTCGGCGGGCGCGAAGGCGCAGGTGCGCCGGCGCTGCAGCGCCCGCAGGTGCGACCAACCCGGGCGCTGCGGCATCGCGGCCAGGTCGTGCGTCACCGCCATCACGAGGTCGGGTTGGGCACGCAGCACGAACTCGGGGTTGAGCTTGGGGAACGGGCCCAGTTCGGGGCCGATGATGTGGGCCAGGCCGAGCTGCGTCAGCGTCTGGCCGACGAAGGACACCGCCCCGGCCGCATAGGGCGCGGCATCGACCTCGAAATAGACCCGCTGGCCGCGCCAGGCCGGCGGCACCTGCGCGGTGGCGCGCCGCACCTGGCTGTCGATCTGTTGCCACAGCAGTTCGGCCTGGCCGGGGCGACCGAGCAGCGTGGCCAGCGTGGCGAGGCCGGCGCGCAGCTCGGTGTGGTCGACCGGTTCGAGCGCCAGCACCTTCAGGCCCAGCGCCTCCAGCCGCTCGATCGCGCGGCTCGAACGCGCCGCCAGCACGACGTCGGGCCGCAGCGCGACGATGGCCTCGATCTGCGCGTCCTCCAGCCCGCCGAGCTTGGGCAGGCGGCGCACCGCGTCGGGCCAGTTGGAATAACGGTCGACCCCGACCAGTCGCTCGCAGGCACCGAGCGCGCAGACGCTTTCGGTCAGCGAGGGCATCAGGCTGACGATGCGCTGCGGCGGCCTCTCGAATGTCAGACGGTGGCCGCGTTCGTCGGCCACGCTGATGGCGGCCTGCGCGACGGCGCCGAGGCCGAGGCACAGCCCGATCAGCAGCAGCCACGCGCGGCAACCGCCCGACAGGCTCATGACGACGCCCCCGGCTTGATCGTCAACGGCAGCCCCGCCACCATCAGCGTGACGCGGCTGCAGCACTGCGCCAGATCCTGGTGCAGGCGGCCGAGTTCGTCGACGAAGCGGCGCGCCTCGGCACGCATGGGCGACAGGCCGAGGCCGATCTCGTTGGACACCAGCACCAGCGGGCCGGGCACGGATTCGACCGCCGCCATCAGCGCCGCGCGCTGCGCGGCCCAGCCGGCTTCGTCCACATCGCCGGCCATCGGCATCAGCCAGTTGGTCAGCCACAGCGTCAGGCAGTCGACCAGCACCAGGCAGCCCGGGTCGCTGAGGCGGGCAATGGCGCAGGCGAGGTCGAGCGGTTCCTCGATCGTCGCCAGCGCCGGCACGTGGACGCCGCGGTCCGACCGGTGACGGGCGATGCGCGCGCGCATCTCGTCGTCACCGGCCAGCGCGGTGGCCACCAGCACGGCACGCTGGCCCGGCAGCGCCAGCCAGGTGGCAGCGCGCTGCTCGGCGCAGCGCGACTTGCCACTTTTCTGGCCGCCGAGGATCAGCTCATGCAAGGCAGCGGCGGATCTCATGGCGGCAGCGGTCAGAACGACATCCGGGCCGAGGCCAACACGGCGCGGCCGGGCTCGGGGTAGATCGCCGTGACCTGGCCCGCCGCACAGCCGAAGGCCTGCGTGGTGTACTGGCGATCGGCGGCGTTGGCCATCGCCAGGCTCAGCTCCAGCTTGGGCAGCCGCCACGCGTAACGCAAGTCCAGCGTGGTCGCGGCCTCCATGCGGCAGCTGTTGGCAGCGGTCGGGAACTGGGTGCCGGTGTAAACCAGGTCGGCGCCCAGGTGATGCTGCGGCAGGAACTGCCAGCTGGCGCCGACCGAGGCGTTGCGGCGCGCCGCCAGCGGGATGTCGCGGCCGGCGTTGGCCCCGGCGTCGAAACGCGAACGGCGCAGCGCACCGGCGGCGCGCAGGTCGACGCTGGCGTTCAGCACGTGGCTGGCCTCGAACTCCAGGCCGGCGCGACGGGTGCGTTCGAAGTTGACGTTCTGGAACGTCGCACCGTCGAAGCCGATCTCGTCGCTCAGGCGGCTGCGGTAGATGCGGGCCTCGAAGCGGCTGTCGCTGCCACGCCAGCGCGTGCCGAGCTCCAGGTCGCGCGAGGTCTGCGGCCGCAGGCCGGCATTGCTGAGCTCGTCGGCGTTGGGCAGGCGGAAGCTGGTGCCCCAGCGCGCATAGACCTGGGTCTGCGCGGTGACGGGGTGGACCGCGCCGATCTCCCAGGCGTTGATCCCGTCGGACACGCTGGCCGGGCCGGCAAAGGTGTTGGCATCCTTGTCGACCTGCTCGCGCCGCAGGCCGGCCGACAGGCTGCTGCCGTTGGCCAGGGTCAGCTCGTCCTTGACGTAGATGCCGCGGTTGCGCTGCACGTCCGGCAAGCCCGTCGGCAGCACGTCGCGCTCCCAGCGCGCATGGTCGATGCCGAAGCGGAGCTGGTTGCGCAGGCTGGCGATGCGGCCGACGTGGCGGGCACGCACGCCGGCGGTACTGGCGTCGACGTCGTAGTCGAAAGGAAAGCCGCCGTTGATGCTGCGCAGCTCCTTGTGGCGCGTGCCGAGGTCGAACGCGAGCTCCCAGTCGCCGCCCTTGTATTCGGCGGTGAGGGTGCTGCGACGGGCGTCGATGCGGCCATGGTCGGTCAGGCTGGACGCCTGGCTGGGGTCGGCGGCGTACTGCGCGGTGCTCAAGGCGCCGGGCAGGCCGGTGGCGAGGCTGTCGGCGGCATGGCGCGCCACGACCCGCAGCTGATCGAGCTGCCACTGAGCCGCCAGCGAGACGCCGCTGACCGCCGACGCGAAGTTGTCGCGGTGGTTGTCGGCCAGGCGGCGCTGGGCGGCGAGGTCGAAGCTGAAATCGCCCGCATTGACGGTGGCCGCGCCACGCAGTTCACGCCGGCCCTGCGTGCCACCGGCAGCGTAGACCTGCGCCTGGTCGGCGCGAGCCACGCCGCGGCCGGCCTTGGTGGTGATGACGATCGCGCCGGCGGTGGCGCCCTCGCCATAAAGCACGGCGCTGCTGCCGCGCAGCACCTCGATGCGTTCGACGGTCTCGATCGGGATGCCGGCCAGGCGGGTGCCGCCGAGGTCACCCTCGCTGATGCGGATGCCGTCGACCACGATCGCCATGTTGTTGTCGGAGGTGCTGCCGAAGCCGCGCAGGTCGAGCGCGTATTCGCCACCGCCGTTGAGGTCGAGCCGGCCGGCCACGCCGAGCTGGCGCATCACCGCCTCGTTGATCGTGGTGTAGCCGCCGCGGCGGATCTGTTCGGCCGTGATCACGCTGATGCCGATCGGCTGGGCGTCGGCTTCATCTGCAAAACGGGTGCCGGTGATCAGCACCGGATCGAGCGCAGCTCGTGCGACGGCGGTGCCGCTGACAGCCGAGATCGCAGCCAGGCACAGGACGCGCAGGGCCGACGGCGCATGGCGCGCCTGGAGGTTGAACTTCATGGGATAGACAAGGACAGGTTGCCCGCAGCCTGCTTCCCCGCAGGTGCTTGCGACGTGGACAGCGCGCATGGCACGCGTCCCCCTGTTGGCCGGTATCCGGGCTGGCGGAACAACCCCTGCGACCTTCCCGGCATCTGTCGAAACCAGTGGCTGAGCACAGGAGCGGGCAAGGCTTGAAAGCCCGGCCGTCCGCTTACCGTTGCGGGGGCAGCGCAGGTTGGGTGTGGCCCGTGGGGCGTGACCTTCCTGCTTCCCGTTTAACCGCGCTGCCGTGAACGGCGGGCGCGAGCACCAACGTGAGGGAGTGTAAACGTGCGCTGTCGCGGCCTCCGAACCCGCCACTACAATGATTCCGCTTGGCAATGACGCTGTTGCGTCCACGCCGCTAGCCACACTGCGCATGTCCACCATCGAAGATCTAGCCGACCGGGTTGAACGCCTGCTGATGCGCCACGAAGAGCTCAAGCGCACCAACGCCCTGCTTGAACAGCAGATCGCCTCGGTTGCTGCCGAACGCGACAACCTGCGTTCCAGACTGGCCGCCGCGCGCAACCGCATCGACGCGCTGATCGAACGCCTGCCGGTGTCCGATTTCGACCACGACAAGTCGGCCGGGAGCGGCGCATGAAGCAGATGGAAGTGACGATCATGGGCCAGAGCTACATCCTGGCCTGCCCCGATGGCCGGGCGGTCGAGTTGCTCGAGGCCGTCTCCAGCGTCGACCGCGAGATGTGCGGCATCCGCGATGCCGGCAAGGTCAAGGCGCGTGAACGCATTGCCGTGCTGGCCGCACTGAACCTCGCCTACGCGCTGGCCGAACAGGCCCGCGCACCGATTGCTGCCGCCCCCCCGGCGCCGGCCGGTGCACCGTTCGATCCGGGCTCGGTCGACATCGATGCGCTGGTCCACCGCGTCGACGCCGCGCTCAGCGGCGACGGTCAATTGCTCTGATCGCCAGGCGCTCGCCAAGGCCGCGGTGGCTGGCCTAGAATCCGTTCCGTCCACTGCGTTCGCGAAGGTTTTATATTTCCTTGAACCGATGCTCTCGCGAGCCTGGGCTTGGAAATCGCCAAGTTGGTGTGATCGTCTCGCGTCAGATGAACCCGAAATTTGGCTGACCTCGCCCACCTGAATCCCCCTGGGTTCAGGAATGCGGCCTTTGGTTCGCGGTGGACACCCTCCTTCCTTGCGCCGTCGGCGCTCCCGCTGATTTCCGTTGAGCCGGTACATGCCCGCGCGCCAATACTGGCTGATGAAAAGCGAGCCCGAAGAGTGCTCCATCGACACGCTGGCTCAGTCCGTGAGCCAGTGCCTGCCGTGGACCGGGGTGCGCAACTACCAGGCGCGCAATTTCATGCGCGACGCGATGCAGGTCGGCGACGGCGTGCTGTTCTATCACTCGTCGTGCCCGCAGCCGGGTGTCGCCGGGCTGGCTGAAGTGGCCTCTGCGGCCTACCTCGACGCCACCCAGTTCGACCCCGCCAGCCCCTACTTCGACGCCAGGTCGCAGCGCGAGGCACCCCGCTGGCTGCATGTCGACGTGCGCTTCGTGCGCAAGACCCGGCTGCTCGGTCTGGCCGAGATGCGCGCCCAGCCCGGCCTGGCCGGCATGACGCTGCTGCGCCCGGGCAATCGCCTGTCGATCACGCCGGTGACACCGGCCGAATGGCAACTCATTCTCGAACTGCTCGAACGCACATGAACCTCGACGCCACCCTGATCGCCGAACTGCTGGCACTCGGCACCGCCACCGGTTTTCTCGCCGGCCTGCTGGGCATCGGCGGGGGCATGCTGATGGTGCCCTTCATGACGCTGATCCTGTCGCATCGCGGGGTCGACTCGGCGCTGTCGGTGAAGATGGCGATCGCCACCTCGATGGCCACCATCCTCTTCACCTCGATCTCGAGCGTGCGCGCCCATCACAAGCGCGGTGCGGTGCGCTGGGACATCGTGCGCGTGCTCGCACCTGGCATCGTGGGCGGCGGGCTGCTCGCCGGCGCGGGTGTGTTCGCGCTGCTCAAGGGCACGACGCTGGCACTGGTGTTCGCGCTGTTCGTGGCCTTTTCGGCCACGCAGATGCTGCTCAACAAGAAGCCGCCGCCGAGCCGCCAGATGCCCGGCACCGCCGGCAGCCTGGGCGCGGGCGGCGTGATCGGCTTCATCTCGGGCCTGGTCGGCGCCGGCGGCGGTTTCATCTCGGTGCCGTTCATGGGCTGGTGCAACGTGGCGATGCACAACGCGGTGGCCACCTCGGCGGCACTGGGCTTTCCGATCGCGCTGGCCAATACGGTCGGCTACGTGGTGGGCGGCTGGTCGATGCAAAGCCCGGTGCCGGGCGCGCTGGGTTTCCTGTGGCTGCCAGGCCTGGCCGTGATCGCCACCGCCAGCGTGCTGACCGCGCCGCTGGGCGCGCGCACCGCCCACGCGATGAACGTGCAGCAACTCAAGAAGGTCTTTGCGCTGGTGCTCTATCTGCTCGCCGCCTACATGCTCACCAAGGCGATGCAGTGAGCGCACTCACCGGGCCGTGAGCCCGCCCAGCTGGATGCTCGCCAGCGCGACCCGGTTGCCGCCACGCTGACGGGCATCGTTGAGCGCACGGATGGCCGCCTGGCTGAGCGCCGAGAGGCTGTCGGCGCTGTGCGGAAAGCTCGCCACGCCCGCCGAGATCTCGAAGCCGAACGACTCGCCGTCCAGCACCAGCACCTCGCTGGCGCAGGCGCGCCGCAACTGCTCGACCCGGGCATGCGCGGTGGCCAGGCCGATGCCCGAGAACAGGATCGCGAACCGGTCCGGGCCCAGCTGAGACAGCACGTCCATCGCGCGGGTGTTGCCCCGCATCAGATGGCTGACCGAATCGGCCACCCGCGCCGCTGCGGCCGGGCCTCGCTGCTGCTGCAGCTGATCCAGCCGGTCGACCGCCAGCAGCACCAGCGCGAACTCGCGCCCCTCGCGCTGGGCCAGCGCGGCTTCACGACGCAGTTGATCCTCGAAGTGTTCGCGGCGGAACAGCTCGGTCGGGCGATCCTGCGTCTGCGACTGCTGTTGGCGCACCTGGTCGAGCGCCGTCTGCTGACGCTCGATCTGCGCCAGCGCCTGCTGCAGACGCTGCTCGAGCCCGGCCTGGGCATCGTTGCGCCAGACCGTGAGCAGCTGCGGCGCAGGCCCGTCCGCCCCGAGCACGACACGCCACGACAGCAGTTCGACCTGGTGGCCGCCACGCTCGAAATGGTGGGTGTCGGCAGACAGCTGCCCGGTGGCCAGGGCTCGCTGATCGGCCGCACGCACGACGGCCGCATCGGCCTTGGGCATCAGGTCGAGATCGGTGCGCCCGGTCAGCGCGTCGAGCGCATGCCCCAGAAAGCCGCCCATCGCTGCGTTGGCCCAGAGGTAGCGACCGCTCGACACCTCCTTGATCGACACCATCGCTCCACTGGCCTGCATCGAGGCGAGCAATGCGGGAGCCAGTTCATCCTGGGCAATCGACGGGGGAAGTTGGGTCATCACGGCTCGGGTCTTCGGACTGCGCCAGCGGCTTGAGCGCACGCTTGATGATAAGCAGCCGACGCGAGCCGTTTCAGCGCAGATCACCTGCCAGCGCGGCCAGGGTTTCGGGCGGAATGCTCAGGTGCACGGGGTAATGCGTGTGATCGCAGCCGATCTTGACGGCCGCACCGGCGCGCACCGCCTGTCGGCTCGCCGGGTCGAACTCGAAGCGCACGAAATGCACCGCCGAGGTCTTCTCGTCGTTCTCGCGGTCGAGGTCTTCGTCGGCAATCGCGTAGATCCGCGGATGGCCCTCGACCTCGACGAACACCCGGTCCTCGACACCGATCAGGCGTGCCAGTTCGCGGCGGCGCTCGTGCACGTCGGGGTACTCGAGCAGCAGCGTGGCCTTCCAGTTGCTGCCGTCGGGTACCAGCGGGTTGTAGGCCTCGAGTTCGCCCTGGATGCCGTCTTCCTCGAAGATCTTCTCGACCCGCAGCATCTCCTGGATCTGGTAGCGCACGGTGGTTTCATCCTCGAACTGCAGCGTCATGTGCTCGCCCAGGTGCACGCTGCGCAGGCGCCGGCGGGCGATGACGGCGGTCTTCATCTGCGGCCGTGCACGGGCATAGGCTTCGAGGGTCAGCAGGCTGTCGCGGGTGATGCGCATGGTCGTCTTCGTCTCCTGTTGTCACTTGAGGCCGTAGGCCGTCGCGACCAGGCTCAGCGGATGAGCCAGCGGCGCGCTCGGCAGCTGGTTGTTGGCCAGTCCCTGGGCGATGTGGTGGCCGCCCAGCGGGCAATCCGAGCTGATCCAGTCGGGGCCCTTGCCGTCGGCATCGAGCTTGCCCATCGCCTTGAACACCGGCTTGCCGATCTTCATGGCCAGTTCGTGATACGGCTTCTTGACGCCGTAGGTGCCGGCGTGGCCCGAGCAGCGTTCGATGGTGTTGAGCCTGACCTTCACGCGCTGGCCGATCAGCTTGAAGACTTCCTCGGTCTTGCGGCCGATGTTCTGGACCCGGCCATGACACGGGATCTGGTAGCTGATGTTGCCCAGGTCGCGCTTGAAGTCGAGCTTGAGCAGGCCGTCGCGGTGGCGCGCGGCCAGGTACTCGAACGGATCCCACATCGCCTCCTGCACCCGCGCCACCGCCTCGTCGCCCGGGAACATCAGCGGGATCTCCTGCTTGTACATCAGCGTGCACGAGGGCACCGCGGCCAGGATCGCGTAGCCCTCGCGCGCGTGACGGTCGAGCACCGGGATGTTGGCCGCCTTGCTGCGCGCCACCGATTCGAGATCGCCCAGTTCGAGCTTGGGCATGCCGCAGCACTGCTCCTTGTCGACCAGCACGTAGGGGATGTCGTTGTGCGCCAGCACCGCCAGCAGGTCGTGGCCGATGCCGGGCTCGTTGTAGTTGATGTAGCAGGTCGCGAAGATCGCCACCTTGCCGGGCGTGCGCTGGCCGTTGGTGACGGTCTTGGACGGGCTAACGGCCGCGCCCCAGCGGAAGCGCTGCGCCGCCAGGCTCGGCATCCAGGCATCCTTGTGCACGCCGAGGAACTTCTCCATCACGGCACGCGCGGGCTTCGTCTCGTTCACCGCATTGACCGCCTGCACCACGATCGGGATGCCGGCGAACTGGCCGTGCACGTCGGTGGACGCCAGCAGCCGGTCGGCGCGCGAGACCTCGCCGTTCTTGAACTTGATCGCCTTGGCGCGCAGCATCGTGTGCGGGAAATCCAGGTTCCACGCGTGCGGCGGCACGTACGGACACTTGGTCATGTAGCAGAGGTCGCACAGGTAACACTGGTCGACCACCCGGCCGTAATCGGCTTTCGGGATGCCGTGCACCTCGCCGTCTGCGGTGGCGTCGACCAGGTCGAACAGGGTCGGAAAGCTCTGGCACAGGCTCACGCAGCGCCGGCAGCCGTGGCAGATGTCGAACACCCGCTCCAGTTCGGCGTCGCACTGCGCCTTGTCGTAGAAATCGGGGTTCTGCCAGTCGAGCGGATGCCGCGTCGGCGCTTCGAGATTGCCTTCCCGATTGCTCATGATCCTGCCTCCGAAGGATGAGTCGCCGGCGCGTGCGGCACGGACGGCAACCGGGCGGTCACGGCCCGGTTGCCGGCGGGTCGGACCGACCCGCGACCAGGCTCAGTCGACCAGCGCGTCGAGCGCCTTCTGGTAGCGGTTGGCATGCGAGCGCTCGGCCTTGGCGAGCGTCTCGAACCAGTCGGCGATCTCGTCGAAACCTTCGTCGCGGGCGGTCTTGGCCATGCCCGGGTACATGTCGGTGTACTCGTGGGTCTCGCCGGCCACCGCGGCCATCAGGTTCTGGCGGCTGGTGCCGATCGGCAGACCGGTGGCGGGGTCGCCAACGGCTTCGAGAAATTCGAGGTGGCCGTGGGCGTGGCCGGTTTCGCCCTCGGCGGTGGAGCGGAACAGCGCCGAGACGTCGTTCTGCCCCTCGACGTCGGCCTTGTTCGCGAAGTAGAGGTAGCGGCGATTGGCCTGCGATTCGCCCGCAAAGGCGTCCTTCAGGTTCTGCTCGGTCTTCGTACCCTTGAGCGTCATGTGTCTCTCCTGTTGATAGCCACAAAGCATCGGTGCAACACGACCCGGCCAACCGCAGCGGCCAGGGCGCTACTTCGTCACGGTCGAATCGTGAAAACCGACCGCGCAAAGCAACGATAGCGTAGGGCTCGACGATGCCAATTAGGGATTGGCTATATCCAGGACTGGCAAAACGCAATCACCCCATCAGCATCTGCATGCTGTGTTCGTAGGTGTCGGTGAGCTGGTCGAACAGCGACAGCAGTTCCTCGCTGGCGCGCGCCAGGGCGAGGCGGCCTTCGGCGCTGGCGGGGCTGCGGGCGCCGCGCAGCATCTCCTGCCAGGCGGCATCGGCAGCGGCCAGCGATTCGCGGATCGCCACCGAGCTCAGCGGTGCATTGCGCAGATAGGCCAGGCCCTGCTCGAAGGCCGCCACCGTGTCGTCGGGCACCACCGACACCTCCGGCAGCAGCGCACCCATCAAGGCCTGCTTGGCCAGGCGCTGGGCCAGCATGCGCTGGCGGCCGGCCACGTTGATGACCTGCAGCGACGGCCCGGCGCCAGCCATCGCCAGCGCGCTGGTCAGGCGCTCGGCCTGCGCCAGCAGCTGCTCGGCCTGACGGTCGAGCTGGGCCAGGCTGCCGTCCTGCGCCGGCAGTTCGAGCGCGGTGCGCATCGCCGACCAGCTCATCGCGGCCGCGTCGAGCAGATCGCCGAAGGTCGGGCGCGAGAGGGTTCTTTCGAGTCCGGCCACGATCTGGTCGATCTGCTGGCGCGAATCGGCCAGCAGCGCCCGCGAGCCGGCCGCCTCGATGCCCGCCAGCTGCAGCGCGTGCAGCTTGACGATGCGCTGCGACAGCATGCGCAGCCGGCCGGCCCGGTTGATCGCCTCGGCATACTGGGCCGCGTCGATCACCTGCTGCGAGACCTGGCCGATGCGCTGCTTGGCGTGCATCGAGGCCGAGCGCAGCAGGCGGAAGGCCTCGTCCTCGCTGACCTGGCGCGCGTTCATCAGGATGCCCTTGGCGCGGTCGATCAGCTTGCGCTCGTTGTAGCGGCGGCGCAGGTCGGCGAGCTCCTCGCGCATCTGCCGCACATGCCGGAAGCGCGCGATCGTGTACTGGATCAGCGAGCGCAGCCGCGGCGCGGCATAGCCGTTGACGACCCAGCCCTCGATGCCGACCGCAAGACCGGCGTCCATGGTTTCGGCCCGCACGTCGCTGGTGAACACCAGCACCGGGCGTGGTGCAGCACTGTCGAGCAGACGCACCGCATCGAACAGTTCCTCACCGGGATGGGGCTCCCAGACGACGATCACATCCGGTGCATGCAACAACGATTCGCGCACCATGTCAGTGCAAAGACAGCGTGCAGCCACCCGCATGCCGCTGTTTTCGAGTTCGGCGACCAGATTCGGGGCATCGGGCGGCGCAGGGGCGACAACAAGAACTTTGATCACGGGGCGGGCGTGCCGCTGGGGCGGCATAGAAAAGTCATGCCCCAAAGCTAGCACGCCGCAGGCCAACCGGCCACCCGCACTCGACTTGGTGCGGCCACGCACAACGACGGGGACCCCTGCCAGCCGCCGCTCAGGACGCCGACGTGGCACGCGGTTTGCAAGCATTTGGGACGAGCGCAAAGAAGCGCTCACGATCGGAGTCCACGCTGACCCGCTCATGTACACGCAGCCGTGTACACCGCTCGCGACCACAACCCCGCCCCTGCGGTGGCCCATGTGGATCTGCCGGAGATCGACCGGATTCCTTCCCTCGACTCCGAACATCAACCCGCATCTTCGATCGGTCGCACCGCGCGTGTGCCTGAGTCGCCGATGTTCGAGCTCACAACACCATGGCTGGCTTCAAGACCTTCCTGCGATCAGGCCACTGGCCGACCTTGCTGGCGTCCTTTCTCTATTTCGACTTCTGCTTCGCGATCTGGGTGCTCAACGGCGCCATGGGTCCGTTCATCAGCGAAACCTTCAACCTGAGCCCGGCCGAAAAGGGCTTCATGATCTCGGTGCCGATCCTGGCCGGCGCGCTGATGCGCTTTCCGCTGGGCGTGCTGTCGCAGTACATCGGCCGCAAGAACGCCGCGATGGTCGAGATGGGCCTGATCGTCGGCGCCCTGGCCTACGGCTATTTCGCGGTCGACACCTACAACGAAGTGCTGGCGATGGGCGTGCTGCTGGGAATCGCCGGCGCCAGCTTCGGCGTGGCGCTGTCGCTGGGCTCGGGCTGGTTCCCGCCCAAGTACAAGGGCCTGGCGATGGGCATCGCCGGCGCCGGCAACTCGGGCACCGTGCTGGCCGTGCTGTTCGCACCGCCCCTGGCGGTCAAGTTCGGCTGGCAGGCGGTCTACGGCCTGGCGGCCTTCACGATGCTGCTGCCGATGGCCGTGATGTGGTTGGCCGCCAAGGAGCCGCCCGACACCGAGCACCAGAGCCTGCGCGAGCACACCGCCTGCCTGTTCGAGAAGGACGGCTGGGCCTTCAGCCTGATCTACATCGTCACCTTCGGCGGTTTCATCGGCCTGGCGAGTTTCCTGCCGACCTACTTCTACGACCAGTTCAAGGTCACCAAGGTCGAGGCCGGCCAGCTCACGATGCTGGCCACGCTGATGGGCTCGGCGGTGCGCGTGGTGGGCGGCTACATCTCCGACCGCATCGGCGGCATCAACACGCTCAGCGGCGTGCTGGTGCTGGTAGCGATCACGCTGACGCTGTGCGGCGTGGCCGGCGGCTCGCTGGCGGTCACCACGCTGCTGTTCATGCTGTGTTTTGCCGCGCTGGGCGCGGGCAACGGCGCGCTGTTCCAGCTGGTGCCGCTGCGCTGGCCGCTGACCACCGCGGTGGCGGGCTCGATGATCGGCGAGATCGGCGCGCTCGGCGGCGGTTTCCTGCCCAACGCGATGGGCCTGTCCAAGCAGTTCGTCGGCAGCTATCTGTGGGGATTCCTCTCGTTTGCGCTGCTGGCCCTGCTGATGCTCGGCATGCTGCGCATCGTGCAGATCCGCTGGACCCGCACCTGGGCCGAAAAGGGTGGCCGTGCCCGCACCACGCACGACGCCGCGGTCGCCACCGGCTCGGCCACCCGCTTGGCCCGCTGAACCCGCCTGGCGTCATGCGCACCACCCGGCCCCTGCTGCAGGCTCACGCCCTGAGCCTGCCCGCCTCAGCGCGGCAGGAACAGCAGCCAGACCACCAGCAGCAGGTTGAAGGCGAGCGAGATCGCCAGCGCCACCTTCCACAGCACGGTCGGGTCGCGCATCGCCAGGGGCGTGCTGCCCAGCGGGCCGAGCGGGCGCGAGGCACCGCGTTCGAGCGCCAGCACCAGCTCCTCGGCGGTCTCGAAACGCAGCCGCGGATCGCGGGCCACGGCCTTGAGCACGACATGGTCGAGCCAGATCGGCACCTCCGGCCGCAGCCGCGACGGTGCGACCGGATCGCGGCGGAAGCGCGCGGTCTGCCAGGGCTCGATCTCGCCGTAGGGCAGGCGGCCGGCGAGCCACTGGTAGAGCGTGGCGCCCAGCGCGTAGAGATCGCTGCGCGCGCTGGCCGGCTGGCCGTGGTCGCCGTCCCACTGCTCGGGGTTCATGTAGCTGGGCGTGCCGGCATGCAGGCTGCGCACGGCCTCGGGCTCGCGGCCGGACACCGCCACGCCCAGGTCGAGCAGGCGCCACTGGCCGTCGTCGCCCAGGTGCAGGTTGCCGGGTTTGATGTCGCGGTGGATCACGGCCAGGCGGTGCAGCCGGCCGATGGCGCGCGCGATCACGATGGCAGCCTGCACCACCTCGGCTGCGCTGAAACGACGCTCGCCGGCCAGCAGTTGCTCAAGGGTCTGGCCGCTGTGCCAGTCGAACACGGTATAGAAGGCCGTCGGATTCTTGAGCGCCCTCACCCGCACGAAACCCGCCGCCTGGCCGCTGCGCGCGTGCTCGCTCACACGCAGGCCCAGCCAGGCCTCGTGCGCCAGCATGGCGCGCTCCTGCGGGTCGCTGGCGCGGGCCTCGTGCAGGGTCTTGATCGCGACCAGTTCACGGCTGGCCGTGTCACGTGCCTGGTAGAGCCGGTGCACGCCGGTGTCGGCCACCAGCGCGGTGATGGTGTAGCCGTCGAGCACGTCGCCGACCTTGAGGCGGCCGGGCACCGGCAGCTGGCGGGCGCCGAGCTGGGTGTCCTCCAGGCGCAGTGGCGCCAGGCCGCGCACGTGCAGCACCATCGCGGTGGCGTTGTCGCGGCTGCCGGCCTCGAGGGCTTCGAGCACCAGGGCCTCGCTGACCGCCTGCGCCGGCTGGCCCGCCATCTTGCCGACCAGGGCCTGGATGCGCAGCCGGCTGAGCGCGCCGTGCACGCCGTCGCTGGTGAGCACGAAGCAGTCGCCGGCCTGCAGTTCGCCCTGCTGGTAGTCGACGTGCACGGTGTCGTCGAGGCCGACGGCACGCGTGAGCTGGCTGCGCAGGTCGGGATGATCAAAGGCGTGGTCCTGCGTGAGCTGCACGCAGTCGTCGCCGCGCAGCAGCCAGGCGCGGCTGTCGCCGACGTGCGCCACGGTGTAGGTGTGGCCTTGCAGGACCACCGACGTCAGCGTGGTGAGCGCCGTGTGGCGCTCGGCGCGCGCCGCGCTGCGACGCCGGTTGTGGTCGACCAGCCAGCCGTTCTGCGCGCCGATCAGACGGTCGAGGATGACCGTCGTCTCCCAGGTGGCGGGGGCGGCAAAGTAGTCGCTCACCAGCGTCATCACAGTGGTCTGCGCCGCCTCGCGGCCCAGGCCGCCCATCGACACGCCGTCGGCCACCGCGGCGATCAGGCCGCGTTCTTCCTCGTGCGCAGCGGCGCGCACGGCAGCGGCGAAATCCTCGTTGTGATCGCGTGGGCCGGTCGCACTGGTGTGGCCGATGTCGACGTCGAAGCTCATGGCAACCCCGTTCACCTCCAGACCACAGCGGCCCCGAGAGGGCGCCGATTGTGGTGCAGATCAGCAGCGCTCGGCCAGTGGCGCTCCAACCCCTCACTGGCATCTCGTTTGCATGACCGGATCACGGTCTCAGGAGTCAACTGATGAAGAAGATGAAACTCGTGATGGTGGGCAACGGCATGGCCGGCGTGCGCACACTCGAAGAGCTGCTGAAGATTGCGCCCGACCTGTACGACATCACCGTCTTCAGCGCCGAGCCGCATCCCAACTACAACCGCATCCTGCTGTCGCCGGTGCTGTCGGGTGAGCAGACGCTCGACGAGATCATCCTCAACCCGGTCAGCTGGTACGAGGAAAACGGCATCACGCTGCACCTGGGCAAGCGGGTCGCGAAGGTCGACCGCACCCGGCGCATCGTCTACGCCGAGGACGGCACCGAAGCCGAGTACGACCGCCTGCTGATGGCCACCGGCTCGAATCCCTTCATGCTGCCGGTGCCGGGCGCCAACCTCGAAGGCGTGATCGCCTACCGCGACATCGCCGACACCAACACGATGATCGAGACCGCCCGGACGCACAAGCATGCGGTCGTGATCGGCGGCGGCCTGCTCGGCCTGGAGGCCGCCAACGGCCTGATGCTGCGCGGCATGCAGGTCACCGTGGTGCACGTGATGCCCTGGCTGATGGAGCGCCAGCTCGACGACGTGGCCGGCGGCCTGCTGCGCAAGTCGCTCGAAGACCGCGGCCTGAAGTTCGCACTCGGCGCGCAGACCCAGGCGCTGATCGGCGACCAGGCAGACGGCAAGGCCGGCCGCGTGAAAGCCATCCAGTTCAAGGACGGCACCGAGCTGCCGGCCGACCTGGTCGTGATGGCCGTGGGCATCCGCCCCAACACCGCGCTGGCCAAGTCGATGGGCCTGCTGTGCGCGCAGGACGGCCGCGGCGGCATCGTCGTCGACGACACGCTGCAGACCACCACCGACGCGCGCATCTACTCGGTGGGCGAATGCGCCGCGCACCGCGGCATCGCCTACGGGCTGGTGGCGCCGCTATTCGAGCAGGGCAAGGTCTGCGCCACGCACCTGGCGCAGTTCGGCATCGGCCGCTACACCGGCAGCCAGACCAGCACCAAGCTCAAGGTCACCGGCATCGACCTGTTCTCGGCCGGCAACTTCACCGGCGGCGAGGGCTTCGAGGAGATCGTGCTGTCCGATCCCGTAGGCGGCGTCTACAAGAAGCTGGTGATCAAGGACGACAAGCTGGTCGGCGCCTGCCTGTACGGCGACACGGTCGACGGCAGCTGGTACTTCAAGCTGCTGCGCGAAGGCCGCAAGGTGCACGACATCCGCGACAAGCTGATGTTCGGCGAATCCAACATCGGCGACGCCGGCCACCAGGGCCACAACAAGGCCTCGGCGATGGCCGATGCCGACGAGGTCTGCGGCTGCAACGGCGTCACCAAGGGCGCCATCTGCAAGGCCATCAAGGAGAAGGGCCTGTTCACGCTCGACGAGGTGCGCAAGCACACCAAGGCGAGCGCGAGCTGCGGCTCGTGCACCGGGCTGGTCGAGCAGCTGATCATGTTCACCGCCGGCGGCGACTACTCGGCCACGCCGAAGAAGAAGGCCGTCTGCGCCTGCACCGACGCCAGCCACCAGGAAGTGCGCGACACCATCCGCAACGAGAAGATCCTGACCATCGACGGCGTCTACCAGCGCCTGGGCTGGAAGACGCCCAACGGCTGCGCGAGCTGCCGCCCCGCGCTCAACTACTACCTGATCAGCACCTGGCCGAAAGAGGCGCAGGACGATCCGCAGAGCCGCTTCATCAACGAACGCAGCCACGCCAACATCCAGAAGGACGGCACCTACTCGGTGGTGCCGCGCATGTGGGGCGGCGAGACCACCGCGGCCGACCTGCGCCGCATCGCCGACGTGGCCGACAAATACGCCATCCCGACCGTCAAGGTGACCGGCGGCCAGCGCATCGACCTGCTGGGCGTGAAGAAGGAAGACCTCCAGGGCGTGTGGCAGGACCTCGGCATGCCGTCGGGCTTCGCCTACGGCAAGTCGCTGCGCACCGTGAAGACCTGCGTCGGCAGCGACTGGTGCCGCTTCGGCACGCAGAACTCGACCCAGCTGGGCAAGGACCTGGAGCGTGCGCTGTGGGCGATGTACTCGCCGCACAAGGTCAAGCTGGCGGTGTCGGGCTGCCCGCGCAACTGCGCCGAAGCCGGCATCAAGGACGTCGGCATCATCGGCGTCGACTCCGGCTGGGAGATGTACGTGGGCGGCAACGGCGGCATCAAGACCGAGGTGGCGGAGTTCTTCGTCAAGGTCAAGACGACGGCCGAGGTGCTGGAGTACGCCGGCGCCTTCCTGCAGCTCTACCGCGAGGAGGGTTGGTACCTCGAGCGCACCGTGCACTACATCAACCGCGTCGGGCTGGACTACGTGAAGGACAAGATCCTCAACAACGCCGAGCTGCGCCGGCAGCTATGGGAGCGCCTGCAGTTCGCCCTCGACGGCGCCGCCGACCCGTGGCTGGCCTCGGCGCAAGCCAGCGTCGACGTGCGGCAGTTCGAGCCGGTGGCGAACGCCTCCGCCTGAACCGACATCCACAGCATTCAAGAGGATTCCCCATGAGCGATTGGAAAGTCATTTGCCGCGTCGAAGACATCCCCAAGCTCGGATCGCGCCGTGTGGCGCGGCCGGGTTCGACCGATGTCGCGGTGTTCCGCAACAGCGAGGACCAGGTCTTCGCGCTGCTCGACCGCTGCCCGCACAAGGGCGGGCCGCTGAGCCAGGGCATCGTGTTCGGCACCAGCGTGGCCTGCCCGCTGCACAACTGGACCATCGGCCTCGACAGCGGCTGCGCCCGTGCACCCGACGAGGGCTGCACGCCGCGTTTCAGCGTCAAGGTCGAGGCCGACCAGGTGATGCTGGACGCCGACGAGCTGGCCAGCATCGCCGTCGGCGAGCCTGCGCCGCTGCGCTGAAACGCGACCCGCATCACACGCCCACCCCCGACTCCTCTCCTGATCCCGCACCCGAGTTCCCCATGACCGAAACCCGTTCGACCTGTCCCTATTGCGGCGTGGGCTGTGGCGTGATCATCGAAAGCGACGGCTCGCAGATCACCGGCGTGCGCGGCGACCCGGATCACCCGGCCAACTTCGGCCGGCTCTGCACCAAGGGCAGCACGCTGCACCTGACCGCCAGCGCGCCGGTGACGATGGCCACGCGGCTGCTGCAGCCGATGCAGCGCCTGGCGCGCGGCACGGCAGCGCAGCCGATGGCCTGGGACGCAGCGGTGGCGCTGGCCGCCGCACGCATCGCCGACACCGTGCGCACGCACGGCCCCGATTCGGTCGGCATCTACCTCTCGGGCCAGATGCTGACCGAGGACTACTACGTCTTCAACAAGCTCGGCAAGGGGCTGCTGGGCACCAACAACGTCGACACCAACTCGCGCCTGTGCATGAGCAGCGCGGTGGCCGGCTACAAGCGCACGCTGGGCGCCGACGCGCCGCCGTGCAGCTACGAGGACCTGGCGCACGCCGACACGGTCTTCATCACCGGCAGCAACGCCGCCTGGGCGCACCCGATCCTGTTCCGCCGGCTCGAGGACGCCAAGCGCGCCAAGCCGGATCAGCGCTGGATCGTGGTCGACGTGCGCCGCACCGAAACCGCCGACTGCGCCGACCTGTTCCTGCAGATCCAGCCCGGCACCGACGTGGCGCTGGTCCACGGCATGCTGCACGTGATGCTGTGGGAAGGCCTGACCGACGCCCGCTACATCGCCGCCCACACCAGCGGCTTCGAAGCCCTGCGCGACGCGGTGCGGGCCTGGACGCCGAAAGAAGCCGCCCGCGTCTGCGGCATCCGGGAAGAAGACCTGATCCAGGCCGCACGCTGGTTCGCGCAGAACGACCGCGCGGGCGGCGCCACGCTGTCTCTCTACTGCCAGGGTCTGAACCAGAGCTCGGCCGGCACCGACAAGAACGCCGCGCTGATCAACCTGCACCTGGCCACCGGCCAGATCGGCAAGGCGGGCGCCGGGCCGTTCTCGCTGACCGGCCAGCCCAACGCGATGGGCGGGCGCGAGGTGGGTGGCCTGGCCAATCTGCTGTCCGCACACCGCGACCTCGCCAACCCCGCGCACCGCGCCGAAGTGGCCGCGCTGTGGGGTGTGGCCGATGTGCCCGCCACGCCGGGCAAGAGCGCGGTCGAGATGTTCCAGGCCGCCGCCGACGGCGCCATCAAGGCACTGTGGATCGTCTGCACCAACCCGGCGCAATCGCTGCCGGACCAGGCGATGGTGCGGCGTGCGCTCGAACGCTGCGAGTTCGTGATCGTGCAGGAAGCCTTCTCGACCACCGCCACCGCGGCCTATGCCGACCTGCTGCTGCCCGCGTCGACCTGGGGCGAGAAGACCGGCAGCGTGACCAACAGCGAGCGCCGCATCAGCCTCGTGCGCCCGGCGGTACCGGCGCCGGGTGAATCACGCGCCGACTGGCAGATCGGCGTCGACATCGCCCGCCGCATCGAGGCACTGCTGCCCGAGCGGCTGAACGGCCAGTCGACACTGTTCCCGTACGCCGACGCCGAATCGGTCTGGCTCGAACACCGCGAAAGCACCCGCGGCCGCGACCTCGACATCACCGGCCTGAGCTGGCCGATGCTCGACGCCGCCGGCCCGCAGCAGTGGCCGCTGCCCGAAGGCCAGGCCCAGGGCAAGGCACGGCTTTATGAAGACGGCATCTTCCCGACCGCCGATGGCCGGGCACAGTTTTCGGCCATGACCTACCGCGCCGTCGCCGAGCCGCGCGACGCGCGTTACCCGTTTGCGCTGACCACCGGCCGCCTGCGCGACCAGTGGCACGGCATGAGCCGCACCGGCACGCTCGGCCGCCTGTTCGGCCACATTGCCGAGCCGGTGGTGGAACTGCACCCGACCGACATCGCCCGGCGTGGTTTCAAGGACGGCGAGCTGGTCGAGGTGCGCTCGCGCCGCGGCAGCATCGTGCTGGCGGTGCAGGCCAGCACCACGGTGGCGCCGACGCAGGCGTCGATCCCGATGCACTGGGGCGAAGAGGTGCTGGGCGGCGTCGACGCCCAGGGCGAGCCGCGACTGGGCATCAACGGGCTGACGATCCCGGCCTTCTGCCCCAGCTCCAAGCAGCCCGAACTCAAGCACAGCGCCGTGCGCATCGAGCCCGCCGCTCTGCCCTGGCGCATGCTCGGCCTGGCCTGGCTGCCACAGGCGCAGGTGCTGGCGGTGCGCGAGCAGTTGAAGCCGCTGATGGCCGAGTTCGGCTACGCGCTGGCCCTGCCCTTCGGCCGCGAGCCGCATGGCGCGGGTCTGGCGGGCATCCTGTGGCGCGCCGCGGCGGCCGCGCCGGTGGCCGAGGAACTGGTGCAACGCGTCGAGGCGCTGCTGGGCCTGGCCGGCACCGACACGCTGCGTTATCACGACCGCAACCGCGGCCAATACCGTGCCGTGCACCTCGAGCGCGACGGCGAGACGCAGACCCTGCGCGGCGTGCTGCTGGCCGGCGACACCCGTGCCGAAGCCTGGATCAAGACCTTGCTGCAGGACGAGCTGCCGGCTCAGGCCTACGGCCGTGCGCTGCTGGCCGGCACCGCCACGCCGCCGGTGGCGGTGGCCGAGCGCGGCAAGCAGATCTGCACCTGCTTCAACGTCAGCGAGCCGCAGATCGTGCAGGTGCTCGGCCGCTGCAGCGGCAATGCGGACGCGCGCATGGCGCAGCTGCAGGGCGAGCTCAAGTGCGGCACCAACTGCGGTTCGTGCATCCCGGCGGTGCGGGCGCTGGTCAAGGCCTCGATCGCCGCCGCGTAGGCCGGTTGCGCCAAGCTCCTGTCAGTTATCCATGACGCCGAAGCGGCACCCTCGAGGCATGAACCGGACAGACCCGGCGACCGCCGTGGATCCGGCTCTGCCGGTCCACCGGTGGTGCCCCCTTGAGGGGGCGCGCGTGAGCGCGTCGGGGGTGGTTCACTTCAGCAAGCCGTAGCGGCGCACCTTGTCGTGCAGCGTGGTCTTGGCCACGCTCAGCGCCTCGGCCACGCGGGTCAGGTTGCCGCCTTGGCGACGCAGTTCGCTGGCGATCAGGCTGCGCTCGAAGTCGTCAACCGTCTCGGCCAGCGTCCGCGGCGGCAGCGGCAGCGTCGGGCCACCGTCGGTCAGGCCCTCCTTCATGACGCCAAGGACCAGGCAATCGGCGACATTGCGCAGTTCACGCACATTGCCGGGCCACGAATGCGCCATCAGCCGGCTGGTCTGAAGGGCCGAGACGGCGGGTTGCGGCCGGCCGTAGCGGCTCGCGGCCAGCAGCATGAAGTGCTCCAGCAGCATCGGGATGTCCTCGCGGCGTTCGCGCAGCGGCGGCAGGTCGATGGCGACGACGTTGAGCCGGTAGTACAGGTCGGCGCGGAAGGTCTGGCGTTGCGCGCGTTCGAACAGGTCGTCCTTGGACGCCGCCACGATGCGGCAATCGACCGGAATCTGCGCGTTCGAACCCAGCCGCTCGATCACCCGCTCCTGCAGCACCCGCAGCAGCTTGATCTGCACGCTGGTGGGCATGCTCTCGACCTCGTCGAGGAACAGCGTGCCGCCGTTGGCGTGCTCGATCTTGCCGATGCGGCGCTTCTGCGCGCCGGTGAAGGCGCCCGCCTCGTGCCCGAACAGCTCGCTGTCGAGCAGGTTCTCGGGCAGGCCGCCGCAGTTCAGCGCGACATAGGGCGCAGACTTGCGGCGCGAGAGCTGGTGCAGCGCCTGCGCCACCAGTTCCTTGCCGGCCCCGGTCTCGCCGCGGATCAACACGTCCACCGGCGAGTCGGCCACTTCCATCACCAGGCGCCGCACCCGTTCCATCTGCGGCGAGATGCCGATCAGCTTGCCCTCGACCCCTTCGAGCCGGGCCAGGCGCTCGCGCAGGTTGGAGATCTCCAGCGTCAGCGCGCGCTTCTCCAGCGCCCGCTGCACGACCTCGAGCAGCAGCTCCGGTGCGAAGGGCTTGGTGATGAAATCGTAGGCGCCGCTGCGCATCGAATCGACCGCCATCGTGATGTCGCCGTGGCCGGTGATGACGAGCACCGGCAGGTCGGCATCGAGCTGGCGGCAGCGCTTGATCACCGCCATGCCGTCCATGCCGGGCAATCGCATGTCGGTGACGATGACACCGTGGAAACCTGGCTTGACGAGGCGCAGCGCCTCTTCGGCGCTGCCGAAGCCCTGCACCTGGATGCCCGCGAGTTGCATCACCTGCACGCAGCCCAGGCGCATGTGGGCGTCGTCTTCGATGATCAGGACGGTGAGGTCGGTCTTCATGGGTGTGATCGCTGTGACGGCTGTGGGCCCGACGGAAGCCAGAGTGTGAAACGTGCGCCGCCTTCCGGGCGATTCTCGGCCGTCAGGTCACCGCCGTAGTCCTGCGCGATGCCGCGCGAGATCACCAGGCCGAGGCCGAGGCCGCTGCCGGCCGCCTTGGTCGTGAAGAAGGGCGTGAACAGGCCGTCGAGAACCTCGGGCGCCAGCCCCTCGCCGCTGTCGGCGACGTCGATGCACACCCGTTCGTCGCTGCCTCGGCGCACCGAGATCCGGAGTTGCTTGGTGGGCGCCTCGCGCATCGCGTCGATCGCGTTGCCGATCAGGTTGATGAGCACCTGCTCGAGCCGGTTCCGGTTGCACCAGGCGGTCACCGAATCGCCGGCGCAGTGGTTGACGACGCTGACGCCCTCGGCGCGGATGCGCTGGTCGAGCAGGAACAAGGCACTGCCGAGCGCGGCCGAGACATCGCTCGCCTCGGGCAACACCGGCGACTTGCGCGCAAAGGCCTTCAGCGGATGGATGATCTCGCCCATGCGGTCGACCAGGCCGTCGACGATGACCAGGTTGCTCTGCGCGCCGTCCAGGTCCGCGCGCCGCATGAATTCGCGGGCATTGCCCGCCAGGGTGCGGATCGCGCCGAGCGGCTGCGCCAGTTCGTGCGTGATGCCGGTGGCCAGTTGCCCGAGCACCGCGAGCTTGGCGGCCTGGACCAGCTCGTCCTGCGCCGCACGCAGCGTCGCCTCTGCCTTGACGCGCACGGCCATCTCACGCCGCAATTCGAGGTTGGTGTCGCTCAGCGCCCGGGTGCGTTTCTCGACCATCGACTCCAGCTCGGCATTGGCCCGCTCCAGCGCGAGCTTGGCCTCCAGCTTCTGCCGGGCGATGCGCCGCCGCTGCTTCAGGTAGAGCAGCAGCACGAGGGTGAACGCGGCCAGGAGCGCCGACAGCGCCGCCATCGCCAGCGCCTGCGACCGCACCGGCGCGAGGTCCGAGAAGATCAGCAGCCGCCAGCCCATGGCATCGAGCGTGCGGCCCTGGACCAGCAGGCCCGAATCGCCGCGGACGATCGACAGCTGGCCCCGCGCCACCCCCTTGTCGCGTATCAGCGTGCCGTCGTCGAAAGTCAGGTTCGTGCCGAGCGGGAAATCCTCGATGCGGCGCTCGCCGTACATCCCGGTGAGCTCGAGGTCGACACGCTCGTCGAGCGTGCGCGGTTTCATCGACGTGTAGCGCCACGATTCGAGCGACGACAGGATGACGACCTGGTTCCGATCCGCGATCAGCGCCGGCATGCCGAGCAGCGCAAACGCCTCGTTGATCGGCGCCAGGCCGACCTTGGCCACCGCCACGCCGACCACACGCTCACCGTCGCGGATCGGGTAGGAGAAGAAATAGCCCGGCTCCTCGGGCGAGGCGCCGATCGCGAAATGGCGCCCGACGCGGCCCGAGAGCGCCTCCTGGTAGTACGGCCGATACGACAGGTCCTGGCCTTGCAGGCTGTCGTCACGCAGGCTCTGGTTGCTCGACGCCACCACCTCGCCGCGCGGGTCGGCGATGAACACCGCGACGCTGCCCAGGTGGGCGTTCAGGCGCAGCAGGTAGTCGTTGACCGCAGCCACACGCCGGGGCGACACAGGCCCGCGAAACAGCGCGATCACGTCCTGGTTCAGCTGGACCGTGGCGGGCACGTTCTCGAGCCGGTTCACCAGGCCGGCCGCCGTGGCCGCAAACAGGTCGAGCTTGTGGCTGGTGTCGGCGCGCAGGGTCGCCATGCCGCGATCAAGGCCCAGCAGGCGGCCCGCCGCGCCCGCCCCGACCACGAGGGCCACGGCCAGCGCAACGCCCAAGGCCAGCCGCCAGCGCCGCGGCGCCAGCATGGCGGTGAGCATCGATCGCGGCGTCATGGGCCGATTCTGCCTATGCAGCCATGAATCGCGCTGCGGCGGGCGTCGACCAGGACCTCGCGGTCACCGAGCAGGTCGTGTTCGGTGCGGGTCGGGGCGGCAGCGGCAGATGGCATCGAATTCATGGTTTGTTGCTCCAGCCATCGGGGGAAGAACCGCTGCGGTCGCTCGGTCTGCGTTCAGGCCGCCTCGATCGCACGCAGCTCGCGTGTGGCGACCGACAACATCGCCAGATCGACGCTGCTCGACGACTGCAGATCGGCCAGCAGGCGGCGATAGCGCTCCAGGGCCGCGCGGCTGGCGGCCAGCCAGCTTTCGACGAGGGCCTCCGCCGAATCGAGCTGGGGCGAGCGGCCGACCACCTTGGCCGTGAGCGCGCGCTGCAGCAGCGTCAGGTCGTTCTGCAGCGCGGTGCGCGCCAGCGTCTGCCAATGGCTGTCGGCCGGCAGCGCCGCAGCGGACTGCCGCATCCAGCCGTGCTGCAGCTGGACGTCGAGCGCGAAGTAGGTGCCCGCCACCAGCTCCAGGCTGCGCTGCGTCGCGGCGGCCACCTCGGCGATGTCGAGCACCGCCGCGATGCGGTCGGCGCTGGCGACCCGGCGCGCCAGTTCGGCGGGCACGCCGAGCTGCACGTCGGCGTGCTGGAGGCCCGCGAGCGCGTTCGCTTCGGCAGGCGACAGGTGCGCCACCAGGCTGGCGCCGAGCTGGTCGGCGGCGAGCCGGAAGCGCACCACCGTCGCGTCGATGCCGGCGCTCGCCGGCTGGCGCAGGAACCACAGGCTGGCGCGCGCCATCAGGCCGGCGACGTCGTCGAACAGACGCGCCTGCAGGCTGTCGGGCACACGGTTGTCGAGCGCATCGATGCTCGACCACACCTCGTCCAGACCGAACACCTCGCGCGCCACGATCGCCGCACGCACCACCGCCACCGCGCCCAGGCCGGTCTCTTCGGCCAGCCGGTGCACGAAGCTCGGGCCGATCCGGTTCGTCAGCGTGTTGGTCAGGCAGGTGGCGAGGATCTGGCGCTTGAGCGGATGGCGCAGCATCGCCTGGCCATGGCGCTGGCGCAGCGCCTGCGGGAAGTAGGCCGACAGCATCGCGGCCACGTACGGCTCCTCGGGCAGATCGGAGGCCAGGATCTCGTCGTAGAGCCACATCTTGCTGTAGGCCAGCAGCACCGCCCGTTCGGGCGAGGTCAGGCCCTGCCGGGCCAGCTTGCGTTCGGCGATCTCCTCGGCCGACGGCAGGAACTCGATCGAGCGGTCGAGCCGGCCGGCCCGTTCGAGAAACTGCATCAGCCGCGCCTCGGGCTCGAGCAGCTCGGCGGCGCGGCGGCCGGCCACCGACAGCGCCTGCGTCTGCGCGTAGTTGTCGAGCAGC
The DNA here is from genome assembly GCF_000019785.1 of Leptothrix cholodnii SP-6. Lineage (NCBI taxonomy): Bacteria > Pseudomonadati > Pseudomonadota > Betaproteobacteria > Burkholderiales > Sphaerotilaceae > Leptothrix > Leptothrix cholodnii. Next base: position 2,949,404 of record NC_010524.1, read on the forward strand.
ACCAGTTCGCCGACCTCGTCGGTCATGTCGGCCAGCAGCTGGTTGCGCTGCCGGCCGGTCATCTCGCCGTCGCTGACCAGCTGGTCGACCAGGATCTTGATGTTGACCTCGTGGTCGGAGCAGTCGACCCCGGCCGAGTTGTCGATCGCATCGGTGCAGATGCGCCCGCCACGACGCGCGAACTCGATGCGGCCGAGCTGGGTCAGGCCCAGGTTGCCGCCCTCGGCGACCACCTTGCAGCGCAGCTCGGCGCCATTGACGCGGATCGCATCGGTGGCGCGATCGCCGACCTGCGCGTGGCTTTCGTGCGAGGCCTTCACGTAGGTGCCGATGCCGCCGTTGTAGAACAGGTCCACCGGCGCCTGCAGGATGGCGCGCATCAGCTCGGCCGGGCTGAGCTCCTCGGCCGTGACGCCGAGCGCGGCACGCACCGGGCCCGACAGCGGGATCGACTTGAGCGAACGCGCGAACACCCCGCCACCGGCCGAGATCAGTGCGCCGTCGTAATCGGCCCAGCTCGAGCGCGGCAGCGCGAACAGGCGCGCCCGTTCGGCATGGCTCGCAGCGGCATCGGGCTGTGGATCAAGGAAGATGTGGCGATGGTCGAAAGCCGCCACCAGGCGGATGTGGCGCGACAGCAGCATGCCGTTGCCGAACACGTCGCCCGACATGTCGCCGATGCCGACCACGCTGAAGTCCTGTTCCTGCGTGTTCACGCCGATCTCGCGGAAGTGGCGCTTGACCGCCTCCCAGGCGCCGCGCGCGGTGATGCCCATCTTCTTGTGGTCGTAGCCGACCGAGCCGCCCGAGGCGAAGGCATCGCCGAGCCAGAAGCCGTATTCGGCCGAAACGGCGTTGGCGTGGTCGGAGAAGGTGGCCGTGCCCTTGTCGGCGGCGACCACCAGATAGGGGTCGTCGCCGTCGTGGCGCACCAGGTCGACCGGCGCCACCACCTGGCCGGCCACCAGGTTGTCGGTCAGGTCGAGCAGGCCGCGCAGGAAGTTCTTGTAGCAGGCCACCGCTTCCTCGAGCAGGGCATCGCGGTCGCCGCCCAGCGGCGGCTGCTTGACGACGAATCCGCCCTTCGATCCCACCGGCACGATCACGGTGTTCTTGACCATCTGCGCCTTGACCAGCCCCAGCACCTCGGTGCGGAAGTCTTCGCGCCGGTCGGACCAGCGCAGGCCACCGCGTGCGACCTTGCCACCGCGCAGATGCACCCCCTCGAAGCGCGGCGAATAGACCCAGATCTCGAACATCGGCTTGGGCGACGGCAGACCCGGCACCCGGGCGGGATCGAACTTGAACGACAGATAGGGCTTGGGCTGGCCGGCGCCATCACGCTGGAAATGGTTGGTGCGCAACGTGGCGCCGATCACGCCGAGGAACTGCCGCAGGATGCGGTCTTCGTCGATGCTGGCGACCGCGTCGAGCTGCTGCTGCAGCGCTTCGTCGAGCGCGGCACAACGCGCGGCACGGGCCTCGCCGAGGGTCAGGTCGAAGCGCGCCTGGAACAGCTCGACCAGCGTGCGTGCGATCACCGGATTGGCGGTCAGTGCCCGCTCGATGTAGCTGTTGCTGAAGGTCGAGCCGACCTGCCGGATGTAGCGCGCATAGGCGCGCAGCAGCATCACCTCGCGCCACGACAGGCGCGCGCTCAGGACCAGTCGATTGAGGTCGTCGCTCTCGAGCGAGCCCGACCAGACCTTGGCGAAGGCCTCCTCGAAGCTGCCCTTGATCGATTCGATCTCGACCTCGCCGCCGTCGGCGATCTGCATGCCGAAGTCGTGCAGCCAGACCGGCTCGCCGCCCTCCGGGGCGATGCGGCATGAACGCTCGTCGATGACCTTCACGCCCATGCGCTCGAGCAGCGGCAGGCTGTGCGACAGCGCGATGGGCTGGCCGACCCGGAGCATCTTCAGGCGCAGCGCACCGGCCGCCGCCTCGACCGGTCGGTACAGGCTGATCGCCAGCTCGCCCGACCGTGCGGCTCGCTCCGCCAGCTCGATGTCGCCGACCGCCACGCGCGCCTCGCAATCCTCGCGGTAGCCGGCCGGGAAGGCGGCTGCATAGCGCCGCGCCAGACGGCTGCCCAGCTCGTCGCCCAGGCCGGCCACCAGCGCATCGGCCAGATCGTCCTGCCAGCGGCGTGCCAGCGCGACGATGCGAGCCTCCAGCTCGAGCACGTCGACCTCGCCGAGCGCGCTGCCCGGCGGTGTGCGCACGATGATGTGGATGCGTGCCAGCACCGACTCCGACAACAGCAGGTTGAACTCGCTGCCGACCCCGTGGAAGGCCGAACTCAGCAACTGCTGGATGCGCATGCGCAGCTCGGTGTTGAACCGGTCGCGCGGCACGAACACGAGGCAGGACACATAGCGGCCGAAGGCATCGCGGCGCACGAACAGCCGGCTGCGCTGGCGCTCTTCGAGGTGCAGGATGCCGAGCGCGGTCTCCAGCAACTCGTCTTCGCCGATCTGCAGCAGTTCGTCGCGTGGATACTGCTCCAGCACGGTCGCGAGTGTCTTCGACAGATGGCCCTTGGGCACGAAGCCGCTGCGCGCCATCAGCGTGGCCACCTTGCGGCGCACCAGCGGCATCTCGCTGGCCGGCATCCGGTAGGCCGACGAGGTGTAGAGGCCGAGGAAACGCCGTTCGCCGACCACCTGGCCCCGTGCGTCGTAGCGCTTGACGCCCACGCAGTCGAGATAACCCGGCCGGTGCACGGTGGCACGCGAGTCGGCCTTGGTCAGGAACAGCGGTGAAGCCCCGTCGATCACCGCCAGCGAGCCCGCCGGCAGCAGCGTGCTGTCGGGCCGCTGCGGATCGCGGCGCGCGTCGCGCAACAGCCCCAAGCCCGAGCCGGCGACACCGCGCAGGTGGCTCTCGCCGCCCTGCTCCACCCGCTCGTAGTCGCGGCAGCCGAGGAAGGTGAAATGGTCGTCGACCATCCAGCGCAGGAAACACTGCGCCTCGGCGTTGTCCTCGATCGCCGCGCCGGTGACGTCGCTGCGCGCCTTCAGCTCGTCCACCGCGGCGAATGCGGCCGCCTGCATCGGCGCCCAGTCTTCCACCGCGGCCCGCACGTCGCCGAGCACACGCACGATGCCGTCGCGGATCTCGGCCTGCCGCGCCGGGTCGGTGCAGCGGTCGACTTCCAGCCGGATGTAGGACTCGTCGTGTCCGGTACCGTCGGCAACCGCCTCGTTGGCGGGCCGCAGCCGCTCGAGCTGGCCGTCGGCGTCGCGCCAGGCGTGCATCACGGGGTGGATCACCGAGTGCAGCGTGAGGCCCAGCCGGTTGATCTCGGTGGTGACCGAATCGACCAGGAAGGGCATGTCGTCGTTGACGATCTCGATCACCGTGTGGCGCGACTCCCAGCCATGTTCGGCCACGCGCGGCACATAAGCACGCACACGCGGCGTGCCGCTCGTGAAGCGGCGAGCGAACTGCCAATGGGCCATCGCGCCCCCGAACAGGTCGGCGGCCGTGCTGCCGAGGATCTGTTCGTCGGCCACCTGTCCGTGGTAGTGGCGCAGGAAGGGCTCGGCAATGGCGAAGGCGGCAGGCGCCAGGCGTTGCTGCGCGAGCGTCATCGCTTCTTCGAGCAACCGTTGGCGGGACTCCGGATTGGGCGTTTGCATGGTGTTCACTTGGGTTGTGCGGGCCCGGGTGGCCCTGGGCTCGTGGTGGGGCGGACGCCTGTCAGAAGGTTGGCGTTATTTGGGGCTGCGCCCCGTTGGGCTCACGGCGTGAGAGCGCGCCGGGTTTCGGCCGGCGGCCGACCTACTTTCATTTGGTGGCCCAAATGAAAGTAGGCAAAGCAAAGGGCCTGAACATCCGATTTGACCGAGGACTGGAATGGGCGGCCGGTTGTCACCCGCAGTGCACCCGAGAGACTTTCCAAGTGCGCCATCGACTGGCGCCGCAGATGCTTCGGTGGTGCTCATTTGATTGTTCTTCTTGCGAAGGCCTCGACCAACCACCCTCACCGAGAGCCGCCGAAGCTGGAACGTCCTCACTGCCACCAAGTGGCGCCTTCGAGCACCAGCACCGCACGTGGACAACCGGCCCCCGCTTCACGCACTCGGTCAAATCGGATGTTCAGGCTCTCTTCTTTGGTTACTTTCTTCTGAGCCAGCAGAAGAAAGTAACCCGCCCGCCGGGGCGGAACCCCGGCGCGCTCTCACGCAATGAAAGCCCCGGCCGGGCAACGACATCACCCCATCAATGCTGCAAGATCTTCGACAGGAAGTCCTTGGCGCGCGGCGACCTCGCCTCCGGATTGCCGAAGAACTCGTCCTTCCTGCAGTCCTCGACGATCTTGCCCGCGTCCATGAAGATCACCCGGTGGCTGACCTTCTTGGCAAAGCCCATCTCGTGCGTGACCACCATCATCGTCATGCCTTCCTGCGCCAGCTTGACCATCACGTCGAGCACTTCGCCCACCATCTCGGGGTCGAGCGCCGAGGTCGGCTCGTCGAACAGCATCACGATCGGGTCCATGCTCAGCGCGCGCGCGATCGCCACGCGCTGCTGCTGGCCGCCCGAGAGCTGGCCGGGGAACTTATCCTTGTGTGCGCTCAGCCCGACGCGGTCGAGCATCTTCAGGCCGCGCGCGATGGCGTCGTCCTGGCTGCGCCCGAGCACCTTGACCTGCGCGATCGTCAGGTTCTCGGTCACCGACAGGTGCGGGAACAGCTCGAAGTGCTGGAACACCATGCCGACGTGGCTGCGCAGCTTGGGCAGGTCGGTCTTGGGGTCGGTGATGCTGGTGCCGTTGACGACGATGTCGCCTTTCTGGATCGGTTCGAGCGCGTTGACGGTCTTGATCAGCGTGCTCTTGCCCGAGCCCGACGGGCCGCAGACCACCACGACCTCGCCCTTCTGGATCGAGGTGGTGCAGTCGGTCAGCACCTGGAAGCTGCCGTACCACTTGGAGATGTTCTGGATCTGGATCACGGCGGAGTCCTCTCAGCGGATGATGGCGATCTTCTTCTGCAGCCGACGCACGAGCATCGACAGGCCAAAGCAGATCACGAAGTAGACGACGGCGGCGACCAGGTAGGTCTCGACCGGCCGGTTGAAGTTCTTGCCCGCGACCTCGAAGCCCTTGAGCAGGTCGTAGGCGCCGATGGCGTAGACCAGGCTGGTGTCCTGGAACAGGATGATGGTCTGCGTCAGCAGCACCGGCAGCATGTTGCGGAAGGCCTGCGGCAGCACCACCAGTTGCATGGTCTGGCGATAGGTCATGCCCACCGCGTAGCCCGCGTGCACCTGGCCACGCGGCACGCTCTGGATGCCCGCGCGCATGATCTCGGAGTAGTAGGCCGCCTCGAACAGCGTGAAGGTGACGATGGCCGACAGTTCGGCGCCCATGGGCCGGCCGATCAGCAGCGGGATCAGCAGGAAGAACCACAGGATCACCATCACCAGCGGCACGCTGCGCATGGTGTTGACGTAGGCCGCCGACGGCAGCACCAGCCACGGCTTGCCCGACAGCCGCATCAGCGCCAGCAGGGTGCCCAGCAGGATGCCGCCGATCATCGCCACCAGCGTGAGCTGGATCGAGAAGATGAAGCCCTTGGCGATGAAGCTGGCGACGATGTCCCAGTTCAGGAAACTGAAATCCAGATTCATTTGCCGCCTCCCAGCATGCCGGGCACCTGCACGCGGTGCTCGATGAACAGCGCGACCCGGTTGATGAAGAAGGCCGAGATGAAGTACAGCGCCGTCACCGCCAGGTAGATCTCGACGCCGCGCGAGGTTTCTTCCTGCGCCTGCATGGCGAACATCGTCAGTTCGGTGACCGACACCGCGAACGCCACCGAGGAGTTCTTGATGATGTTCATGCTCTCGCTGGTCAGCGGCGGGATGACGATGCGAAATGCCATCGGCAGCAGCACGTAGCGGTAGGTCTGGGGCAAGGTCAGGCCCATCGCCAGGCCGGCGTAGCGCTGGCCCTTGGGCAGGGTCTGGATGCCGGCCTTGACCTGCTCGGAGACCCGCGCCGAGGTGAAGAATCCCAGCCCGACGACCACCAGGATGAAGCTCGGTATGGCCTGCAGCGACGGGAAGATCTGCGGCAGCACGTGGTACCAGAGGAAGATCTGCACCAGCAGCGGGATGTTGCGGAACAGCTCGGTCCAGCTGTTGCCCAGTGCCACCAGTGCGCGGCTGGGCGTGGTGCGGAAGATGCCCATCAGCGAGCCGACCGCCAGCGCGACGATCAGCGCCAGCACCGCCACCGACAGCGTCCAGCCCCAGGCCGACAGCAGCCAGTCGAGGTAGGTGATGTCGCCGCCGCTGCCCAAGCAGCCCGCGACCACCTCGCCCTCGATGGTGCTCTTGCAGAAAACCTGCCAATCCCAGGTAGCCAAGTCATTTCTCCTTGTTGGATGAGGCCCGGCGGTCATGCGCGCCGCAGCCTCGGTTCGAACGTCGCCGGCGAGCGAACGCCACACGCGTCACTTGCGTGCGTACTCTTCCATCGGCTTGTCGTTCGGGTTGGCCCAGGCCGCCTTGGTGGCGTCCGACAGCGGCAGGCCCACGCGCGTGTTCGACGGCGGGATCGGCTGCATGAACCACTTGTCGTAGAGCTTGGCGAGTTCGCCGCTCCTGATCATGCCGACGATGCTGTCGTCGACCGCCTTCTTGAAGACCGGATCGTCGCGGCGCAGCACGCAGGCGATCGGCTCGACCGACAGCACCTCGCCGACGAGGCGGTAGTCGGGCGGATTCTTGGCCCTGGAGATGTTGCCGGCCAGGATCTGGCCGTCCATCACGAAGGCATCGGCACGACCGGTTTCGAGCAGCAGGAAGCTGTCGGCGTGGTCCTTGCCATACACCTCCTTGAAATCGACGCCGTTGGCGCGTTCGTGCCGGCGCAGCGTCTGCACCGAGGTCGTGCCGGTGGTGGTCGCGACCGCCCTGCCACTGAGTTGGCCGATGCCGGTGATGCCCGAGTTGACCTTGGTCGCGATGCGCACTTCCTCGACGTAGGTGGTGACGGCGAAGGCCACGTCCTTCTGGCGCGCGGCGTTGTTGGTGGTCGAGCCGCATTCGAGGTCGACGGTGCCGTTCTGCACCAGCGGAATGCGGTTCTGCGAGGTCACCACCTGGTACTTGATGTCGAGCTTGGGCAGGCCGAGCTGCTTGCGGATGTCACCCAGGATCCGCTCGGCCATCTCGGTATGAAAACCGACGTACTTGCCGTCGCCCAGCGTGTAGGCCAGGGCGCCTGACGATTCACGCACGCCCAGCGTCGCCGAGCCGGTGTCCCTGATCTTCTTGAGGGTGTCTTCGGCCCGGGCCTGGCCCGTCACAAAGGCGCAGGCCAGCAGGGCGGCCATCATCAGTGTCTTCTTCATGTGCTTGTCTCCTTCAGAACGAACTTGCTTTTCAGTACTCCATGAACACCCGCTGCAGGCTCTTGCTGTCGCTGCCGTTGGCCAGCGCCACCATCGCCAGGATGCGGGCCTTCTGCGGATTGAGGTCATGCGAGACGACCCAGTCGTACTGGTCGTCGGGCTGCTCGGCGTTGCGCAGCACGAAGCCGCCACCCACCACCCGCGCCGAACGGATGATCTGCACGCCCTGCGCACGCAGTTCACGCAAGGCCGGCACCACCGGCGCCGCGACCGAGCCGTTGCCGGTGCCTGCGTGGATCAGCGCCTTGGCGCCCTTGGCGACGAAGGCACGCTGGGCCACGTCGCTGGCGTTGCCGTAGCCGTAGGCGATGTCGACCTGCGGCAGGGCCTTGATCGCCTCGATGTCGAACTCGGACGTCAGGGTGTGGCGCTTGACCGGCGCGCGGAACCAGTAGGTCCTGCCTTCGACCACCATGCCCAGCGGACCCCAGGCGCTCTTGAACGCCTCGGTCTTGATGTTGATGCTCTTGCTGACGTCGCGGCCGCTGTGAATCTCGTCGTTCATGACCACCAGCACGCCCTTGCCGCGGCTGTCCTTGCTGGAGGCCACCGTCACCGCGTTCAGCAGGTTGAGCGTGCCGTCAGCCGACAGCGCGGTGCTCGGCCGCATCGAGCCGACCACCACCACCGGCTTGTCGGTGCGGACGGTCAGGCCGAGGAAGAAGGCCGTCTCTTCCAGCGTGTCGGTGCCGTGGGTGATGACGATGCCGTCGACCTCGGGCTGCCTGGCCAGTGCCGCGACGCGCTTGCCCAGTGTCAGCAGGTGCTCGTTGGTGAAACTTTCGGAGGCGATCTGGAAGACCTGCTCGCCGCGCACCGCGGCCACCTGGGCCAGTTCGGGCACGCCGGCGATCAGCTTGTCGACCGGCACCTTGGCGGCCTGGTACGTGGCGCTGTTGGCTGCGCTGGCGCCGGCACCGGCGATGGTGCCGCCGGTCGCCAGCAGCACGACCTGCGGTTTCGCGGGCACCTGGGCATGCACGGCAGCGGCCAGGGTCATGGCGACGAAGGTGGACGCCAGGGTTCGGACGAGTTTCATCATGGAGAGTTCTCCGGTAGTTGCGAGGAAACAGACCATCACCCGGATCAGGCCGGACAGCGCCGGATCGGGTTGGCCGCGAGAGCGAGCGGATCGAGCAGGCAGTCCGAGGGCGGCCGGCCCAGGTTCAGGCCGCGCACGGCTACGGACTTGCGCAAGCTGGGCCAGGACGAGAACACGGACGACTGCCATGTCCCATCAGTCGCACACGCCGTGCCAGCCCGAACCGGCCGGGCAAAGAAGCCCAAGTCATTGAATTCATTGGAATTCACGGCCCATGCCGGAGTCCGGCGAACGGAATTCCGACTCTTTGCTGCGGCGGCGCATCGGATTCCCGTCCGAGCCGGCCGCACTACCATCTCGCCACGCAGAACCAACCGGGCGGCCCCGTCCGCCACCGCCATGAGCATCGCCCCCTACCTTCGAACCATCGGCCGCGGCAAGGACGGCGCGCGCAGCCTGGCACGTGATCAGGCCTTCGACCTGATGTCGCGCATCTTCGAGGGCCGCGTCAGCGATCTCGAACTCGGCGGCTTCGCGCTGGCCATGCGCATCAAGGGCGAGTCGGCCGACGAGCTGGCGGCCTTCGTCGATGCCGCGGTGGCTCACACGCTGAGCCTGCAAAGCCCGTCGCCGGCGGTGCTGCTGCCGAGCTACAACGGCGCGCGCAAGCTGCCCAACTTCACGCCGCTGCTGGCCCTGCTGCTGGCGCGGCGCGGCGTGCCGGTGCTGGTGCACGGGCCGCTGACCGACGCGGGCCGGGTCACGAGCGCCGAGATCTTCACTGCGCTCGGCCTGCCGACATCAGCCGATGCCGAGCAGGCCGCGCAGCAATGGGCGCTCGGCCAGCCGGTGTTCATGGCGCTGGAGGTGCTGAACCGCCCGCTGGCGCAGTTGCTCGCGGTGCGGCGCGTGCTCGGCCTGCGCAACAGCGGCCACACCATCGCCAAGCTGCTGCCGGCGGTGCCCGGCGCGCTGCGGGTGGTCAACCACACGCACCCGGAATACGCCATCAGCCTGTCGCAATACCTGCGCGACAGCGGCGCCGATGCGGTGCTGATCCGCGGCACCGAAGGCGAGCCGGTGGCCGACTGCCGGCGCCAGCCGCGCATGGATGTCTACCTCAAGGGCGTCAAGCACGAGGCCCTGAGCCTGGCGCCGCAGGAGGGCGTGCTGGTCGAGCTGCCGGCGTTGCCGGTGGCGATCGATGCGGCCAGCACGGCGGCGCACATCCGTGCGGTGCTGGCCGGCGAGATCGCGGTGCCCGAGCCGATCGCGCGGCAGGTCGATGCGCTGTGTGCGGCACAGCAGCTGATCGGCCAACAAGCCTGAAGCCGGCACTCACCCACGAGCGCAAGCCCGAACCATCCGGGCAAGAAAAAAGCCCTGACGGCGACACCGTCAGGGCTCATGCACGAGCGATCCGCTGGATCAGGCCGGCGTGACCAGATCCTTGATCTGCGCCAGCGCCGCCGGGTCTTCCATCGTCGTCAGGTCGCCTGAATCGCGGCCTTCACACACAGCCTGGATGGCACGGCGCAGCACCTTGCCCGAGCGGGTCTTGGGCAGCACGGTGACGAAGCGCACGCGGGCCGGGCGGGCCACGGCGCCGAGCTGGTCGTCGACCACCTTCATGACCTCGGCTTCGAGCTTGCGGGCGTCGTCGGCGTTGGCGGCGCGGCTGGCGTCCTTGAGCACCGCGAAGGCCATCGCGACCTGGCCCTTGAGCTGGTCGGCCACGCCCACCACCGCCACTTCGGCGATCGCCGGGTGGCTGGAGATGCTCTCCTCGATCTCGCGCGTGCCCAGGCGGTGGCCGGCCACGTTGATGACGTCGTCGGTGCGGCCGAGGATGAAGTAGTAGCCGTCCTCGTCGCGCACGCCCCAGTCGAAGGTGCTGTACATCTGCTTGGACGGGAAGCTGGTCCAGTAGGTGCTGACGAAGCGCTTGTCGTCACCCCACACGGTCTGCAGGCAGCCCGGCGGCAGGGGGCCCTCGACCACCACCACGCCCTTCTTGTTGGCCTCGGTGATGGCCTCGCCGGTGCTCTCGTCGATCAGCTTGACGTCGTAGCCGTAGACCGCCTTGCCGGGCGAGCCGAACTTGCTGGGCGCGCTTTCGACGCCGTTGCAGATCGCCAGGATCGGCCAGCCGGTCTCGGTCTGCCAGTAGTTGTCGACGATCGGCTTGCCCAGCGCTTCGGAGATCCACTTGGCGGTGGGCTCGTCGAGCGGCTCACCGGCCAGGAACAGTGCCTTCAGGCTGCTCAAGTCGTACTTGGTCAGGAAGGCCGGGTCCTGCTTCTTGAGCACGCGCACCGCGGTCGGAGCGCTGAACATCACGGTGACCTTGTACTTCTCGACCAGGCTCCACCAGATGCCGGCATCGGGGCGGATCGGCAGGCCTTCGTACATGATCGTGGCCATGCCGCCGATCAGGGGCCCGTAGATGATGTAGCTGTGGCCCACCACCCAGCCGATGTCGCTGGTGCTGAAGTAGGTCTCGCCCGGCTCGCCCATGTAGATGTGTTTCATCGACGCGGCCAGCGCGACGGTGTAGCCGCCGGTGTCGCGCTGCACGCCCTTGGGCTTGCCGGTGGTGCCGCTGGTGTAGAGCGTGTAGCTCGGGTGGGTGGCGTCGACCCACTCGCACGGCACGACGGTGTCCATGTGCGCGGCGCGCAGTTCGGCGTAGTCGATATCGCGGCCGTCGGTCTTGGCGAACGGGGCCAGGCCGCGGTCGACCATCAGCACGCGGGCGGGTTTGTTGTCGGCCAGGTTGATGGCTTCGTCGAGCAGGTGCTTGTAGGGCACGACCTTGCCGCCGCGCATGCCGGCGTCGGCACTGACGATGACCTTGGGCTGCGAGTCGTCGATGCGGCTGGCCAGCGAGTGGCTGGCAAAGCCGCCGAACACCACCGAGTGGATCGCGCCGATGCGCACGCAGGCCAGCATCGCGAACGCGGCCTCGGGGATCATCGGCATGTAGATCAGGACACGGTCGCCCTTGGTCACGCCTTGGGCCTGCAGGATCGCCGCCATGCGCTGCACTTCGGCGTGCAGGTCGCGGAAGCTGTAGATCTTTTCCTGCTCGGTTTCGGTCGAGACGAAGATCAGCGCGTTCTGATCAGGCCGATCGACCAGGTGGCGGTCGACGGCGTTGTAGCAGAGGTTGGTCTTGCCGCCGACGAACCATTTGGCGAACGGCGGATTGCTGTAGTCGCACACCTGTGTCGGCTGTTCGTGCCAGTGCACGAGCTGGGCCTGTTCGCCCCAGAAGCCCTCGCGGTCGTCGATCGAGCGGCGATGGAAATCAACGTAATTCGTCATTCAATGTCTCCTCGGCAATTGCCTTCGATTTCAGCGCGACGGCCTGACAAAGCCCTGTCAAACCGAAGCCCGCGATGCCTTCTTTGCAAGTGAATCAACCGAGTGCGGACACCACTTCAGGCGGTGCCTGCACCAGCTCGATCAATACCCCTTCACCGCCCACCGGGAACTGCTCGTTGCCCTTCGGATGAATGAAGCAGATGTCGTGACCCGCCGCACCCTGGCGGATGCCGCCGGGCGCGAAACGCACGCCGTTGGCGGTCATCCACTCGACCGCCTTGGGCAGGTCGTCGACCCACAGGCCGACGTGGTTGAGCGGCGTGGCGTGCACGGCGGGCTTCTTGTCGATGTCGAGCGGCTGCATCAGGTCGACCTCGACGGCAGTCGCGCCGGTGCCCAATGCGCAGATGTCCTCGTCGACGTTCTCGCGTTCGCTGACGAAGGTGCTCTTGACCGACAGGCCGAAGATGTCGACCCACAGGTTCTTGAGCCGCTGCTTGTCGGTGCCGCCGATGGCGATCTGCTGGATGCCCAGGATGCGGAATGGTTTGGTCATGGCGATGGACTCCGTGCGCATCAGGCGAACCGCAGGATCGGCTGATCGACCGACAGGCTCTCGCCCTTCTTGGCCAGCACCTCGGCGACCACGCAGTCCTGCGCGGCGCTGAGGATGTTCTCCATCTTCATGGCCTCGATCACCGCGAGCTTCTCGCCCGCCTGCACGGTCTGGCCGACCTGCACCGACACGTCGGCCAGCAGGCCCGGCATCGGCGAGAGCAGGAACTTGCTGGTGTCGGCCGGTGCCTTGTAGGGCATCAGCTTCATCAGTTGCGCCGCCTGCGGCGACAGCACCATCGCCTCGATCTGCGTGCCGTTGTGGGCCACGCGCATCGCCAGCGGCTTCTTGGCCGAACCGCGTTCGACCTGCGCCATGAACGGCCGGCCGTTGCACAGGCCGGTCATCAGCAGGTCGCCGAGCTTGGTGTGGCTGCGGATGGCGTAGGTCTGTTCGCCCACGATCACGTTGGCGGTTTCGGCCACTGCGTCGTAGCCGCTGACGGTGACCTCGTGATAGACGTGCTGACCCTGCGCGCCCAGCACCGCGACCACCAGGTTGGGCGCGTCCTTCACGCCGTGGCCGGGCAGCTGGCCGCTGATGCCGGCCGCGCGTTCGCGGGCCTTGCGGCGCACGAAGGCGGCCAGCGCGACCAGGAACAGCGGGTCGTCGTGCGGCACGTCCTCGGCCTTGAAGCCGTGGGCATAGTGTTCGGCGATGAAGCCGGTGTTGAACTCGCCGGTGACGAACTTCGGATGCGCCAGCAGCGCGGCCTGGAACGGGATGTTGCTGCTGATGCCGCGGATCACGAAGCCGTTGAGCGCCTCGCGCATCTTGGCGATCGCCTCGGTGCGGTTGCGCGCGTGCACGATCAGCTTGGCGATCATCGAGTCGTAGAACATCGGGATCTCGCCGCCTTCGTAGACGCCGGTGTCCACGCGTACACCGCCGAACGCGCCGCCCGCATAGGCCTCGCCTTCGAGCGTGGGCACCGACTGTTCGAGCGTCTGCGCCGGCGGTGCATAACGCACCAGCCGGCCGGTCGACGGCAGGAAGTTGCGAAACGGATCCTCGGCATTGATGCGGCACTCGATCGCCCAGCCGTCGCGCTTGATGTCTTCCTGCTTGAAGGTCAGCGCCTCACCGGCGGCCACGCGGATCATCTGCTCGACCAGGTCCAGCCCGGTGATGCACTCGGTGACCGGGTGCTCCACCTGCAGGCGGGTGTTCATCTCCAGGAAATAGAAGTCCTGGTCCTTGCCGACCACGAACTCGACCGTGCCCGCGCTCTGGTACTTCACGGCCTTGGCCAATGCCACGGCCTGCTCGCCCATCGCACGGCGGGTGGCGTCGCTGATGAAGGGCGACGGCGCCTCTTCGATCACCTTCTGGTGGCGGCGCTGGATCGAGCATTCGCGCTCATTGAGGTACAGCACGTTGCCGTGGCTGTCGCCGAGCACCTGGATCTCGATGTGGCGCGGCTCGAGCACGTATTTCTCGATGAACACGCGGTCGTCGCCGAAGCTGTTGCGCGCTTCATTGCGGCATGACGAGAAGCCCTCGAAGGCCTCCTTGTCATTGAACGCGACCCGCAGGCCTTTGCCGCCGCCGCCGGCCGAGGCCTTGATCATCACCGGGTAGCCGATGCCCTTGGCGATCTCGACCGCCTGCTCGGGCGTGTCGATGGCATTGTTGTAGCCGGGGATCGTGTTGACCTTGGCTTCGAGTGCCAGCTTCTTCGAGGCGATCTTGTCGCCCATGGCCGCGATCGAATAGTGCTTGGGGCCGATGAAGGTGATGCCTTCTTCTTCGAGCCGGCGCGCAAAGGCCTCGTTCTCGGACAGAAAGCCGTAGCCCGGATGCACCGCCTGGGCGCCGGTGGCCTTGCAGGCGGCAATGATCTTGTCGGCGACCAGATACGACTCGCGCGAGGGCGCCGGGCCGAGCAGCACGGACTCGTCAGCCAGTTCGACGTGGCGCGCGTCGCGGTCGGCCTCGGAATAGACGGCCACCGTCTTGATGCCCATCTTCTGGGCGGTCTTGATGACGCGGCAGGCGATTTCGCCGCGGTTGGCAATGAGGATCTTGGTGAACATGTTCTTTTCTCCTTGGCCAATCACAGGGGGATGTTGCCGTGCTTGCGCCAGGGGTTTTCGAGCTTCTTGTCGCGCAGCATCACCAGCGAGCGGCAGATGCGCTTGCGGGTCTCGTGCGGCTGGATCACGTCGTCGATGAAGCCGCGCGCGCCGGCCACGAAGGGGTTGGCGAAACGCGCCTTGTATTCGGCTTCCTTCGCGGCCAGCTTGGCCGGGTCGCCCTTGTCCTCGCGGAAGATGATCTCGACCGCGCCCTTGGCGCCCATCACGGCGATCTCGGCATTCGGCCAGGCGAAGTTGACGTCACCGCGCAGGTGCTTGGAGGCCATCACGTCGTAGGCGCCGCCATAGGCCTTGCGGGTGATCACGGTCACCTTCGGCACGGTGCACTCGGCGTACGCGTACAGCAGCTTGGCGCCGTGCTTGATGATGCCGCCGTATTCCTGCGAGGTGCCGGGCATGAAGCCGGGCACGTCGACGAAGGTGATCACGGGGATGTTGAACGCGTCGCAGAAGCGCACGAAACGCGCCGCCTTGATCGAGCTCTTGATGTCCAGGCAGCCGGCCAGCACCAGCGGGTTGTTGGCGACGATGCCGACCGTCTGGCCTTCCATGCGCGCCATGCCGATGACGATGTTGGCGGCGTAGTCGGGCTGCAGCTCGAAGAAGTCGCCGTCATCGACCACCTTGGTGATCAGCTCCTTGATGTCGTAGGCCTTGTTCGGGTTGTCCGGCACCAGCGTGTCGAGCGAAGGGTCGAGGCGATTGGCCGGGTCGCCGCTCGGGCGCACCGGCGGCTTCTCGCGGTTGTTGAGCGGCAGGTAGTTGAAGAAGCGGCGCAGCATCAGCAGCGCCTCGACGTCGTTCTCGAAGGCCAGGTCGGCCACGCCGCTCTTGCTGGTGTGCGTGGTGGCACCGCCCAGTTCCTCGGCCGTCACGTCCTCGTGCGTCACGGTCTTCACCACTTCGGGGCCGGTGACGAACATGTAGCTCGTGTCCTTAACCATGAAGATGAAGTCGGTCATCGACGGCGAGTACACCGCGCCGCCCGCGCACGGGCCCATGATCATGCTGATCTGCGGAATCACGCCGCTGGCCATGACGTTCTTCTGGAACACGTCGGCATAACCGCCGAGCGAGGCCACGCCCTCCTGAATGCGCGCACCGCCCGAGTCGTTGAGGCCGATCACCGGCGCGCCGACCTTCATCGCCTGGTCCATGACCTTGCAGATCTTCTCGGCGTGAGCCTCGGAGAGCGCGCCGCCGAAGACGGTGAAATCCTGGCTGAAGGCAAAGGCGAGGCGGCCGTTGATCATGCCGTAGCCGGTGACGACGCCGTCGCCGGGGATCTTGGTGTCGGCCATGCCGAAGTCGACGCAGCGGTGCTCGACGAACATGTCCCATTCCTCGAAGGTGCCGTCATCGAACAGCAGTTCGAGGCGCTCGCGCGCGGTCAGCTTGCCCTTGCCGTGCTGGGCGTCGATGCGCTTTTGTCCGCCGCCCAGTCGGGCCTTGGCGCGCTTTTCTTCGAGCATCTGCTGGATGTCGTGCATGGTGTGTGTGCTCCTCGGGCCTGGCCCTGCGGGTTCGGGTTTGCGTGAACGGGGTTGGAATCAGGGGGATGTGGACAGGTCGAGCAGCCGCCGCGCGGCCACCGACGCGGCGACGCGGCCGGCGCGCACGTCGTCGGTGATCGCGGGCAGCGCCTGGCGCACCTGCGCATGGGCACGAAAGCGCTCGCGCAGGCCGGCTTCGATGCGCTCCCACATCCAGGATTGGGTCTGCTGCTGGCGGCGCTGGGCGAGCCGGCCGTTGGCGGTCTGCAGATCGCGGAACTGGCTGACGGCGGCCCAGAACTCGGGCAGCCCGGCGCCCTTGAGCGCACTCAGCTGCAGCACCTGCGGCTGCCATGCCGGCTTGGCCGGCGCGCCGCCGTGAGCGTGGTCCGGGTGGCCGTGCAAGGCGTGCATCCCGAGCAGGCGCAGCGCGCTGGTGATCTGGGCGCGGGCGCGGGTGGCCGCGTCGGGGTCGATGTCGGCCTTGTTGATGACCACCAGGTCAGCCAGCTCCATCACGCCCTTCTTGATCGCCTGCAGGTCGTCGCCGGCGTTGGGCAGTTGCAGCAGCACGAACATGTCGGTCATCGCCGCCACCGAGGTCTCGCTCTGGCCGACGCCGACGGTCTCGACGATGACGATGTCGTAACCCGCCGCCTCGGTGACGAGCATGCTCTCGCGGGTCTTGTCGGCCACGCCACCGAGCGTGCCCGACGACGGGCTCGGCCGGATGTAGGCGTGTTCGTTGACAGACAGGTGCTCCATGCGGGTCTTGTCGCCGAGGATCGAGCCACCCGACACGCTCGACGACGGATCGACCGCCAGCACCGCCACGCGGTGGCCACGCTCGATCAGGTAGAGGCCCAGCGCCTCGATGAAGGTCGACTTGCCCACGCCAGGCACACCCGAGATGCCGATCCGGAACGAGCGGCCGGTGAAGGGCAGCAAGGCGTTGAGCAGCGCATCGGCAGCCAGGCGGTGATCGGTGCGGGTCGATTCGAGCAGCGTGATGGTCTTGGCCATCGCGCGCCGCTGCGCGGCCCCCGGGGCGCCCACGATGGCCGTGGCCAGCGCGCGCTGCGCGTCGGCCAGCGTGTCGAAAGATTCAGTCATGGTCGCTGGCGGGGTGGGCCGGGCGGCGGAAGTAGAGATCCCATTCGCCCTCGGCCTGCAGAACGAAGCCGTGGCGCTCGTAGAAGCGCGTGGCGTCGCTGTGCTTGAGAGCCGTCACGTAGACCGGCATGGACCGCACGTCGGCCTCGGCCAGCACGCGCCGCATCACCCAGGCGCCGATGCCTTCGCCCTGCGCGCTGGGGTGGATGTAGAGGTGGTCGAGCAGCAGGTCCTGGTCGCGCGGGATCACCACCACGAAGCCGACCAGCTCGCCGTCACGCAGGATGTGGCGGGTGTGCGCGGGGTTGAAGCCGCGGCTCAGGCGCTCGCGCACACGTTCGGGGTCGAAGCGGCCGGCGCGCTCGAGGCTCTCGCGCATGGCGGACATGCGCAAGGCCAGCAGGGCCTCGAAATCGCCTTCGCCTGCAGGCGTCAACGAGAGTTGATGGACGGCACCAGTGGGCATGAGGCGTGAAGCAGCGTGGCGGGGCCTGCAGCGTATCGCAGCCCGATCAGGCCGCTGCGCTGAACCGCTCGCGGATCTGCTCGAGCACCGTCTTGGCCGACGCCGGAATCGGCGTGCCGGGGCCGAAGATGCCCTTCACGCCGGCGTCGTACAGGTAGCCGTAGTCCTGCGCCGGGATCACGCCGCCGACGAACACGATGATGTCGTCGGCGCCCTGATCTTTCAGCGCCGCGATGATGGCCGGCACCAGCGTCTTGTGGCCGGCTGCGAGCGTGGAGACACCCACCGCGTGCACGTCGTTCTCGATCGCCTGGCGCGCGCATTCTTCGGGGGTCTGGAACAGCGGTCCCATGTCGACGTCGAAGCCGAGGTCGGCGTAGGCCGTGGCCACCACCTTGGCGCCACGGTCGTGACCGTCCTGGCCGAGCTTGGCGATCATCACGCGCGGGCGGCGGCCCTGTTCCTCGGCGAAGGCGGCGATCTCGGTCTGCAGCTTCTCCCAGCCTTCGGCCGAGTCGTAGGCCGCGGCGTAGACGCCGGTGACCTTCTGGATGTCGGCGCGGTGGCGGCCGAACACCTTCTCGAGCGCATCGCTGACCTCGCCGACCGTGGCGCGCAGGCGGATCGCTTTGATCGCCAGGTCGAGCAGGTTGCCGTTGGCAGCGGCGGCCGCGTCGGTCAGCGCCTGCAGGGCCGCGTTGACGGCGGCGGTGTCGCGTGCGGCCTTGATGGCCTTCAGGCGCTCGATCTGCGACAGCCGCACGGCGACGTTGTCGACCTCGCGGATCTCGACCGCGTCTTCCTTGGCCAGCTTGTACTTGTTGACGCCGACGATGACGTCGCGGCCCGAGTCGATGCGGGCCTGCTTCTCGGCCGCACTGGCTTCGATCTTGAGCTTGGCCCAACCCGAATCGACCGCCTTGGTCATGCCGCCCATCGCCTCGACTTCCTCGATGATGGACCAGGCCTTGTCGGCCATGTCCTGCGTCAGCTTCTCCATCATGTAGCTGCCGGCCCAGGGGTCGACCACGCTGGTGATGTGGGTCTCTTCCTGGATGATCAGCTGGGTGTTGCGGGCGATGCGGGCGCTGGTATCGGTGGGCAGCGCGATGGCCTCGTCGAAGGCGTTGGTGTGCAGGCTCTGCGTGCCGCCGAAGACCGCGGCCATCGCCTCGATGGCGGTGCGCACGACGTTGTTGTACGGATCCTGCTCGGTCAGCGACCAGCCGCTGGTCTGGCAGTGCGTGCGCAGCATCAGGCTCTTGGGCTTCTTGGCGTCGAAGCCTTTCATGATGCGGGTCCACAAGAGACGTGCCGCGCGCATCTTGGCGATCTCGAGATAGAAGTTCATCCCGATCGCCCAGAAGAACGAGAGGCGCCCGGCGAAGTCGTCGACGTCCATGCCCTTGGCGATGGCGGTCTTGACGTACTCCTTGCCGTCGGCGAGCGTGAAGGCGAGTTCGAGCGCCTGGTTGGCGCCGGCTTCCTGCATGTGATAGCCGGAGATCGAGATCGAGTTGAACTTCGGCATGTTCTGCGCCGTGTACTCGATGATGTCGCCGATGATCCGCATCGACGGCTCGGGGCCGTAGATGTAGGTGTTGCGGACCATGAACTCCTTGAGGATGTCGTTCTGGATCGTGCCGCTCAACTTGTCCTGGCTCACGCCCTGCTCTTCGGCCGCCACCACGTAGCCGGCCAGCACCGGCAGCACGGCACCGTTCATCGTCATCGAGACCGACACCTTGTCGAGCGGGATCTGGTCGAACAGGATCTTCATGTCCTCGACCGAATCGATCGCCACGCCGGCCTTGCCGACGTCGCCGGTCACGCGCGGGTGATCGCTGTCATAGCCGCGGTGCGTGGCCAGGTCGAAGGCGACCGACACGCCCTGCCCGCCGGCAGCCAGCGCCTTGCGGTAGAAGGCGTTCGATTCTTCGGCGGTCGAGAAACCGGCGTACTGGCGGATGGTCCACGGCCGCACCGCGTACATCGTGGCCTGCGGGCCGCGCAGGAAGGGCTCGAAGCCCGGCAGCGTGTCCGCATAGGGCAGGTCGGCGGTGTCGGCCGCGGTGTACAGCGGCTTGACGACGATGCCCTCGGGCGTGTGCCAGTTCAGTGCCGACACATCACCGCCGGGAGCGGACTTGGCAGCCGCCTTGGCCCACTGTTCGAGCGTGGCGGACTGAAATTCTTTGGACTGAGACATCGTGGTTTCCTGAGCAGACGCGCTCAGCGATGATACATGATGCATAATTATGAATTCAAGTCTGACTCCAAAACGACATCCGCCGTGTCATTGCCCACCGCCGAAACCAGTCTCTCGCCGCGCGCCCTCTACCAGGACGTGGCCGAGCGCCTGCGCGAGCAGATCTTCAATCGCGAACTGGAGCCGGGCAGCTGGATCGACGAGCAGAAGCTGACGGCCGAGTTCGGCATCAGCCGCACGCCCCTGCGCGAAGCACTGAAGGTGCTGGCGGTCGAGGGGCTGGTGACGATGAAGGTGCGGCGCGGCGCCTATGTCACCGAGATGTCGACGCAGGACGTGAAGCAGGTCTATCACATCATGGCGCTGCTCGAGGCCGATGCCGCCGCCGAGGTGGCCACCCACGCCAGCGAGGTCCAGCTGGCCCAGTTGCGCGCCCTGCACAACCAGCTCGAGCGCGAGGTGCAGCAGCGCGAGTTCTTCTTCGCCACCAACGAGGCGTTCCACGCCCAGATCCAGCTGCTGGCGGGCAACCGCTGGCGGATGCAGATCGTCAACGACCTGCGCAAGGTCATGAAGCTCAACCGCCACCACTCGCTGTTCAAGCAGGGCCGCATCGACGAGTCGCTGGCCGAACACCGCGCGCTGATGGCGGCCATCGAGCGGCGCGACCCCGAGGCCGCACGCTGCCTGATGCATGCCCATTTCGAGAACGGCCTGGCCGCCGCCGCAGATTGAGCGGACTCAGCTTGAGGTCAGCTTGAGGGCGCAGAGTGCGCCGCGCTGCACAGGCCAACGTCACCCCACGTTTCCCCACCCCCTGCATCCCACATCCTACGAGGAGCCGTCCCAGTGAAAATCCACGAGTACCAAGGCAAGGCGATCCTGCGCCAGTTCGACATTCCGGTGCCGCGCGGCCATGCTGCGTTCACGGTGCAAGAGGCGGTGGAAGCCGCGCAGAAGCTCGGCGGCCCGGTGTGGGTCGTGAAGGCGCAGATCCACGCCGGTGGCCGTGGCAAGGGCGGGGGCGTCAAGGTCGCCAAGAGCCTCGATGACGTCAAGAAGCTCGCCGAGCAGATCCTGGGCATGCAGCTGGTCACGCACCAGACCGGCCCCGAAGGCCAGAAGGTGCGCCGCCTCTACATCGAAGACGGCGCCGACATCCAGAAGGAGTACTACGTCTCCCTGGTCACCGACCGCCAGTCGCAGAAGGTCGCCTTCATCGCATCGAGCGAAGGCGGCATGGACATCGAGGAAGTCGCCCACTCGACGCCCGAGAAGATCATCACCGAAGTGATCGACCCGCTGACCGGCCTGGGCGCCGAGCAGGCCGAGAAGATCGCCCGCGCCATCGGCCTGCCGGCCGAGTCGATCGCGCAGGCCGTCACCCTGTTCCAGAACCTCTACCGCTGCTACATGGAGACGGACGCCTCGCTGGTCGAGATCAACCCGCTCAACCGTGACAGCAAGGGCGGCCTGATCGCGCTGGACGCCAAGTTCAACTTCGACGCCAACGCGCTGTTCCGCCACCCCGAGATCGTCGCCTGCCGCGACCTCGACGAAGAAGATCCGGCCGAAGTCGAAGCCAGCAAGTTCGATCTGGCCTACATCAGCCTGGACGGCAACATCGGCTGCCTGGTCAACGGCGCGGGCCTGGCGATGGCGACGATGGACACCATCAAGCTGTTCGGCGGCGAGCCGGCCAACTTCCTCGACGTCGGCGGTGGCGCCACCGCCGAGAAGGTGACCGAAGCCTTCAAGATCATGCTCAAGAACCCCGAGGTCAAGGGCATCCTGGTCAACATCTTCGGCGGCATCATGAAGTGCGACACCATCGCCGAAGGCGTGATCACGGCCTGCAAGGCGGTCAACCTGTCGGTGCCGCTGGTGGTGCGCATGAAGGGCACCAACGAGGACCTGGGCAAGAAGATGCTGGCCGAATCGGGCCTGCCGATCATCGCTGCGGACACGATGGCCGAAGCCGCGACCGCGATCGTCAACGCCGTCAAGTAAGCCCGGAGCAACAGAACATGTCGATTCTCATCAACAAAGACACCCGCGTCATCACGCAGGGCATCACCGGCAAGACCGGCCAGTTCCACACGCTGGGCTGCCAGGCCTATGCCAACGGCAAGAACGCCTTCGTCGCGGGCGTGAACCCGAAGAAGGCGGGCGAGAAGTTCGCCGACATCCCCATCTACGCCAGCGTCAAGGAAGCCGCGCAGCAGCAAGGCGCGACCGTCAGCGTGATCTACGTGCCGCCCGCCGGCGCGGCAGCGGCGATCTGGGAAGCGGTCGAAGCCGACCTGGACCTGGCGATCTGCATCACCGAAGGCATCCCGGTTCGGGACATGCTCGAAGTGCGCAACAAGATGAAGGCCAAGGAAGCCGCCGGCGGCAAGAAGACGCTGCTGCTGGGCCCCAACTGCCCGGGCCTGATCACGCCCGAGGAGATCAAGATCGGCATCATGCCCGGCCACATCCACCGCAAGGGCCGCATCGGCGTGGTGAGCCGTTCGGGCACGCTGACGTATGAAGCGGTCGCCCAGCTGACCGAGATCGGCCTGGGCCAATCGAGCGCGGTGGGCATCGGCGGCGACCCGATCAACGGCTTGAAGCACATCGACGTGATGCGCGCCTTCAACGACGATCCGGACACCGATGCGGTGATCATGATCGGCGAGATCGGCGGCCCCGATGAAGCCGAAGCGGCGATGTGGTGCAAGGCGAACATGAAGAAGCCGATCGTCGGTTTCATCGCGGGCGTGACGGCGCCCGCGGGCAAGCGCATGGGCCATGCCGGTGCGCTGATCAGCGGTGGCGCGGACACGGCGGACGCCAAGCTCGCGATCATGGAGGAGTGCGGTTTCACGATCACCCGCAACCCCAGCGAGATGGCACGCCTGCTGAAGGCGCTGCTGTAAACGGCACGGATCGACCGGTAAGCCGGTCGTGCCATGACGAGCCGCCTTCGGGCGGCTTTTTCGTGGGCTGATGAACGGTGATTCTTCGGCTCGACGGAAACGACAAAGGCTCCCGAAGGAGCCTTTGTCTTCATCGCGCCGCGAGACACGCGGCACGGATGGGATCGATCAGCGCTGACCGATCGGCTTGACGTCGCGCGGCACCGAGCCGGAGAACAGCTGACGCGGGCGGCCGATCTTGTACTCGGGGTCGCCGATCATCTCGTTGAGCTGGGCGATCCAGCCGACCGTGCGGGCCAGGGCAAAGATGCCGGTGAACAGGTTCACCGGAATGCCGATGGCGCGCTGCACGATGCCGGAGTAGAAGTCGACGTTCGGGTAGAGCTTGCGGCTGACGAAGTACTCGTCTTCCAGCGCGATCTTCTCCAGCTCCTTGGCGAGCTTGAACAGCGGGTCGTTCTCCAGGCCCAGTTCGGCCAGCACTTCGTTGCAGGTTTCCTGCATCAGCTTGGCACGCGGGTCGTAGTTCTTGTAGACGCGGTGACCGAAACCCATCAGCTTGACGCCGGAGTTCTTGTCCTTGACCTTCTCCATGAACTCGCCGACCTTGGACACGCCGCCTTGGCGCTGGATGTCTTCCAGCATGTTCAGGCAGGCTTCGTTGGCGCCGCCGTGGGCAGGGCCCCACAGGCAGGCGACACCGGCGGCGATGGCGGCGAACGGGTTGGTGCCCGACGAGCCGCACAGGCGCACGGTCGAGGTCGAGGCGTTCTGCTCGTGGTCGGCGTGCAGGATGAAGATGCGGTCCAGCGCGCGCTCGAGCACCGGGTTGACCACGTACTCCTCGCACGGCGTGCCGAACATCATGCGCAGGAAGTTGCCCGAGTAGCTCAGGTCGTTCTTCGGGTACATGTAGGGCTGGCCGATGCCGTACTTGTAGGCCATCGCCACCAGCGTGGGCATCTTGGCGATCAGGCGGATGGCCGAGATCTCGCGATGCTTCGGGTTGTTGATGTCCGTGCTGTCGTGATAGAAGGCCGACAGACCGCCGATCAAACCGGTCAGCACCGCCATCGGGTGGGCGTCACGACGGAAGCCGCGCAGGAAGAACTGCATCTGCTCGTTGACCATCGTGTGGTTGATCACGAGCTTGTGGAAGTCGCCACGCTGGGTGGTGTCGGGCAGTTCGCCGTTGAGCAGCAGGTAGCAGGTGTCGAGGTAGTCGCACTGGGTGGCGAGCTGCTCGATGGGGTAGCCGCGATACAGCAGCTCGCCCTTGTCACCGTCGATGTAGGTGATGGCCGACTGGCACGAGGCCGTGGACAGGAAACCCGGGTCGTAGGTGAACTTGCCGGTCTGGGCGTAGAGCTTGCGGATGTCGATGACATCGGGACCGATGGTGCCCTTGTAGATCGGCAAGTCCATCGAAGCGCTGCCATCGGAGAACGATAGCGTGGCTTTCACGTCGGAGGGGGTCATCATGGCTGTTTCCTCTTCAAGTCAAATCAGATCGGCGCAAATTTGCAGAGCGGGACATCGGGGCTGCACGTCACCGCGGCGGGCGCTCGCGCAACTGGGCCAGTACCTGCAGCACCTCGGGGCTCGCGAGCTCGCCCTGGGGTTCGCTTCGCTGCAGCAGCAGGTCCAGCAGATCGTTATCGGCCAAATCCATCAGGGCATCCAGACCGGCGGCTTGCCACACGGTCAGGACGTCCTCGTAGCGCTGGAAAAAGCGCTCGATGAAAAGGTCGTTCTCCAGCAGACCACGGCGGCAACGCCAACGCAGTTTGCTCAGTGAGCGGGCATCGAGCAGGGCAGTGTCCATTGCGGGTCTTGCAGGGTTCTGACCAGGGTGATCAGACAGCGCGACGCACCATCAGTTCTTTGATCTTGCCGATCGCCTTGGTGGGGTTCAGTCCCTTCGGGCAGACATCGACGCAATTCATGATGGTGTGGCAGCGGAACAGGCGGTACGGATCCTCGAGGTTGTCAAGGCGCTCGCTGGTGCCTTGATCACGGCTGTCGGCGATGAAGCGGTAGGCCTGCAGCAGGCCGGCCGGGCCGACGAACTTGTCGGGGTTCCACCAGAAGCTCGGGCAGCTGGTCGAGCAGCTCGCGCACAGGATGCACTCGTACAGGCCGTTGAGCTCGTCGCGCTCTTCGGGCGACTGCAGGCGCTCCTTGTCGGGCGGGATGCTGTCGTTGAGGAGGTAGGGCTTGATCGAGTTGTACTGCTTGAAGAACTGCGTCATGTCCACGATCAGGTCGCGGATGACCGGCAGGCCCGGCAGCGGCTTGAGCACGATGACGCCCGGCAGGTCACGCATGTTGGTCAGGCAGGCCAGACCGTTCTTGCCGTTGATGTTCATCGCGTCCGAACCGCACACGCCTTCACGGCAGGAACGGCGGAAGCTCAGCGTCGGGTCGACGGCCTTGAGCTTGATCAGGGCATCGAGCAGCATGCGTTCGTGGCCGTCGAGTTCGACGTCGATCGACTGCATGTAGGGCTTGCTGTCCTTGTCAGGATCGTAGCGGTAGATCTGGAAAGTGCGCTTGGCCATGGTTTGTTCTCGCTGCGATCAGAAGGTGCGGACCTTGGGCGGAACGGATTCCACCGTCAGCGGTTTCAGGTTCACCGGCTTGTACGACAGGCTGTTGGTGGCGCTGTCCCAGAGGGTGTGCTTCATCCATTCCTTGTCGTTGCGGCCGAGCGGGAACTCGGCGTCGTCGGCACCGCGCTCGTAGTCGTTCACGGTGTGTGCGCCACGGCATTCGGTGCGGGCTGCAGCCGAGGTCATCGTGGCCTGCGCAGCCTCGATCAGGTTGTCGACTTCGAGCGCCTCGATGCGGGCGGTGTTGAAGACCTTGGACTTGTCCTTGAGCGTGATCGCCTTGACGCGCTCGCGCATCGCATTGATCTTGAGCACACCCTCGTTCATCGACTTCTGGGTGCGGAACACGCCGGCGTGCTGCTGCATCGTGCTGCGCAGGTCGTTGGCGACGTCCTGCGCGTACTCGCCCTTGGCGCTGCCATCCAGGCGCGCCAGGCGGGCGAGCGAGAAGTCGGCCGCATCCTTGGGCAGATCCTTGTGCGACCTGGGTGCGCTCTTGAGCGCGTCGACGATGTGGTTGCCGGCCGCGCGACCGAACACCAGCAGGTCGAGCAGCGAGTTGGTGCCCAGGCGGTTGGCGCCGTGCACCGACACGCAGGAGCACTCGCCCACCGCGTACAGGCCGTTGACCACGCTCTTGTGATCGCCACCCTTGGGCACGACCACCTGACCGTTGATGTTGGTCGGGATGCCACCCATCTGGTAGTGGATGGTCGGCACCACGGGGATCGATTCCTTGGTGATGTCGACGTTGGCGAAGTTGTGACCGATCTCGAACACCGAGGGCAGGCGCTTGAGGATGGTGTCGCCGCCCAGGTGGGTCATGTCGAGGTTGATGTAGTCCTTGTTGGGACCGCAGCCGCGACCTTCCTTGATTTCCTGGTCCATGCAGCGGCTGACGAAGTCGCGCGGCGCCAGGTCCTTCAGCGTCGGGGCATAGCGCTCCATGAAACGCTCGCCGTTGACGTTGCGCAGGATCGCGCCTTCGCCACGGCAGCCTTCGGTCAGCAGCACGCCGGCGTTGTGCACGCCGGTCGGGTGGAACTGCCAGAACTCCATGTCCTGCAGCGGGATGTTGGCGCGCGCCGCCATGCCCAGGCCGTCGCCGGTGTTGATGAAGGCGTTGGTGCTGGCCGCGAAGATGCGACCGGCGCCACCGGTGGCAAACAGCGTGGTCTTGGCTTCGAGGATGTAGACGTCGCCGGTCTCCATCTCGAGGGCGGTGACGCCGAGCACGTCGCCTTCACTGTCGCGGATGAGGTCGAGCGCCATCCATTCGACGAAGAACTGGGTGCGCGACTTGACGTTCTGCTGGTACAGCGTGTGCAGCATCGCGTGACCGGTGCGGTCGGCTGCGGCGCAGGCGCGCTGCACGGGCTTCTCGCCGTAGTTGGCGGTGTGACCACCGAACGGACGCTGGTAGATCGTGCCGTCGGCATTGCGATCGAACGGCATGCCGAAGTGCTCGAGCTCGTACACCACCTTGCCGGCTTCACGGCACATGAACTCGATGGCGTCCTGGTCGCCCAGCCAGTCGGAGCCCTTGATGGTGTCGTAGAAGTGGTAGTGCCAGTTGTCTTCCGACATGTTGCCCAGCGACGCACCGATGCCGCCCTGGGCAGCCACCGTGTGCGAACGGGTCGGGAAGACCTTGCTCAGCACGGCCACGTTGAGGCCGGCCTGAGCCAGTTGCAGCGATGCGCGCATGCCCGAGCCGCCCGCACCGACGATGACCACGTCGAACTTGCGACGCGGCAGATTGGAACCAACAGCCATCAGAGTCTCCAGAGAACTTGGATCGCCCAGCCGGCAGTGCCGACGAGCCACACGAGCGTGAACACCTGCAGCGACAGCCGCAGACCGACGGGCTTGATGTAGTCCATCCAGATGTCACGCATGCCCACCCAGGCGTGCCAGGCGAGAGAGATGATCAGCACGAAGGTCAGCACCTTCATCCACTGCTGCGAGAAGATGCCTGACCAGCGCTCGTAGCCGATGGGGCCGCCGAACAGCACCTGCAGCAGCAGGGCCACGGTGAACAGCGCCATCAGCACGGCGGTGACACGCTGGGCCAGCCAGTCGCGAAGGCCGTAGTGCGCACCGACGACGATGCGCTTGGATCCGTAGTTCTGGGACATGGTGATTTCGTCTATTGAGAACCGGTGGGACGGGGGGTCAGAACAGACCGAAGAGCTTGGCGCCCAGCGCCAGCGTCAGCAGCACGCTGGAAACCAGCGTGACCAGCGCCGAAGAGTGGCCATGCTGCTTGGTGACGCTGTGGGTGGCGTCCATCCAGAGATGGCGCACGCCGGCGATGAAGTGGTGCAGGTAGGCCCAGATCAGGCCCAGCGCCACCAGCTTGACCAGCACGCCCGGCACGAATCCGATACCGGAACTGAATGCCGCGGTGAACTCTTCGTACGACACCTCGGAAGTCACGCTGGTATCGAAGAACCAGATGATCAGGGGCAACAGGAGAAACATCATCGCGCCGCTGACGCGGTGCAGGATCGACACGATGCCCGCCGGGGGTAACCGGTAGCTCGCGATGTCGGTGATGTGGATGTTGCGAAAGACCGGGCGTTGCGGGGTCGAGTCAGCCATGGCGTGCCTTCTTGTGATCACAGAGAAACCGTAGGATTTTATTGCAATGCAGCAGTCTGTTACTTGCCCTGGCATCGCGGTGTGTTGTCAGCATCAGCTCAACTCGTTGCGGTAATGATGATGCGTGGTGTTGTAGAGGCCGCGCCGCAGCTCGACCGGCTTGTCGCCATAGGTCAGCGACAGGCGTTCGACGCTCAGCAACGGAGTGCCTTCACTCACGCACAACAAGGTTGCGACGGAACGATCGGCACCGATGGCACGGATCTTCTCTTCGGCGCGAATCATGCGCACGCCGAATTCGGATTCGAACAGGCTGTAGAGCGGCCCGCGATACTCGCTCAGGCGCTCGGCAGTCAGGCCCTTGAACAGATTGCCGGGCAGCCAGATATCGTCGAGCACGATCGGCCTGCCGGCCTGCGAGAGCGTGCGGCGGATCTGCACCACCATGTCGCCCGAGCGCAGATCGAGCGAGCGAACCACGTCGACCGGCGCACGCAGGCGTCGGCAATCGAGAAACTCGCGCTGCATCGGCAGCGGCGGGCCGCCGTCTTCGGGTTGCAGCCGCAGGAACCGGTACTGGATCTTCTCTTCGTTGTGGGTCGCGACGAACGTGCCCTTGCCCTGCCGGCGCACCAGCAGGTTCTCGGCCGCCAGTTCGTCGATGGCCTTGCGCACGGTGCCCTGGCTGACCTTGAAACGCGCGGCCAGGTCGAGCTCGCTCGGAATCGCCTCGCCGGGCTTCCATTCGCCGCCCTGCAGGCCACGCATGATCAGCGCCTTGATCTGCTGATAGAGCGGGCTGAACGCAGGCGTCGACTCGCCGGCCGCATCGGCGGCAGGATTGGGCGGCGTATTGGACGCAATATGCGACATGTTCGCGATTGCAGCACAAGCCGGCCCGGCGGCGCAACCAAATGTCAACAGATGTCTTATATAAGACATAAGATCGTTGACGCACCCAGGGTCTATCCCTAGACTGCGCGATACTTCTGATTCACCGTTGCAGCGCGGCACTGACACCGTCTTGAATCGTGTCAACCCCAGCCAGCGCGCGGCTGAGTCGCCAGTTCCTTTCATTCCACCAGGAGTTCCTCCATGAGCAAGAGTCCCGTTCGTGTGGCCGTCACCGGCGCCGCTGGCCAAATCGGTTACGCACTGCTGTTTCGCATCGCCTCGGGCGAAATGCTGGGCAAGGACCAGCCGGTGATCCTGCAACTGCTGGAAGTGCCGGTCGAGAAGGCCCAGGAAGCCCTCAAGGGCGTGATCATGGAGCTGGAAGACTGCGCCTTCCCGCTGCTGGCCGGCATCGAGGCCCACTCCGACCCGATGACCGCCTTCAAGGACACCGACTACGCGCTGCTGGTCGGCGCTCGTCCGCGTGGCCCGGGCATGGAGCGTGCCGACCTGCTGGCTGCCAACGCCCAGATCTTCACGGCCCAGGGCAAGGCCCTGAACGCCGTCGCGTCGCGCAACGTCAAGGTGCTGGTGGTCGGCAACCCGGCCAACACCAACGCCTACATCGCGATGAAGTCGGCGCCGGACCTGCCGGCAAAGAACTTCACCGCCATGCTGCGCCTGGACCACAACCGTGCAGCCTCGCAGATCGCCGCCAAGACCGGCAAGCCGGTGGCGTCGATCGAGAAGCTGGCGGTGTGGGGCAACCACTCGCCGACCATGTATGCCGACTACCGCTTCGCCACCATCGGCGGCGAGTCGGTCAAGGACATGATCAACGACGACGTCTGGAACCGCGACGTGTTCCTGCCGACCGTCGGCAAGCGCGGCGCCGCGATCATCGCCGCCCGCGGCGTGTCGTCGGCTGCTTCGGCCGCCAACGCTGCCATCGATCACATGCGCGACTGGGCCCTGGGCACCAACGGCGCCTGGGTCACGATGGGCGTGCCGTCCAAGGGCGAATACGGCATCCCGGCTGAAACGATGTTCGGCTACCCCGTCACCTGCGAAGGCGGCGAATACAAGATCGTCGAAGGCCTGCCGATCGATGCCTTCTCGCAAGAGTGCATCAACAAGACCCTGGCCGAGCTCGAAGGCGAGAAAGACGGCGTCAAGCATCTGCTCTGATGCCCCGCTGACCGGCCGGTGACGGTCGGTCACAAAATCGAAGCCGGTCCGCGTGACCGGCTTTTTTTATGCTTTGATGCGGTGCAAGATCGATTGCCCGAGCCGCTGCTGCCAAGGAGCCCCGCCATGAAAAGTGTCGTTGCCACATCCGCGTCCGATGACGCTGCGCCGCGGGTTCATCCACGCACCGCCCTGTTCGGCGCCGATGAAACCGCGCCGGCCCTGCCGGTTTGCGA
Source organism: Leptothrix cholodnii SP-6 (assembly GCF_000019785.1). Classification (NCBI taxonomy): domain Bacteria; kingdom Pseudomonadati; phylum Pseudomonadota; class Betaproteobacteria; order Burkholderiales; family Sphaerotilaceae; genus Leptothrix; species Leptothrix cholodnii. The sequence goes on from NC_010524.1 coordinate 2,979,654, forward strand.
CCACTACGCCGGCGTCGAGGTGCGCATGCGCAAGAGCCTCGAGATGCAGGGCCAGCTCGGGCCGGTCTTCGACGTCACGCTCGACGCCGAAGACGGCGCGCCGGTCGGCGGCGAGCTCGACCACATCGCGCTGATCAACGAGCTGATCAACTCGCCGCAGAACCTGCACGGGCGCGTCGGCGCGCGGCTGCAGGCGGTCGATCACCCGGCCTTCGAGGCGATGGCCGACCTGCTGGTGCAAGGCGCCGGCCAGCGTGTGGCCTACATCATGCTGCCCAAGCCGCGCGGCCTGGCCGACCTGGAACGCGGTGTCGCGGCGATCGACGACGCGGCCCGGCGCCACGGCATCACGCGCGCGATTCCGGTGCACGCGCTGGTCGAGACCCACGGCGCCCTGCGCGAAGTGCAGGCCCTGGCGGCGCATCCGCGCATCGAATCGCTGTCGTTCGGGCTGATGGACTTCGTCTCCGAACACCGCGGCGCCATCCCGCAGAGCGGCATGAGCGTCAAGGGCCAGTTCGAACACCCGCTGGTGGTGCGTGCCAAGCTCGAGATCGCCGCGGCCTGCCACGGCTGGGGCAAGACGCCGTCGCACTGCGTAGTGACCGAGTTCAAGCACCGTGCCGCGCTCGAGGATGCCGCCACCAAGGCCTGTCGGCAGCTCGGCTACACGCGCATGTGGAGCATCCACCCGGACCAGATCCTGACCATCGTCGAGGCCTTCGCCCCCACCGTGGCCGAGGTCGACCACGCGATCGAGATCCTGCTGGCCGCGCAGGTGGCGCAGTGGGCGCCGATCCGCCATCGCCACGCCGGCACCGACACCCTGCACGACCGCGCCAGCTACCGCTATTTCTGGCATGTGCTCGAGCGCGCGCATCGCACCTCGGTGTCCGGTGGCGACCAGCTGCCGGCCGAGATCCGCAAGGCGTTCTTTTCCTAGCCGGCAGCGCGGGTTTTGATGCCGACACCACGAATTCGTGTGGCCCGGATGAGACAGACGTCACATCCCGGACCTTCGCGACGCCTCAACATGTGACCAATCGCTTCGCGTCGACGGGTCGCCACGTCGCGCCACCGGACGCAAATTGCTACGCCTGTCGCATCCGCTGCGGCAAGAATCTGCACGCTGTTTCAAACCAAGGAATCTTCGATGTCTCACGCCCTGCCCCTGTCCCGTCTGAGCCTGCTTGCACTGAGCACTGCGGCTGCCTTGATGTCCGGCTCGCCGGCCTGGGCCCAGGACGCGCCAGTCAGCAAGAAGGCAGCCGCCAAGAAGGCCGCTGCGCTGCCCGACCTGAGCCCGGAACAGCTCGCCAACGCCGAGCGCGTGCTGACGGGCGCCACGCCGTGCGAGTTCAACCAGTCGGTGACGGTCAGCGCCAACGCCGACAAGGCGGGTTATTTCAAGATCAACTTCAAGGGCAAGAACTACGTGATGGCCCCGGAACCCACCACCACCGGCGCGGTGCGGCTCGAGGACAAGAAAAATGGCGTGGTCTGGCTGCAGATCGCCAACAAGTCGATGCTGATGAACGCCAAGATCGGCCAACGCATGGTCGACAACTGCGTGCACCCGAGCCAGAAGATCTGATCGGCCGCGAAGCGCACGAGCCCTCGCGTCACAGGCCGCCCATCGGGCGGCCTGCTGTTTTTTGGCACGCATGGCCTTCGAGTCTGCAAGGAACGCTTGGCAAGTCTTATATAAGACATAAAATATCGGGCAAACCCGAAGACACCGTCCCGCACGCTGTGTCAAGGTTCAGCCCCTCGCCAGTTGACCACCCCCGCACGGAGCCTTACTCATGCTGCAAGCCTATCGCCAACACGTCGCCGAGCGCGCTGCCCTCGGCATCCCGCCGCTGCCGCTGGATGCCAAGCAGACCGCCGACGTGATCGAGCTGATCAAGAACCCGCCCGCGGGCGAGGACGCCTTCCTGCTCGACCTGCTGACGCACCGCGTGCCCCCGGGCGTGGACGACGCCGCCAAGGTCAAGGCCAGCTTCCTGGCTGCAGTGGCTCACGGTGAACTGGCCGTCGCGCTGATCGGCAAGGCCAAGGCCACCGAACTGCTCGGCACCATGGTGGGCGGCTACAACGTGCACCCGCTGATCGAACTGCTCGACGACGCCGAAGTGGCCGCCGTCGCTGCCGCCGCGCTCAAGAAGACGCTGCTGATGTTCGACTTCTTCAACGACGTCGCCGAGAAGGCCAAGGCCGGCAACGCCCACGCCAAGGACGTGATCCAGAGCTGGGCCGAAGCCGAGTGGTTCACCAGCCGCCCCGAAGTGCCCCAGTCGATCACCGTGACCGTCTTCAAGGTGCCCGGCGAGACCAACACCGACGACCTGTCGCCCGCCCCCGACGCCTGGAGCCGCCCGGACATCCCGCTGCACTACCTGGCGATGCTCAAGAACACCCGCGAAGGCGCGGCGTTCAAGCCCGAGGAAGACGGCAAGCGCGGCCCGATGCAGTTCATCGAGGACCTGAAGAAGAAGGGCAACCTCGTGGCCTACGTCGGCGACGTGGTCGGCACCGGTTCCTCGCGCAAGTCGGCCACCAACTCGGTGATCTGGGCCACCGGCCAGGACATCCCGTTCGTGCCGAACAAGCGCTTCGGCGGCGTCACGCTGGGCGGCAAGATCGCCCCGATCTTCTTCAACACGCAGGAAGACTCCGGCTCGCTGCCGATCGAAGTCGACGTCACCAAGCTCGAAATGGGCGACGTGGTCGATGTGCGTCCGTATGACGGCAAGATCGTCCGCAACGGCGAGACCGTCGTCGAGTTCAAGCTCAAGAGCGACGTGCTGTTCGACGAAGTGCGCGCCGGTGGCCGCATCAACCTGATCATCGGCCGCTCGCTGACCGCCAAGGCGCGCGAGTTCCTGGGCCTGCCCGCGTCCACGCTGTTCCGCCTGCCCTCGACCCCGACCGCCACCAACGCCGGCTTCACGCTGGCGCAGAAGATGGTCGGCCGCGCCGTCGGTCTGCCCGAAGGCCAGGGCGTGCGCCCGGGCACCTACTGCGAACCGAAGATGACCACGGTCGGCTCGCAGGACACCACCGGCCCGATGACCCGCGACGAGCTGAAGGACCTGGCTTGCCTGGGCTTCTCGGCCGACCTGGTGATGCAGTCGTTCTGCCACACCGCGGCCTACCCGAAGCCGGTCGACGTCAAGACCCACCGCGAACTGCCCGCGTTCATCTCCAGCCGTGGCGGCGTCGCGCTGCGCCCGGGTGACGGCGTGATCCACAGCTGGCTCAACCGCCTGCTGCTGCCCGACACCGTCGGCACCGGTGGCGACTCGCACACCCGTTTCCCGATCGGCATCTCCTTCCCCGCCGGTTCGGGCCTGGTCGCCTTCGGCGCCGCCACCGGCGTGATGCCGCTGGACATGCCCGAATCGGTGCTGGTGCGCTTCAAGGGCCAGATGCAGCCCGGCATCACCCTGCGCGATCTCGTGCACGCCATTCCGCTGTACGCCATCAAGGCCGGTCTGCTGACCGTCGCCAAGGCCGGCAAGAAGAACGTGTTCTCGGGCCGCATCCTCGAGATCGAAGGTCTGCCCGACCTGAAGGTCGAACAGGCTTTCGAGCTGAGCGACGCTTCGGCCGAACGCTCGGCCGCCGGTTGCACCGTCAAGCTGAACCCGGCTCCGATCAAGGAATACCTCACCAGCAACATCGTGCTGATGAAGAACATGATCGCCGACGGTTACGCCGACGCCCGCACGCTGGCGCGCCGCATCGAGAAGGTCGAAGCCTGGCTCGCCAACCCGAACCTGCTCGAAGCCGACAAGGACGCCGAATACGCGGCCGTGATCGAGATCGACCTGAACGAGCTGACCGAGCCGGTGCTGTGCTGCCCGAACGACCCGGACGACGCCAAGCTGCTGAGCGAAGTGGCCGGCGCCAAGATCGACGAGGTCTTCATCGGTTCGTGCATGACCAACATCGGTCACTTCCGCGCGGCGTCCAAGCTGCTCGAAGGCAAGCGCGACATCCCGGTCAAGCTGTGGATCGCTCCGCCGACCAAGATGGACGCGTCCGAGCTGACCAAGGAAGGCCATTACGGCGTCTTCGGCGCGGCCGGTGCGCGCACCGAGATGCCGGGCTGCTCGCTGTGCATGGGCAACCAGGCGCAGGTGCGTGAAGGCGCGACCGTGGTGTCCACCAGCACCCGCAACTTCCCGAACCGCCTGGGCAAGAACACCTTCGTGTACCTGGCCTCGGCCGAGCTGGCTGCGATCGCATCGAAGCTGGGTCGCATCCCGACGGTGGCCGAATACGCCGCCGACATGGGCGTGATCAACAAGGACAGCAGCAAGATCTACACGTACCTGAACTTCGACCAGATCGAAGAGTACGCGGACACCGCCAAGGGCGTGTCGGCCTGAGCCACTGCGCCATGAACGGTCACTGATCGTTCCATGAGACAAGGCCCGCCGGGGTAACTCGGCGGGCCTTTTTCATGCCTGGATCACGCGTCGTTCAAGGCAGATCGTGCATGCGCCAGAAGGTCGCGAAGCGCGGCAGCCCGCTGTTCGTGAGGCCGCGGTAGCGATAGGTCACCCAACGGCCCGGCGCGGGCGGATCGTCGCGTTCGGCGTCCGACAGGCCCGAGCCCAGCGCGAACTCCCTGCCGTCGGGCGTGCGCACCCGCAAGGCGCCGAGCCGGCCGGCGTGGCGGCCCTTGCCGGGCAGGTGGCCGATCACCATCGCCTCGGCATCGAGCTGCGGCTTGAGCTTCAGGAGCCAGTCGCTGCGGCCGGTGACGTAGGGTGCATCGGCGCGGTGCAGCATCAGCCCTTCCCCGCCGGCGGCGATCACTTCGGCCAGCCAGCGGTCGAGTTCCTGCCGATCGTCAAGGCGGCGCTGTTGCACCACGTGCGCGCCCGCCACGGCGTCGGTGCCGGGCAGCAGTTCGCGCATCGCCCGATGCCGCTGAGCGAAGTCGCCCGGCGCGTCCGGCAGCTCGAACACGGCATAACGCACCTCGCGCCAGAGCGGGTCGTCGGCCGAATGCTCGCGCCGGATCAGCGCCGACATCGCGTCGAAGCGGCTGCGACCGAGCCAGAGTTCGCCGTCAAGGGCACGCGTCGGCAGCCGGGCGGTGAAATCCGCCGGCGCCCGGATCGGGATGCCACTGCGCAGCAGCAATTGCCGACCGCTCCAGAAGGCCCGCACGCCGTCGAGCTTTTCGCTGACCAGATGGCTCGAAACATCCAGGTCCGGCCCGGCGGGCCTGGCCAGCAGCAGGGCCGGCGGAACGGGGGCAAGAGGCTCGGCCCGGGCCGAGTCATGCCGCAGGCCGAGGCTGCCGAGCGCCCCCGCCATCGGTACAGCCCAGGCCTGGGCCAGGCCCCAGGCCAGCCAGCGTCGTCGATCCGGTCGTGTGTCCATCGCAGCCCCTTGCGGCGTCATGCGCCGTGATGCGCGCGGTACCGGCCGATCCGGCCCTGTGCGGCACGACATGAGGGTAGGCAGAACCGGCCCGCACGTCTCTCCCCCCGGAGAGGGAGACGATGGGGGATGCCGCCGGGGCGGCGGCGCGCCGTGCCGGCCTCAGGGCGGCGGTGGCGCGATCTGCTCGGCGTAGTCGTAGAGCGCGCCCAGGATCTCCGGGCCGCGCTCGTCGTCTTCGGGCAAGGCTTCGCCCAGCGTGTCGATGCGCTCGAAGAACGCCGCCAGCGTCATCGCCCCACCCGCGCCGTCGTGCAGGCGTCGTGCGCAATGCCGTTCCCAGCGCGCGCGCTCCTCGTCGCGCAAGGTCTGCGGGAAGTTGCGGGCGCGCCAGCGCAACAGCAGCTCGTCGAGCCTCGGGTCGTTGAACGTCGGCAGCTTGTCGGCGAGCTTCTCGGGTGCCAGCGCACGCACGCGCTGCAGCGTGCGGCGGTCGTCCTGGCCGATGAAGCCGCCGTACAGGTCCTCGTCGACGTCCGGCGGCTCGGCCGCTGCGGGCCGGGCGAAGACCTCCGGCCAGATGCCGGCCATCGTCGCGCCCTTGCGCGCGGCCAGTTCGGCGTGGTGCAGGGCCTGATCCTTGTCGATGCCCCAGCGCTGCGCCATCTCGGCGCCGAGCGTCTTGAGCTGCGCGATCACGACCGGCGACTTGTTGATGTGGATGCTCTTGATCGGCAGGCGACCGACACCCTCCGGCAACTCGCTCGCCTTGACGAACAGGCGCGCGCGGATCGCCTCGGCGTCGAGGGTGAACAGCTCGCCCGGGTCCTCGGCCAGGTCCCAGACGATGATCTCGTTCTTGTTGGTCGGATGCGGCGCCAGCGGCCACACGATCGCCAGGCAGCCGCGCTCGGGGCCGTACATGCCGGAGATGTGCAGGAAGGGGCGGCCCTGTCGTTGTGCACCCTCGATCTCGGCCAGCACGGCGTCCTTCTTGCGCAGGCGCAGGCAGAAGTCGAACAGCTTGGGCCGAGCGTTCTTGATCAGCCGCGCCAGCGCAATCGTGGCGCGCACGTCCGACAAGGCGTCGTGCGCGCCCTCGTGGCTGATGCCGTTGGCGGCGGTGAGGTGCTCGAGCTTGAACGACGGCCGACCGTCGTCGTGCCGGGGCCACTGGATGCCGTCAGGCCGCAGCGCGTAGCAGCAGCGCACCACGTCGAGCAGGTCCCAGCGGCCGCATTCGTTCTGCCACTCGCGGGCGTAGGGGTCGATCAGGTTGCGCCAGAACAGGTGGCGCGTCACCTCGTCGTCGAAGCGGATGCTGTTGTAGCCGACGCCGATGGTGCCGGGGCGCGCGAGCTGGTCTTCGATCGCGTCCGCGAAGGTGTGTTCGGGCACGCCGAGCTCGAGGCAGGTCTGCGGCACGATGCCGGTCAGCAGGCAGGACTCGGGGTCGGGCAGGTAGTCGGGCGCCGGCTGGCAATGCTGCATCAGCGGTGCGTCGATCTCGTTGAGATCGAGGTCGGTGCGGATGCCCGCAAACTGGGCCGGCCGATCGCTGCGTGGCGATCGGCCGAAGGTTTCGTAGTCGTGCCAGAAGAAGGTGTGCTCAGCCATGGGCCGGCACGTTAACCGATGCCGCGCCCGCCAAGGCGCGGCAAGCACCCGTCGTCAACGCCAGTAGAGCTGGCCGGAGCAGTTCAACACCGTCACGTCGTAGGCGTAGGTGATGGTCGAGGCCGGATCGCTGACCGAGCGGTCCTCCCAGTGCACGCCGCAGCCGAGTTCGATGTTGCGGATCGGCAGGTAGCGCAGTGACAGGTCGACGGCCTGGGTGCGGTCCGACGCCGAGTTGACGCTGGCCGCACCGATCGCGACCAGCGAGTTGTCGAGCGTGCGCCGGCTGGTGGACACGCCGGCGCCGAGCAGCACCTTGCCGGTCAGCTCCCACTGGGCCTTGACCGCCAGCGTGGTGCGCAGGCGGGTGTCGCTGGTGTCGAACGAGGTCTGGCCGATGTCGAAGCTGCTGCTGCCGATGTTGCTGTCGCGGCTCAGCGAGGTGTCGAGCGTGACCTTGGCGGTCGGGCGCCAGTTCCAGGCCAGCGCGCCGGTCCAGGTGTTGTAGTCGCGCGCCAGTTGCGCCGAGTGGCTTTCGCGGGTGCGGCTCAGGCGGGCGGTCAGCGTGCTGGCGCCGCTGGCTTCGAGGGTGCCGGTGAAATCGAGGTCGCGCCGCTTCACGTCGTCGCCGACGCCGTTGGCGAAATTGGGATAGCGGGCGTCGGTGTAGCGCGCCCCCACCCGCACCTGCAGGCCGCTGCCGGGGCGCACCGAGATGCCGCCGTTGCCGGTCCACTGGCGCACGTCGCGGGTCGGGCTGGCCTCGTACTGGACGCGGTTGGCCGACAGGCCGGCGTCGAAGGTGTACATCGTCACCAGGCCGACCCGCGCCTGGGTCGAGACGGTGTGGGTGCGCACCAGGTTGCGGCCGGCAAAGGTGCGGGTGTTGTCGACGTCGAAGCGGTCGAGCGACTGCCGGGTCTCGGCCAGCAGGTTGCCCGACCAGCGCTCGGCGGTGGCCCAGTCGAGGCGGGTGTTCAACGCATAGTCGGTGTTGTCGAAGCGCTTCTGGCTGCGGAACTGGTTGCGGTTGGCATTCAGGCTGGCGCTCAGGCGCTGGCGGCTGAGGGTCTGGTCCAGGCCCAGTCGCACGCCGGTCGACAAGAAGGTGTCGCTCAGCACCGGGCCGCCGGCCGGGGCGCGCTCGAGGTTGCTGTCGCGCGTGACGGTTTCGGACACGCCCAGGTAGTAGGGCGAGGTCTCGGCCCGGGCCTGCATCGCGCAGCCCAGCAGGGCGGCGCAGCAGAGGGCGTTCAGGGCGGGCAAGCGATTGAGGTTCATGGGGATTTCCTGGATCGGATCGTCAGGTTCAGAACGCGTTGCGGTCGAAGAAAACCAGCTTGATCGTGCGCGCGATGATGCGCAGATCCATGCCGATCGACCAGGTGCGCAGATAGGCGATGTCGTACTCGACGCGGGCGGCCATCTTCTCGACCACATCGGTCTCGCCGCGGCAGCCGTTGACCTGGGCCCAGCCGGTGATGCCGGGCTTGACCTTGTGGCGGATCATGTACGAACGGATGATCGGCCGGTACTCGTCGTTGTGCGCCACCGCATGCGGGCGCGGGCCGACGATGCTCATGCGGCCCTGCAGCACGTTGATGAACTGCGGCAGCTCGTCGAGCGAGGTGCGGCGCAAGAAGGCGCCGAAGGGCGTGATGCGCGGATCGTCGCGGGTGGCCTGGCGCACCACCCGGCCGTTGTCCATGGCGCGCATCGAGCGGAACTTGTAGACCACGATCTCGTCGCCGTCGAGGCCGTTGCGGCGCTGCCTGAAGATCACCGGCCCCGGCGAGCTGAGCTTGACGCCGATGGCGATCGCCACGAACAGCGGCGACACCAGCAGCAGGATCAGGCTGGCCAGCACGATGTCGCTGGCGCGCTTGGCCAGGCCGTTGATGCCGACGAACGGGCTCTCGAGCAGGCTGACGATCGGCACGCCGTCCATGTTGCGCATGCGGCCCTGGATCACGTTGACACCGAACACGTCGGGCACGAAGTAGATCGACACCGCCGTGTCCTGCAGCGCCGTGAGCAGGCGCATGATGCGCGGCTGCGAGCTCAGCGGCAGCGTGATGTAGACGTCCTTGATGCGGTGGCGGGCGATGCAGTCGACGATCTCGTCGAAGCGTGCGACCACCCGGTCGGCGGCTTCCGGATGGCGACGCTCGGGCTGGCGATCCTCGACGTAGCCGATGAAATCATGTCCGTAGGAGTGCCGGCTGCCGAGCGCCTGGGCCACCTTGACGCCCAGCGCGCCGGCACCGATCACCAGCGCGGGTCGGCGCGATTCGGGCTGCGCGGCGTGACTGCGCATCAGGCTGCGGCCGATCATCACGCAGGCGAACTGGGCCAGCGGCGTGATGGCGGCCCACCACAGCAGCACCGACGGCTCGAAGAACTTGAGGCTGTCGGTGGCGTAGCCGCACAGGCCGAGGATCAGCAGCACCACCACCCAGGCCGAGACGATGTCGACCGCGGAGTTGAGCGGCCGCTCGTAGAAGCGGTTGGTGCCGGGAAACACCAGCACCAGCATCAGGATGCACAGGATCATCACGGCGCGGTTGACCGGCTCGTCATGCAGCACCGTCACGGCCAGGAAGGTCGAGACGGCGAGCAGCGGCTCCGCGATGGCGGCAACGAAGACCGGCACCGACTGGGGCGCCGAGGCGTTGAAACCGGGTGACGTGCGTTGAGCGTGCATCGATGAGGGAATCGCCGGGCGAGGGCCAGTGTCGGAGGCGCCTATTGTCCGGTGGACACAACGCCGATCCACGCACCGGCGCGGCGCGGCGTGATGCTTTGCGCGCCTGCGCCTCGGTGCAAAGTCACACCGTGGCGCGTGGCGTTCAAGCGCCGTTCAGGCCACGCAGGTCCGGTTCTTGCCCGTGCGCTTGGCCTCGTAGAGCGCCTCGTCGGCGCGCTGCAGCGCCACCTCGATCGCCTCGCTCGGCCGGTACAGCGTCACGCCGGCCGAGAAGGTCACGAAGCTCTGCTTGCCCTCGTACATGAACAGCTCGGCCGACAGCAGCCGCTGCACCCGCGTCAGCACCCGCTGCGCCTCGTCGGACGGTGTGCCCGGCAGCAGCACCACGAACTCCTCGCCGCCGTAGCGCGCCAGCGTGTCGGTCGGCCGCAGGGCCTCGCCGACCCGGCGGGCCAGGAACTTCAGCGCCTCGTCGCCGGTCTGGTGACCCAGGCTGTCGTTCAGGCGCTTGAAGTTGTCGATGTCGAGCAGCCCGATCGCCAGGTCGGCGGACTCGCGCTCGACCCGTGCACGCTCGGCGTCGAAGCAGCGCAGCAGGCCGCGCCGGTTGGCGATCTGCGTGAGCTGGTCGGTGCAGACCTCCTGCGACAGCTGGCGCAGCTCGGCCTCGAGCTCGACCACCCGGTCGGCCATCGTGCGCGCCCGTTCGTGTTCATCGTGCAGGCGCTGCGTGGTCTGGCTGACCAGCATGTGCACCGTGCGGGTCTCGTCGACCATCTCGCGCACCACGCCGGCCAGGCCCTCGAGCGAATCGGCCGAGCCGATCACCTCGGCGTAGCGGCCCACGCTTTCGTTGAAGCGGCCGGTGTGGGCACCGAGTTCGCCGATGTCCTGCAGCATGCGGTGGATCAGGTGCTTGAGCGCGTCACGCGCCTGCGCCCGCTCGCGGCGCAACTGCTGCTGGCGCGCGCGGGTGGTGCCGAGCAGTTCGCTGACGGCGCTGACGCCGCGGCTGCTCAGGCCCATGCCGAGCTGTTCGCGCATCGCCAGGCACTGGCCTTCGACCCAGCTGTCGTCCTCGGCCAGTTCACCGAGCCCGTCAGTCAGCTCGTTGACCAGCGCACCGAGCTGGTCGACGAGGTGGTGGCGGTGCTGCAGGACGCGCCGCACGTCGTCGCAGGCGCTCTGCAGTTCGGCGATGTCGGCCGGCTCGTGACGGGCCTCTCTCACCGCGCTGGCCGCGCGCTGCAGCTTGCCGCCGACCTCGCCGGAGCGGCTCTCGCCCGGTGGCAAGGCAGCCTGCAGCGACGCTTCGAGCAGGTGCACGACCTGCGGCCATGCGCCCGGCTGCCCGCTCGGTGCGGACAGCGGCCCGCCGCCGGCCGCGACACCGCTGATCGCCTGCGTCAACGCCTGCTCGGCCTGCGCCAGCGGATCACCGGCCGCCTCCGCCTGCACGGGCGCTTCGCCGGCCGCGCCATCGGCAGACGGTTCGGCGTCGGCATCGACCGGCGCCGCGTCGCTGTCCCAGCTGGCGACCAGACTCTGCAGCCGCTGCTGCAGCCGCTGCGGATCGCTGCGGCAGGAACTGAGCACGTGCTTGATGCTGTCCTTGCGGCGCCCCACCGGCCAGGTGCGCGAGCCCCGCTCGAGGCAGCGGCTGCTGCGCTCGATCACCTCGGCCCAGGCCTGGGCCTGCTGCGCGGCGCTGGGCGCCTCGGCCTCGACGACGCTGGCGACCTCCTGCCAGCGCTGCGATTGCAGGGCCTGGCTCAGGCGGTCGCGCGCCGCGCCGGCCGGCAGCAAGCGCGTCACGATGCCCTGCACCGCCGCCCGTGCGACGGCGCCGGCCGGTTCGGCAGCGGCCTCACCGATGCCCTCGCCGCCTTCTTCGCGCCACGCACGCGCGTAATTGGCCGGCGTGGGCTCGAGCTTGGCCATCGCGAGACGGCGCAAGGCCGCCTTGGCGAGCGACGCACTCGCGCCGGCCCCCGCACCGGGACCGGCACCGGCAGCCGCCGCTCCCGCACCCGTCACTGCGCCCGCTTCCCTGGTTCGTTCCATCGTCACACCTGCTCGATTGCGCCTCGAAACGCCGTCGGCACGTCGCTCGAAGACGACGCCGGACGGCCTTCAGCCACGGCCGCACCGATCGGCACCGCAGCCCCCTGCGCGTGTGTCAGACCCGAGCCACGGCCTTGCGACGGAACTCCGTCACCCACCGCACCACCTCGTCGGGCGGCAGCGGCTGGGAGAACAGGAAGCCCTGCATCGTGTGGCAACCCAGGCGCAACAAGACATCGCGCTGGTACTCGTTTTCGACACCTTCGGCCACCAACTTGAGCTTCAGGCTGTGCGCCAGCGCAATGATCGCGGTGACCACCGCCGACGACCCGCCGGTGCGGTCGAGCCGCTGCACGAACGAGCGGTCGATCTTGAGCTCGCTGATGGGCAGCTGGGTGAGGTAGGAAAGCGACGAATAGCCGGTGCCGAAGTCGTCGATCGAGATGCCCACGCCGTGCTGGGTCAGGCGATGCAGCATCGGCATCACCTCGTCCAGGCCCTTCATCAGGCTGGTCTCGGTGATCTCGAGTTCGAGCGAACTCAGCGGCACGTCGTGCGCCGCCGCGGCTTCATGGATGTGGTCGAGCACGTTGCCGCGCTCGAAGCTGCGGCTGGGCAGGTTGACCGCCACCTTCAGGTCGAGCCCGGCGCTGTCGCGCCACGAGCGGATCTGGCGCGTCGCCTCGCGCATCGCCCACTCGCTGATCGGCAGGATCAGCCCGGTCTCCTCGGCCAGCGGGATGAAGTCGCCCGGCGGCACCAGTTCGCCGTTGCGATGCCAGCGCATCAGGGCCTCGACACCGACCAGCCGGCCGCGCGCCACGTCCACCTTGGGCTGGTAGTGCAGCACCAGCTCGCCGCGTTCGAGGGCCTTGTGCAGGGCGCTTTCGAGCTCGAGCTTCTCGCGGCCCTTGCCCGACATCTGCGGCTGGAAGACCTTGACGTTGTTGCGCCCCGAATCCTTGACCGCATACATCGCCATGTCGGCGTTGCGCAGCAGGTCGACCACGCTGATGCCGTCGCGCGGGAACATCGCCAGGCCGACGCTGGCGGTGACGAAATACTCGGCACCGCCCAGCACCACCGGCGCCCGCATGGCTTCGAGGATGCGCTGCGCCGTCTCCAGTGCCTCCGGCTCGTCGGCGACCTCGGGCAGCAGGGTCACGAACTCGTCGCCGCCGAGCCGGGCCACCGCCTCGAGCGAGCGGTGCGAGCGCAGCAGGGTGGCGTCGATCGACATGTCGGCCAGCTGGTCGCTGTGGCGCACGCACGAGCGCAGGCGCCGGCCGATCTCCATCAGCAGTTCGTCGCCGACGCCGTGGCCGAGGGTGTCGTTGATGACCTTGAAACGGTCCAGGTCGATCAGCAGCAGCGCACACGGATGGCCCAGCCGGCGCGCATGTTCGAGCGCCCGCTCGGCCCGCCAGATCAGCTGGCGGCGGTTGGGCAGGCCGGTCAGGGCGTCGAAGTTGGCCAGGTGCCGGATCTTGTCCTCGATCAGGCGCCGGTCGGTCACGTCCTGGAGGATGCCGGCGTAGCCGACCACGTTGCCGTGCTCGTTGAACTCGGGCTCGGCCTCGATGTGGATGATGCGCTGGCGGTGGTCGGGCATCACCACGTTCACGTCGGTGTCGAGCACCGTGCTGTGGCGCACCACCTCGCGCAGCCGGCTGCAGACACCGGCGCGCTCGTTGGCCACCAGCGAGCGCAGCAGCCGGCGCAGGCCCAGGTGATCGTGCGGGCCGTGGCCGAGCACGCGCAGCGCCTCGGGCTCGAGCATCAGGCCGGCCGAATCGCCGCGCCACTCGAAACTGCCCATGCGCGCCAGGTCCTGCGCGCGCGCCAGCTTGGAGCGGCTGCGCAGCAGCTCGAGCTGGATGCGCGCGGTGCGCAGCAGGTGCCGCAGGCGCCCGGCCAGCAGGCGCCACTGATGGCTCTTGACGAAGAAGTCGGTCGCGCCGACCTCGTAGGCGCGCTCGATCGAGGCCTCGTCGTCGAGCCCGGTCAGCATCAGCACCGGCATCAGCTCGAAACCCGGCAGGCCGCGCAGCTCGACGCAGGTGTCGAAGCCGTCGAGCCCCGGCATCATCGCGTCGAGCACGATCAGGTCGGGCGTCCAGTCGCCCAGCAGGCGCAGCGCGCTCAGGCCGCCGGTGGCCTCGGTGACGGCAAAACCGCGTTCACGCAGGGCTGCCGAGGTCAACAGCAGCGTGACCTCGTCGTCGTCGACCAGCAGGATCCTGGGCTGGCGGTCGGGTTCTTCATCACGCAGGTACATGACGCATTCTCAGGCCGGTTGCGCCTCGATGTAGGGGTGAAGCCCCTGTTGCACCCGCAGCATCTCCAGTTGCAGCTGATTGAGCCGGGTCGCGAGCAGATCCAGCCCCACGCCCTGGCGCAGCTGGGCCTCGCAGTCGACGCACATCTGCGCCAGCGCCAGCGCGCCCACGCTCTGCGACGACGACTTCAGGGTGTGCAGCACGTGGCGCACCAGCGCGGCGTCCTGGCCCGACTGGCCCTCGGCCAGCTGGGTCAGCATGCGGCCGATCGACGCATCGAAGGCTTTCAGGACCCGTTCCAGCAAGCGGTTCCGGCCGCCGGGATCGAGTTCGCGCAAGCGCTGCAGCGCCTGCACGTCGAGCATCGGGGCGCCGCCGCGCAGTGTGGCCTCGCCCGGCGGGGCGGGCGCCGGATCGGGCGCAGCGCGGCTGTCGTCGGCCGGCAGGCCGGTGCCGACCAGGCCCGGCACCACGCCCTGCAGGATGCCGAGCAGCTGGCTCTGGCGATAGGGCTTGGACAGATAGGCGTCGAAGCCGAAGCCCAGGAAACGCTCCTCGTCGCCGTCGAGCGCATTCGCCGTCACCGCCACCACCGGCAGATTGGCGGGGGTGCGCAGCTTGAAGCGGCTGCTTTCGCCGCGCCGGATCCAGTGCAGCGCCTCGATGCCGTCCATGCCCGGCATCTGGATGTCCATCAGCACCAGATCGACGGGCTGCTCGCACAGCACCCGCAGGCCATCGAGCGCGGTGCCGGCCACCCGCACGCGGCAACCCAGGCGGTGCAGCATCTGGCCCATCACCTCCTGGTTGACGGGGTTGTCCTCGACCACCAGCACCTGCGCCCGGACCTGCGCGTCGACCGGCTCGACACCGCGGCTGGCGGTGACACCCAGGATCGCCTGGCGCAGCTCGGCCTTGCGCACCGGCTTGTGGATGAAGCGCACGAAACCGGCGTCCTGCGCCAGCCGGGCGTCGTCGGGCGCGCTGGCCGACGACAGCATCACCAGCTGGGTGCCGGGCGCCAGACCCTCTGCGCGCAGGGCCTTGGCGAAACCGATGCCGTCGAGCCGCGGCATGCGCCAGTCGACCAGCGCGATGTCGAAATCGGGCTGATCGGCCGGCCGGTTGCGCAGCAGCTCGAGCGCCGCCTGGCCGTCGACGGCCAGCGTCACGCTCAGGCCCCAGGCGCTCAGCAGGTGGTCGAGCACGGTGCGGTTGGTGGCGTGGTCCTCGACCACCAGCACCCGCGCCTGCGGCAGCGCGGTGAGCTCGCCGGCCTCGCTGTCGCGGCCGCTGCCGGGCTCGAAGGTCATCGTGAAACGGAACTCCGAGCCGACGCCGGGCTGGCTGACCACATCGATCTGGCCGCCC
The DNA here is from genome assembly GCF_000019785.1 of Leptothrix cholodnii SP-6. Lineage (NCBI taxonomy): Bacteria > Pseudomonadati > Pseudomonadota > Betaproteobacteria > Burkholderiales > Sphaerotilaceae > Leptothrix > Leptothrix cholodnii. Next base: position 2,995,095 of record NC_010524.1, read on the forward strand.
ATCAGCTCGACCAGCTGGCGCGAGATCGCCAGCCCCAGCCCGGTGCCGCCGTAGCGCCGCGCCATGCCGCCGTGGGCTTGCGTGAAGGCCGTGAACAGCCGCGGCAGCAGCTCGGCGGCCATGCCGATGCCGGTGTCACGCACGCGGAACTCCAGCATCGCCGGCGCCCCGGCCCGCGGCCGCGGCAGGAACCGCAGGTCAACCGTGACCTCGCCGTGTTCGGTGAACTTGACCGCGTTGGCCACCAGATTCGTGAGCACCTGGCGCAGCCGCAGCGGGTCGGCCAGCACATTGGCCGGCACATCGCCGGTCTCGCGAAAGCTCAGCTCCAGGCCTTTCTCGTGCGCGCGCGGGGCCAGCAGGTCGAGCGTGTCCTCGATCAGCGTGCGCAGGTTGAAGTCGGTCGGCGCCAGTTCGAGCCGGCCGGCCTCGATCTTCGAGAAGTCGAGCACGTCGTTGATGATCTCCAGCAGGTTCTCGCCCGAGCGGTAGACCGCCTGCGCGAAGCGGCGCTGGCGGTCGTCGAGCCGGGTGCCCAGCAGCAGCTCGGTCATGCCGAGGATGCCGTTCATCGGGGTGCGGATCTCGTGGCTCATGCTGGCCATGAACTGGCTCTTGGCCTGGCTGGCGGCCTCGGCCACGTCGCGGGCGGCCTGCAGCTGCAGCGCCCGCTCGCGCTCGTCGGTGACATCGTCGAGCAGGCCGTAGACGCGCGTCTCGCCGCCCGGCAGCACCCGCGTGCGGGTGCGCTGGCGCAACCAGCGCAGGCCGCGGCCGGGGTGGCGGATGCGCAGCGTCACGTCGGTGGCCTCGAGGGCTTCTTCGTGTTCGCGCTGCTGCGCCAGCAGCCGGGCGTCGTCGGGCAGCACCAGCGACTGCAGCAGGTCGGGGTGCTCGCGCCGGTCGGCCACCTTCAGGCCCAGCATCTGATACATGCGCGGGCCGATGTAATACCACTGGTCGCGCGCCGGGTTGCTGATGAAAACGCCCTCGTCGATGGTCTCGACCAGCTCGCGGTAGCGGGTTTCGGACTCGCGCAGGCGCAGCTCGTCGCGGCGCTGGCGGGTGACGTCGCGCAGCTGCGTGATCACCACCCGGGGCGGGCCGTGGCGATCCTGCACCGCCACGTGGCGGGCGCTGATGACGCGCCGACCCTCGACCGTCGGCCAGACGAACTCGTGCTCGACCGCGCCCGGACGCTGCAGCACCTCGTCGAGCTCGGCGCGGATGCGCTCGTGCAGGCCGGCGCCGAGCATGTCGTCAAGGCCGCTGTTGCCCGGCGTCGGCGAGACGCCGAACTCGATCTGGGCGTGGCGGTTCAGCGACAGCACCTGCATCCGCTGGGCGTCCAGCACCAGCAGGCTGATCGGCAGGTTCTCGGTCAGCGCGGCCAGCAGCTCGCGCTGCTCGTCGTTGCCGGATTCGTGCGCCTTGCGGCTCGAGATGTCGGAGCACAGGCAGACGAACTGCAGCCGGCCGGTGGTCTCGTCGATCACCTGCGCGGCGTCGACCTCCAGCCAGTATGGCTGGCCGGGCTCGGCGCAGGCCTGGCCGCGGCGCGCCACGAACTCGTGCCGGAAGGCACCGCTGCCGGCGAACAGGGTGCGCAACTGGGCGGCGGCGTCGCTGCGCGTGAGGTCACGCGCCAGCGCTTCCCAGAGCGGGCGGCCCTGCACCTCCAGCGGCAGGTGGCCGGTGATCTCGGCAAAGGCCGGGTGGACCCATTCGATCCGGCCGTTCTGGTCGGTGATGACGGTCGAGCGACCGGTGCGCGAGGCCAGCATCGCCACCTGGGCGAGCTGCTCGTCGCGCTGGCGGGCCAGCTGCAGGTCGGCCTCGCGGCGTGCCACCGCCGCCAGCTGCAGGGCGAGCATGCCCAGCAGCGGCAGCACCTCGGGGTCGAAGCGGTCGGGATCGTGAAACTCGAGCGCCGCCAGCGTCGGCCGCAGCGGCTCGCTCGCGGCCAGCCCGGCGACGGCGACCGGGCCGGGCCCGTGATCGGGGGTCTCGAGCGTGAGCACCGGCAGCACCAGCACCTGGCGCACACCCGGCGCCCGCCAGTTCCAGGCCTGCGGGCTGACGCCGACCGCGCCGTATTCGACCTGGCCGCGGCTCAGCGCCCGGCCCAGCGGGCAGCGCTCGGCTTCGACCAGCACCAGCTGCGCCAGGTCGATCCACTCGTCGTCGGTGCTGCTTTCGGGGCCCCAGGGCTGCACCAGGCTCGAAGCCGGCCGCCACTGCATCACCTGGACCAGGCCGACGCCCTGCGCGCCGAGTGCGCGGGCGACGCTCGGCGCCACCACCGTCATCGCGTCCAGCAACCGCGAGGTCGACGACACCGCCCGCGCCAGTCGCCACAACAGGTCGGGCGTGAGGGTCTCGACCGGTTTCACGTTCGCTGGCATGCCGGGCCGCTGTCCAGATCGATCCCGAGGCGGTGAATCGTCATCATCGAATGAGGTTGAAGGAATCGCCGACGCAGCCCCGCGCGTGGCCTGCGTTTTCACATTTGCGCGCAGCATAGGGCTCGCGCCAGGCCCCTTCGAGCACGCAGCGATCCCGAACGCGCAATTTCGCCGATGTGCGCGAGCGCCGCCCGAGGGGCACCATGCGCAGGCGGCGGGTGCGGCACCGACGCATCCCTACAATTGCTTTCATGTGGCGCGATGATCAGCATTCAGACGGTTTGGCCGGTGGCACCGAAGGGCCCGCGTGCTGAGCACGGTTCGACGCCGGCGGATGGCCTGGCGGGTGGCGTTGCCGGCCGGCCTTGGCGCCCTGCTGCTGGTGATGGCCGCCAACGGCCTGGCGACGGCGTTCGGGGTGTCGGCCGGGGTGTCGGTTCTGCTGGCGCTGGTGGCCTGCGGGTGCGTGGGGGTGGCGGCGGCCGGCTGGTCCGGGCTGCAGTCCGACGCCCGCAAGCAAGCGCCTGAAGCGATCGCCACCAGCCGCCCGGCCCCGCCGGTCGACCTGATCGCCGCCGACTGGGAACGCGCCCTGCTCGCCCGCCTGCCCGGCCTGAGCTTCATCGTGCAGCGTGTCACCGAAGGCGAGCTGACCGACTGGCTGCTGCTGGCCGGCCACGGCCAGGCCGAAGCCGGCCAGGCGCAGGCCGACACCGCCATCCCGGCCCCCGAGCTGCTGAGCCACTGGCTCGCGCGCCATCCGCAATGTCCGCCCGCCGAGGTGGTCGCGGCGCTGCAGGCGGCGGGCGACACCGCCACGCCCCCCGGCGCCGACCCGCGGCCCTGGCGCGTGCTGCCGCTGGGCGTGCGGCACAGCGTGCTGTGGCAGCCCCCGACCGCCAAGGCTGCGCCGGTTCCCCCTGCTCCCGCACCGGCTCCTGTTCCAGCGCCTGCCCCCGCGTCCGTCCCGGCGCCGGCGAAGCCACCCGAGAACGACCGCGAATCGATCGCCTACACGGTGTCGCACGACCTGCGCGCGCCGATCCGCGTGATCGAGGGTTTCACGCGCATCGTGCGCGAGGACTACGGCCACCTGCTCGACCGCATCGGCAACGACCACCTCGACCGCGTGCTCGGCGCCGCCACCCGCATGAACACCATGATCGACGCGCTGCTGGCGCTGTCGCGGCTGTCGAACCAGCCGCTGGTGCGCGAGGCGGTACCGCTGTCGCAGCTGGCCACGCAGATCATCGAGGAGCTGCGCGCCCAGGCGCCCGGCCGGGTGGTGCAAGCCAGCATCGAGCCGGATCTGACGGCACAGGGCGACCCGGCGCAGCTGCGCACCGTGCTCGAGAACCTGCTCGGCAACGCCTGGAAATACTCCGCCCGGCGCGCCGAGGGCCGGATCGAGTTCGGCCTGACGCGGCTGAGTGCGGTGCGCGCCGACGTCGACGCGGCGCAGGATCGCCCGGTCTACTTCGTGCGCGACAACGGCGCCGGTTTCGACATGCGGTTCGCCGAGCGTCTGTTCGGCGCCTTCCAGCGCCTGCACAGCGCCAGCGAGTTCACCGGCACCGGCGTCGGCCTGGCCTCGGTGCGGCGCATCATCAACCGCCACGGCGGCGAGGTCTGGGCCCAGTCCAAGGTCGACGAGGGCGCCAGCTTCTACTTCACGCTCGGCTGAACCGGCCGGACGGCGCGCATCAGCGCCGGATCAGCGCCGGATCAGCGCCGCAGCAGCCAGCCGGCCAGCGCGCGCAACGCCATGCGCGAGCGCAGATTCCAGATCGTCAGCCGCTCGGTCGGCCGCACGCCGTCGAGCCACGGCGTCAGGGCCTCGACCCGGCCGCTGGCGTCGGGCGGCCAGAGCAGGTCGGATTCCTGCGTGGCGCCGTCGCGCATCGCCTCGGCCAGGGTCTGCAGCAGCAGTTCCTGGGCCGGCGCCAGGTCGACGACATCCGGCGCCGCAACCGCGTGGCGCTCGAGCCAGACGCCGCCGCAGCGCAGCCGGATCAGCGCCGCCACGTCCTGACCGCCGCCGCGCATCAGCCGCAACTCGGCCTCGCCGCGCGCGGCCAGCAGCGGCAGGAAGGCGCGGTAGAAGGCCACCCGCTCGGGCTTGCTGCTGATGCGGTAATGGGCGTCGGCCAGGGGCGACGCCGCAAGCCGCGCCTCGATCGCCAGGAAGCGATCCAGCGCCGCAGGCATGTCGGCGCCGGTGTTCAGGACCTCGGTGGACAGATCGGGCAGCCGGCGTTTCAACGCATGCTGGACGTGCTCGCGGGCCTGGCGCAGCGCCGCCGGCCGGCGGACCCGCCACGCCACGGCGTCGCCGCCGAGCGGCTGCCACGGCGCTGCGGTATCGGCCTGCGCGCGCACCTGGAATCCACCCGCCACGCCGGGCCGAACGGCCAGCTGGCGCAGCGGCCAGCTGCCGGCGTCGAGCTCGGGCAGCGTCAGCACGTGCCAGCGGCTGCGCAGGCCGGCCAGCGCCGACCAGAGGCCGGCCCAGGCGGTGTCGGCATCGCCCTCGCACAGCACGTGCGGGCGCTCGCCTTCCCAGATGCCGATCGGGCCGAGCTGGCGGACCTCCATCTTCGCCTGCCGGCTGCGGCGCAGCACCAGCGGCCAGACCGCCTGCAGATGACCGGCGTCGCCCAGCGTCAGCACGAACAGCTCGTCGCCCGGCTGGCGCAGGTGCTGCCAGGCCAGCCGCACGTAGCGGTGGCTGACGTAGAGCTGGCCGGGCGCGCCGCCGGCCTGCGCGCGGGCCTCGAGCGCGTCCCAGGCCGGACCCAGCGCCAGCAGCGCGGCCTCGTCGGTGATCAGGTCGGCGCTCACCCGCGTGGCGCTCACAAGCAGGGCGCTCACAGTCCGGGCAGCGCCAGTTGCTCGACCGCCTGCACCATCGCGCGGCAGCTGACGTCGAGCGGGCGACCGTCGCGCTCGGCCAGCTGCTGCAGGCGCGCCAGCGCGGCGCTGGCGGTGAGCGAATAGCGATGCATGACGATGCCCACCGCGATCGCCACCGGCTGGGCCAGCGGATCGGCTTCGGCCGGTGCCGGCCGGGCGGGCTGCGCCGCCGGGCCGCTGCGCACCTGCGCCATCACGGCCTCGACCGCCGGCACGATCTGGGCGATGTCGAGCGGCTTGACCAGGTAGGCCTTGGCGCCCAGCGCCTTGATCTGCGCCACGGTGGCCTCGTCGGAGAAGGCCGACAGGAACATGAACGGCAGGTGCAGGTGCTCGCGCAGATAGGCCGCCACGTCGAAGCCGCTCATGCCGTCCATGCGGATGTCGAGCAGCGCCAGATCGGGCTTGTGCTGGCGCGCCTGCAGGATGGCGTCGTCGCCGTTGTCGGCGTCGACCACCTCGAAACCGGCCTGCGACAGGCCGTGCACCAGGGTGGCGAGCACCAGCCGGTCGTCGTCGACGACCAGGATGCGGCCCTTGCTGTCGGGAGATGGATTCACGCTGGATGCTCGGAGTTTTCGATCGATGGCGGCGGGCTCGCCGACGCGTTCAGGAGTGTCGCATGGCCCCCACGCGCTCGGGCCACGCTCAGGCCACCCGGGCGGGTGGGGGCAGGCGCGTGACCACCGGCGCAGCCAGCGCCACGATCGCCACCACCCGGTCGTCGCGCTGCTCGATGCCGAGCGAGGCGTTGCGGCGCGGCAGCAGGGCCCGCACCAGCCCCAGGCCCGACACGGTCGACGGCCGGTGGTCGATCCGGAATCCCGGCGGCAGGCTGCCGAGGTTGCCGATCTCGATGCGCACGCCGCCCGGATCCGCCACCAGGCGGCAGCCCACCGTGCTGCCGGCGGGGCTGTGCTTGATCGCGTTGGTGAGCAGTTCGTTGAGCGTCAGGGCGATCGGGATCGACTCCGACTCGGGCAGGGCCCAGTCGATGCGCTCGTGGTCGTCGACCCGCAGCTCGATCGTGCGCCCGAAGGTGCGTTCCACCGACTGCGCGATCGCGCTCATCACGTTGCGAAAGCGCAGCGGCCCGATGTTGCCGACCTGCAGCCCGTAGACCTGCGCGATCGCCTGCACCTGGCCGACCACCTCGGCAATCACCGGCTGGACCTCGGGGCGGCGGGTGGCGATCTGCTGCATCAGGCCGACGACGCCCTGCAGGTTGTTCTTGATGCGGTGGTGGACCTCCTGCACCAGCATCTCGCGCTGCGCGATCGCGGCTTCCAGCTCGGCCTGCTGGGCGGCGCGCTGGGCGGTCACGTCGCTGGCCACCAGCAGGATCTGGTCGACCCGCTCGCCCGGACGCGCCAGCGGCAGGAACCGCGCATCCCACACCTGCGCGACCGCACCGCGCTGCCAGCGGTATTCGCGCTGCGTGACCTGCTCGGGGCTGGCCATCGCCACGCGCACGTCCTCGCGCAGGCGCTGCGCCGCGGCGGGCGAGAACAGCTGCTCGGGCCGGCAGCCCACCGCCGCTTCGGCCGCCACGCCGCACAGCTCGGCGGCGGCCCGGTTGATCTGCAGCACCGCCAGGCTGTTGGCGTCGCACAGCGTGATCGCCATCGGCGCGGCTTCGATGATGCGCTGCAGCGAGGCGCGTGCCTCGGCCACCCGGGCCTCGGCCTGGCGGCGCTGCTCGATGTCCATCAGCGCGAACATCAGCTCGCGCCGGCCGTGCGCACCGAGCGTGTTGACGACGTTGCCCACCACCCAGAAGGTGCGACCGTCGCGGCCCTGCACGCGGCACTCGAACATCAGCGCCTCGCCGTCGCGCAGCTCGTCGAGCAGCTCGAGGCTGCGCCGGAACGGGTGCAGCGGCTCGTCGGTGGCGACCGCATCGATCGCCCGCCCGAGAAAGTCGCCCAGGTCGCCGCCGAACATGCGCCGCGCCGAACGGTTCAGCCACGAGATCACGCCCTGCTCGTTGACCGTGACGATGCCCACCAGCACCGAGTCGAGCACCGCCCGGTTGCGGTCGGCCTGCTGGCCCAGCACCTGGGCCATCTGCTCGCGCTCGTGCGCCAGGGTCTCGAGCTGCGCCTGCTGCGCCTTCAGCCGGGTGATCTCGGAGACCACCGCGATCGCCTGCGGCGCGTCGCCGGCCGGGCCGGTGCGGCGGATGCTGAGCGCGTACCAGTGGCGCTGGCCGTCGTCGTCGGGCACTTCGAGCTCGGCTTCGTGCAGCGTGTCGTGCTCGAGGCCCTCGGCCCAGGCGTCACCTTGCACGTGGCTGGCCAGCAGGGTGCGGATGTCGCGCCCCACGCCGGCCCCCGGGGCGAGCCGCAGCATGTGCTCGAAGCGCCGGTTGCACTGCACCAGCGTGTAGCCGCGCATCGAGGCGATGCCGGCCGGCGAGCTCTCGAGGATGGTCGACAGATCGGCCAGCAGCTGCTCGGCGTGCGCCTGCGCGAGCTGCTGGCGGGCCACCGCCAGATCGCGCTCGGCCTCGGCGGTGCGGTCTTCGAGCATGCACATGATGCGGCGCGGGCCGCCACGGCCCTCGTGCGCCTCGTAGCTGCGCAGCAGCGCGCGCACCCAGCGCGCACCGCCGTCGGCCTGGGGCAGGCTGCCGTCGGCGCCAGCCCAGTGGGCGTCGGGCTCGACCGCCATCAGCTGCTGGTCGGCGCGCCAGGCCAGCAGCGCCCTGACCTCGGGCGAGGCCTCGCGCACTTCGACCAGCGGGCCGCCGACGAGCTGCTCGAACACCTGGTTGGCGCGCAGCACCAGCCCGCCCGGGTCGAACAGCGCCATGCCCAGCGGCGAGCGGTCGAACCACTGGTCGAGCTCGCGCGAGTAGCGCTCGGCCTGGTCGCGCGCGGCGTGTTCGGCGGTGGTTTCCTGCATCAGCGTGAGCAGCAGGTGACGGCCGTCCTGCGTCAGCGTGACGTAGCGTGCCGCGCGCACCCAGCGCACCTGGCCGTCGCTGTCGATCAGGCGCTGCTCGACCAGCGCCGGCACGTCCGGGTGCAGCGGGTCGCGCATCAGCCGCTCGCGGTCGGCCAGGGTTTCGGCGTGATCGGCGGGCGGCTGGAAACCGAGCGGATCGTGGCCGATCAGGCGCTCGCGGCTGCCGCCGGCCAGGGTCAGGAAGGCCGCGTTGACGTCGAGGATGCGAAACGATTCGTCCTGCAGCATGGCCGGGAACGGCGCGCCCCAGAGCATCGCGTGCACATGGCGCAGCGGCCCGTCGGCGATCTGCAGCACCGGCACCTGCTCGCGCAGACGCAGCGACTCGAGCGGCAGGCACAGCGCCCAGTGGCGCTCGTCGAGCCGGCTGAGCACGGCCAGAGGCCGGCCGTCGGCCGAGCGCGGCGGCTGGACCAGCGAGCGGTCGCTGCCGATGGCCTGGTTGAGCCACTGCCAGATGGAGGTGTCGAACACGCTGCGCAGGTCGGCCAGGCTCATGCCGACTTCGACGTGCAGGTGGCGCAAGGCCGCCGGGTTGACGTAGCGCAGACCGGCGCCGGCATCGAACACCAGCACCGGCTCGACCAGGCTGTCGAACAGGGCTTCGGGCAGCATCGTGGCGGGCCGGTTCACGTCAGCTCGATCGCTCCGGCCAGGGCCTTCAGCAGGGCCCGGTTGATGGTGCGCATCTCCAGCAGGGCGCGGTCGGCCGCGTCCATGATGTCGTGTGCCGTGCCGCCTTCGAGGCAGCGCACCAGGTGGATCGCGTATTCGTACGGGCCGCTGCTCTCGACCAGCGCCTTGTAGACCTGGTCGGGCACCGGGATGGTCTTGAGCAGTTCGGCGAACGGCTGCTGCAGCATGCGGTCGAGCAGCGAGAAGACGCCGCAGATGAACATCTCGCTGCAGACGGTCGAGTCGCTGCCCGGCGGCGCGAGCGCCTCCATCAGCAGGCCGCGGCGCACGGCGGCGAACATCACCGGCCGCTGGTTGGCGTCGCTGCCCGCCGTCACCAGCAGCAGCGCCAGCCAGCGCTTGAGCCGCTGGTAGCCCAGCAGCATCACGGCGTGGCTGAACGACGAGATCTCCACGCTCAGGCCGAACACCGGCGAGTTGATGTAGCGCATCAGCTTGTAGGCCAGCGTCGGGTCGCGCTTGAGGGTGGCCTCGAGCTGGCCCATCGGCGCTTCGGCGTCGACCTGGTTGATCAGCTCGATGATGGCCTGCAGGTCGGGCCGGCTGGTGGCCGCGCTGCGTCCGGGCTTGACCTTGATGACATCGTCGATCGGCCAGCCGACCACCGCCACCGCATTGCGCTGGAAGGCCGATTCCATCTCGGCCATGCTGCGGATGCCGTCCTGGAAGAAGCCGATCGAGCGCTGGATGCCCGCCGGCGCCGGCACGGCGTCGAGGCGGCGCTCGTCGGCCATGTCGACGATCGCGTACTTGAAGGCGCCCAGCAGTTCGCGCGGCAGCGGCTGGTCGGGGCGGCCCGACAGCAGCAGCATGTTGCCGTTGGCCGCCAGCGTCAGGATGGCATCGCGGTGCAGCGGATCGCAGGCCATGAACTTGGGCACTTCGATCATCACGTTGGTGGTCGGCTGCACCGTCAGCAGGTCGGACAGCAGGGTCTCGCTGCGCACCGACAGCGCCACCCGCTGGCCATCGGCGGGCCAGACCTGGCCGACCGCCTCGAGCAGCTCGTCGACGGCCATGCGCCGTCCGAGCTGCAGGGGCGAGACGGTCAGGCGGGTCGCCATCACGTTGCGTTGGCGGTCGATGACCGGGCAGTAGCTGAGGGCTACCTGGCCGAGGATGGTTTTGTCCATGGGGGGTGTCGGATTCGACGGTCAGTTGCCGATGTAGTTGAACAGCGAAAGCTTCTGCACCTGCGCATACGACTGCAGGGCGGCCTGGTAGCTGGTCTGCTTGTTCGAGAAGTCGGAGATCGCCTCCACCATATCGAGATCTTCGGCGTTCGATCGGGTGGTCTTGGATGAAAGAATTCTGGCATCCGTGCGGTCGCCCACGCCGTCGAGCCGGTTGAGGGTTTCGCCAACCATGGCACGTGCCGACGAAAAGCTGCTGAGCGCCTGATCCATGTCACGCAGGCCGGCGTTGACGCCCTGCATCACCTGGCCCGGATTGGCGTTCGGATCGTTGAGCACCGCCAGGGCCCGATCGAGCGCGTCGAACACGCTCAGCTCCGGCTGCGACGGCGCGACCGTGAAGCGGTCGGGCGGCGTGCCGGTGGCCGACGGCGTGCCGCTGATGGTGAACGCCACGCCCGGCACGTCGGTGATCGCCTTGCCGGCGCTGTAGGGCTGGTTGCTGGCGATCGAGGCGCCGTCGCTGTCGGTGATGCTGTATTCCAGCGCACCGCCGGCACCGGCCGAAAAGCTCACCTCGTAGGACTTGCCGGTGTAGGCCGCCGGATCGGTGACCTGGCCGGCGTTGACCCAGCCGCTGCCGCTGTTGGCGGCGTCGGCGGCGGTCGTGAAGACGCCGTTGCCGCTGCGCGCCTGCAGCCAGATCTGCTGGCCGTCGACCGACAGCGGCAGGCGCTCGTCGGTCGCGCCGTTGATCTGCCCGCCGGTCGAGGCGTAGTCGACGCCGCCCACCGCGTCGAGGAACGGGGCGGTCTGCACGCCCTGCCCGCCGAACAGGTAGCCGCCGTTGCCGTCCTGCTGGTTCGCCACGTTGAGCAGCTGGTTGCGCAGCTCGCTCAGCTGCAGTGCCACGGCCTTGCGTTCGCCGGCGGTGTAGCTGCCGTTACCGGCCGCCATCAGCGCCTCGCGGGCGGTCTGCACCAGGTCGACGGCGTCGCCGAGCGCGCCTTCGGACAGCGTCATGGCGTTGCGGCTGGCGTCGATCACCCGCAAGGTGGTCTCGCCGCGGGTCTGCTCGATCAGGGCCCGCTCGGCCCGCGCCGCGCCGGTCGGGTCGTCGCTCGGCTTGCCGATCTTCTTGCCGCTGGTGAGCTGGCCCTGCGCCAGCGACAGCTCCTGCTGGCGCCGCTGCAGCGTGTTGATCGAGGACTCGTAGGTGGAGGCGGTGGACACTCGCATGGCTGGACTCGATCGGTACGGCGGGGGAAAACGGGGAGGCAGCGGGTTGTCGGCGGCGGATTCGGCGGGTCAGCGGACAGAACCAGACGGCAGGCCGTCAGCCGCCCAGCGACAGCACGGTGTCGAACACCTTCTGCGCCGTCTGCAGGATCTTGGCGGCCGCCTGGTAGGCCTGCTGGTACTGCAGCAGCCGGGCGGCCTCTTCATCGAGATTGACGCCGGTCTGCGCGCCGAGCTCTTCCTTGGCGCGATCGGCCACGCCGGCCGAGACGGTCGCCGCCGATTGGGCGCTCTGCACCCGCACGCCGATGTCCGACAGGGTCTGCGCGTAGCTGTTGGTGAAGGTCTGGCCGAGCGTCATCGCGGTGTCGGCCAGGCCCTGCAGCGCCAGCGCGTTGCCGTTGCTCGAGGCGGCGAAGGTGGTCGGCCCGACCGCGAAGGTGTCGGCCTCGGCCGGCACGCCGTCGATCTTGATGGCGACGCCGTCGTAGCGGATCGGCGTGCCCGCGCTCCAGGTGCCGCTCGAGAGCAGGCTGCCACCGCTGTCGAGCAGCTGGTAGTCGCGCCCGCCACCGGCGCTGGTGGCGCCGAACGCCAGCGTCATGCTGCCGTAGGGCGTGGCGGCGGCGGTCTCGATCACCACCGAGTTGAGCCGGCCGGTGCCCTGGTTGGACGGCGCCGCGGTCACGCTGATCGGGCTGGCGGCGGCGATGCCTTTCGGGTCGGTCAGGGCCAGCTCGATCGACTGCGCGGCACCGCCCACCGGCTGCAGCAGGAAGCGGTCACCGGCCAGCGGCGCCGAGCTGCCGAAGTCGATCCGGAAGCCGTCGACCTCGGCGCCGTTGACGAGGCCGGCGCTGCGCTGGCCGTCGCTGCGCCGCAGCACGTCGAAGCTGCCGTCGGCGTTGACGCTGAGCTCGTACTCGCTGGCCTGCAGCGCCCGGCTGTCGGTGATGGTCAGGGCGACGTTGCCCGCCGGGTTGCCGGCGGCATCGCTCGCATTGCCGGCGGCCGGCACCGCGTTGGCCGCGACGTGGCGGAACAGCGGGTCGCCGGCCGTGCCGCCCAGGCTCAGGCCGAGCGACTGCTGCCGGTTGACCTCGCTGGCCAGCGTGCTGGCGAGCTGGCCGAGCTGGTCGCGGGCGGCGCTCAGGTCGTTGTTCTGGAAGCCGATCAGGCCGGCCAGCGTGCCGCCGCCGAGCGACTGCTGGTCGAACGGCCGCTCGACGCCGGCCACCTTGACCGCCACCTCGACCCGGGCCGGATCGAACCGGTCGGCGCGCGCCACCATCTCGTAGGCCGCGTTGCCCAGCACCAGGCTCTGGCCGCCGCCGATGAACAGGTTGAGCGAGCCGTCGTCCTGCTCGAGCCGCGTCACCTGCACGTGCTGGCTCAGCTCATTGACGAGCTGGTCGCGCTGGTCGAGCAGGTCGTTGGGTTCCTGGCCGCTGCCGCGGGTGCTGGCGATCTGTTGGTTGAGCTCGGCCACGCTCTGCGCCAGGCCGTTGATGGTGTTGACCGTGTTGCCGACGTCCTCGGTCACCGACAGCTGCAGCGCCTCGATCTGGTCGCTCGAGGCCCGGAAGCGCGACGCCAGCTCCTCGCTGCGCGCCAGCACCACCTGGCGCGCCGACGGGTCGGCCGGTGACGAGGCCACGTCGCTGAAGGCGTTGAACAGCTTGGTGGCGGCAAAACCCAGCCCGGCCTCGCCGGTGCCGAAGGAATCCTGCAGGCGCGACAGCATGTCCGAGCGGGTCGAATCGGCAGCGGCCTGGGCGCGGGTCTGCGCCACCTGGTCGGTCTGGAAGGCGCTGACCGCGCGCGTGACGGTCTGCACCGCCACGCCGCGGCCGTAGTAGCCGGCGCCGCTGTACTGGCCGCCGACCGTGGTCAGCACGGTGTCCTGGCGCGAATAGCCCGCCACGTTGGCGTTGGCGATGTTGTGGCCGGTGGTCTGCAACTGCGCCTGCGAGGCGAACATCGCCCGCGTGCCCAGGTTCAGGAGCGTGGACGTGCTCATGTGGGTGCCCTCGCGCGGTCAGGCTGCGCCTGCGCCACCGCGCCGATCTCGCGCTGCAGGCGGGCGGTGGTCTCGATCACGCGGCCGAGCTTGGCGGCGTACTGCGGGTCGGTGGCGTAACCGGCGCGCTGCAGGCCTTGCGCGAACGCGGTGGCGTCGTTGCCGGCGCGCACCACGCCGGCATAACGCGGGCTGTTGCCGATCAGCCGGGCGTAGTCGCGGAAGCTCTCCTCGGGCGTCGCGTAGGCGCGGAACTTCGCCTGCACCTTCTGCGGCTGACCGTTGATGACCTCGGTGGTGGTGGTGGTCACGGTCGGACCGGTCCAGCTGCCGCCGGCCTTGATGCCGAACAGGTTGTTGGAGTTGGTGCCGTCGGCGCCGCGGATCTCGCGCCGGCCCCAGCCGGTTTCGTGTGCGGCCTGCGCCAGCATGAAACGCGCCGGGATGCCGCTCTGGGCCGCCACCTCCTGCGCCGCGGCCGAGTGGGCCTGGATGAAATCCTGCGCCCGGCCGGTGGCCGAACTGCTGCGCGACGGCGTTGACGGTGCTGCGGTGGCGCCGGTGGCCGAGCCGGCCGTTGCACCGGTTGCTGCCGGCACGCCGTAGCTGGCCGCCAGCCGCGCCCGGTTGTTGTTCAAGCCCGCGACGCTGCTCGCCGCGCCGGTCGCGCCCGCGCCCAGGCCCTTGAGCCCGCCGATCGCAGGCCCCGATCCCGCCGCGGGGCTCACACCCATCTGGCGTTCGAGCTGGCGCGCGATGGCGTCGGCCAGCCCGCCGGGCTGGCCGGTCATCGAGGTGGCGTACTGCTGGTCGAGCATGCCGGTCATCATCTCGCCGCCGTTGCTGGCGAGCATGTCGTCCTTCATCGTGGTGGCGCGCATGCTCTTCATCAGCTCCTGCATGAACAGGGCCTCGAACTGCTTGGCAACTTCCTTGATGGCGCCCTTCGGGTCCTTGTTCGCACTCGCCCGCAGGCCGTCGAGCGACGCGCCGCCGGCGACGAGCTGCTGCGAGGACGCTGGACTGGAGGCCGCGGCACGCATGATCAGATGACCTCCAGCTCCGCGTTCAGGGCGCCCGCCGCCTTGATCGCCTGCAGGATCGCCAGCAGGTCACCGGGCGTGGCACCGAGCGAGTTGAGCGCCTTCACCACGTCGGTGAGCTGGGTGCCTTCCTTCAGCTGGATCAGCGAGCCGGGCTCCTGGTTGATCTTGATGTCGGTCTTTTCGGTGACGGTGGTCTGGCCGTTCGAGAACGGCGCGGGCTGGCTGACCTGCGGCGTCGAGGTGATCGTGACCGACAGGTTGCCGTGCGCCACCGCGCAGGCGGCCAGCGTGACGGCCTGGTTCATCACGATCGAGCCGGTGCGGGCGTTGACGATGACCTTGGCGGCCGGCTTGGCCAGCTCGATCGCCAGGTTTTCCATGTCGGCCAGGAAGTTGACGCGCTCGTCGGGCGTGGCGGGCATCTTGACGCGCACCACGCGGCCGTCCATCGCGCTGGCCGTGCCCTTGCCGAAGCGTTCATTGATGGCCTGCGAGACCGCGCGGGCGGTGGCGAAATCGCTCGACTTGAGGTCGAGCTGCAGCGAATCGCCCTCGGCCAGCGGCGTGGGCACCGCGCGCTCGACGGTGGCGCCGTCGGGGATGCGGCCGGCCGACAGGTGGTTGACCTGCACCTTCGAGCCGCCCGCCGAGGCGCCGGCGCCACCGATGATCAGGTTGCCTTGCGCGAGCGCGTAGATCTGGTTGTCGGCGCCGCGCAGGGGCGTGCCGATCAGCGTGCCGCCGCGCAGGCTCTTGGCGTTGCCGAGCGAGGCCACGGTCACGTCGACCGACTGGCCGGGCTGCGCGAACGGCGGCAGCGTGGCCGTCACCATCACCGCGGCGACGTTCTTGATCTGCATGTTGGTGCCCGGCGGCACGGTCACGCCGAGCTGCTGCAGCATCGCCGTCAGGCTCTGCGCGGTGAACGGGGTCTGCGTGGTCTGGTCGCCGGTGCCGTCCAGGCCCACCACCAGGCCGTAGCCGACCAGCTGGTTGGGCCGCACGCCCTGCACGCTGGCGACTTCCTTGATGCGGGTGGCGTGGGCGGGGGCCGGCCACCAGAGTGCCGTGCTGGCCAGCACCAGCGCCAGCCAGAGGGCGCCGCGCAGCAGGCGATCCTGCAGGTCTTTCTGGCGTTCGGCCAGCGGGCCGGTCAGCGAGTCAAGCAGCGTGTCCATCTGCGGGTCCGATCTCTTGAGTGGTCGAACCCATTGTGTCGGCGCTTCAGATCGGCAGAAGGTTCAAAAAGAAGCGCCCCAACCACCCTATCTTCTGCGCATCGGCGCCGCCGCCGCGGCCGCGCTGCTCGACGCGCACGTTGGCGATCTGCGCCGAGGCGACCGAATTGCCCGGCTGGATCGAGCGCGGATCGACCTGGCCCGAGAAGCGCAGCACGTCGGCGTTGTCGTTGACGCCGATCTGCTTTTCACCCGCGATCAGCAGGTGGCCGTTGGGCAGCACCTCGATCACGGTGGTGGTGATGGTGCCGCTGAACTCGTTGGAGTTCTCGGTGCCGCCCTTGCCGGCGAACTTGTTGGTGCTCGATCCGCCCACCCCCAGCTTGCCCAGCGCCGCCACGCCCTGGTAGGGCAAGGCGGTGAGCGAGGCATCGACCGAGCCGCTCTTCTCGACCGTGCTGGTCGACTTGGCGCTGGCGCTGACCTTCTCGACGATCTGCACCGTCAGCGTGTCGCCGACCAGGCGGGCGCGGTGATCCTCGAACAGCGGCCGGTAGGCGCCGGCCTGGAAGATCGAGCCGTTGCTGACACCGGGCGTGACGACCGCCACCGGTCGGGCCGACGTCGGCTCGGCCACGTCCACCTTGGCCACGGTGGGCATCAGGTTGCAGGCGCCGAGCAAAGCGGCCGAGCCGACCAGCAGGGCCAGCCGGGCACTGCGGCCGATGCGCGTGACGAGGCGGTTCATGCCGTTCTTTCAGAGCTGACCGAGCTTCTGCAGCATCTGGTCGGAGGTCGAGATCGCCTTCGAGTTGAGCTCGTAGGCGCGCTGGGTCTGGATCATCGTGACGAGTTCCTCGACCACGTTGACGTTCGAGGTTTCGAGGAAACCCTGGCTCAGCGAGCCCAGCCCGTTGCTGCCCGGCGCGCCGCCGTTGGGCGTGCCCGACGAGGCGGTTTCGGTGTAGAGGTTGCCGCCCTTGGCCTCCAGGCCGGCCGGGTTGATGAAGTTGGCCACCTGCAACTGGCCCAGCACCTGCGGCGCGGTCTGGCCCGGCAGCGCCACCGACACCACGCCATCGGGCGCGATCGTCACGGTCTGCGCGTCGGCCGGGATCGTGATGCCGGGCTGCACCGCGTAGCCGGCGCTGGTGACGAGCTGGCCGGTCGCGCT
Organism: Leptothrix cholodnii SP-6; assembly: GCF_000019785.1. Taxonomy (NCBI): domain Bacteria; kingdom Pseudomonadati; phylum Pseudomonadota; class Betaproteobacteria; order Burkholderiales; family Sphaerotilaceae; genus Leptothrix; species Leptothrix cholodnii. The sequence continues at coordinate 3,011,869 of NC_010524.1, forward strand.
GACCTGGAAGGCGCCGTCGCGGGTGTAGCCGGTGGTGCCGTCGGGCATCTGGATCGGGAAGAAGCCGTTGCCCTTGATCGCCACGTCGAGCGTGTTGCCCGACTGCTGCAGGTTGCCCTGCGTGAACTGGCGCGAGGTCGCCACCGTGCGCACGCCCAGGCCGACCTGCAGGCCGGTGGGCAGCTGGGTCTGCTCGGAACTGGCCGCGCCGCTCTGGCGCAGCGTCTGGTACATCAGGTCCTCGAAGACGGCGTGCGACTTCTTGTAGCCGTTGGTCGCAACGTTGGCGAGGTTGTTCGACACCACGTCCAGCTGGGTCTGCTGGGCTTCCATGCCGGTCTTCGAAATCCACAGGGCGCGCATCATGGTGAGTTACCTCGGGTTCAGTTCAGGGACAGCAGCTGGGCGGCCTGCTTCTCGTCCTGTTCGGTGGTCTGCATCGACTTCATCTGCTGCTCGAACTGGCGCGCCGCGGAGATCATCGCGACCATGGTCTCGATCGCGCTGACGTTGGAGCCTTCGAGCGCACCGTCCTGCAGGCGGGCGTTGGGGTCGGCCGGCAGGTCGCCGTCGGCGGCGCGGAACAGGCCGTCGTCGCCACGCTTGAGCGGCGCCTCGGGCGTCACCAGCTTCAGCTTGCCGACCGGGGTGATGCCGCCGTTGGCGGCGCGCGCGCTGATGGTGCCGTCGCCGGCGATCTGCACCTCGGCGTTGGCCGGCAGCGTGATCGGGCCGCCGTCGCCCAGCACCGGCAGGCCGTTGCTGCCGACCAGCAGGCCGTCGGGCATGACGTTGAGCGCACCGGCGCGGGTGTAGGCCTCGGTGCCGTCGAGCGACTGCACCGCCAGCCAGCCGTTGCCCTGCATCGCCACGTCGAGGTTGCGCCCGGTGGCGGTGATGTTGCCTTGCGCCGGGTTGTAGCCGGTGGTGGTCTCGAGCGCATAGGCGCGGGTGGTGGCGCCGTCGCCGCGCACCGGCACGGCCCGGAAGGCCTGCATTTCGGCCCGGAAGCCCACCGTCGACACGTTGGCCAGGTTGTTGGCCAGCGTCTCCTGGCGCTGCATGGTGGCCTTGGCGCCCCCCATCGAAAGGTAGATGCGGCGGTCCATCGTCTACTCCGGCGTCACTTCAGGTTGACCAGCGTCTGCAGCACCGAGTCCTGCGTCTTGATGGTCTGCGCGTTGGCCTGGTAGACCCGCTGCGCGGTGATCATGTTGACGAGTTCGGCGGTCAGGTCGACGTTCGAGTCTTCCAGCGAGCCCGACTGCAGCTGGCCGAAGTTGCCCGAATCGGGCGTGCCGACGGTGGCGCTGCCGGAGGCAAAGGTCGAGGCCCAGGCGTTGCCGCCCACCGCCTGCAGGCCCTGCGGGTTGCGGAAGTTCGCCACCTCGATCTGGCCGGCCGACTTGGTCAGGCCGTTCGAATAGCGCGCGGTGATGATGCCGTTGCTCTCGACGTTCAGGCTCGACATCTCGCCGGGCGCATAGCCGTTCTGGGTCAGGTCGGTGACGCTGAAGGTGGCGCCGTATTGCGTGGCCTGGGTGAAGTCGAAGCTCACGCCGGTGATCGGCTCGGTGGTCGAGCCGTCGGCGGCGGTGGTGCCGGGCACGTCGAAGACGACCGGTGCGGCCGGCGAGATCGGCGCCGCGCCGCTGGTCGGGAACTGCAGCTGCGTCACCGGCACCGGGCGGCCGCTGGCGTCGACGTTGATCGAGGTGCCGTTGGCGGTGGCGTAGATGTTCCAGGTGTCGGGCGCGCTCTTCTGGAAGTAGTAGGTCATCGCCACCGGCTGGCCCTTGACGTCGTAGGCCGTCATCGAGGTCGCCTTGTTGTAGGAGGCGGGATCCTCGAAGTCGATCTGCGCGGCCAGCGGCGCGGCGGCCGCGGCGTCGGCCGTGGTCGTCACCGTGGTGGCCGCCTGCGCGGCCACCGTGACGGCGCGGTCGCGGGCGGCCAGCGCCGCCGTCGCCAGCGACTGCAGCCGGGTGTCGGCCGGCGCGGCGTCGGCGTTGGCCTGGGCGGTGTCGTAGGCGGCCTGCGTGGTCACGACCGCGGCGTCGGCGGCGGCCTGGGCGGTCACCGCATCGGCGGCAGCCTTGTTGGCCACGGCGGTCGGATCGGTCAGCACGCCGCGCGAGTCGAGGTTCATCTCCATCTTGACCTCGTCGGTCGCCATCGGCGCGATGCCGGCGGTCGGCAGCTGCAGCGCGCCGGCCGCACCCGGCACCACCACGCCGTCGGCGTTGGCCGGGTAGCCGAGCAGCTTCTGGCCCGAGTTGTTGACGATGAAGCCTTCCTTGTCGAGCTTGAACTGGCCGTTGCGGGTGTAGAGCTGGTTGCCGGCGGTGTCCTTGACCTGGAAGAAGCCGGCGCCGTTGATCGCCATGTCCAGCGGGTTGTCGGTGGCCGACAGGCTGCCCTGCGTGAACTGCTGCGACACCGCAGCCACCTGCACGCCGATGCCGACGTTGCCGGTGCCGATGTTGTTGATCGTGCTGGCGTACATGTCGGCGAACTCGGCCCGCGAGGCCTTGGTGCCGTAGGTGTTGGCATTGGCGACGTTGTTGCCGATCACCTCGAGGTTCTTGCTGGTGGCGTTGAGACCGGAGAGGCCTTGCTGGAAGTTCATGATCGGATCCTTTCAGGACGAATGTCGGGGCGTGTCGGGGCGGGAGTCGGGTGCGCGGCTCAGGACGAGAACGCCTTGACGTCGCCGTAGTTGATCTGGTTGCCGCTGGCGAGGTCGAGCTTGAGGCTGCCGCTGCTGTTGCTGACCGCGACCACCTGATCGCGCACCAGCGCCGTGCTGGTGACGGCGGCCGCGCCGTTGGTGGCGACGACCCGGAAGCTGATGCCGCTGGTGTCGGCCGGCATCTGCGCCGGTGCCCAGGTGAAGCTGTGGCGCCCGGACGTCTCGGCGCCCAGGTCGACGGTGTCGATCACCCGGCCGGCGGCCGACAGCACCTCGATCCGGGCGGCATCGGCCGGGCCGGCGAGTTCGTAGCCGGCGCTGGCCTGGCCGGTGGCGGGGTCGAGATTCAGGCCCTTGCCCGCAACCATCACGCCCTGCCCGACCAGTTGCGCGCCCTGCAGCGCCTGCATCTGGGTGAACTGGCCGCCCATCGCCTGGATGCTCTCGTTGACCTTCTCGATGCCCGAGACGGTGTTGATCTGCGCCATCTGGCTGGTGACCTGGGCGTTGTCCATCGGGCTGAGCGGATCCTGGTTCTGCATCTGCGCGACCAGCAGCTTGAGGAAGCGGTCGGCCGAGGCCTCGGTGGTGCTGGCCGTGCTGCCGCTGCCCGAGAGCTGCGAATAGATCGAGGCCGAGCTGTTGGTGGAACCGGTGACGGTGGTGGACATGGCGGGGGCGGTCTCGGTCGGTTGGGCGGACGGGTTCGGTGCGGTTTCAGGCTGCGATCAGGCGGCTCACGAGCCCTGGCCCATCTGCAGTGTCTTGAGCAGCAGCGTCTTGGCGGTGTTCATCACCTCGACGTTGTTCTGGTACGAGCGCGAGGCCGAGATCATGTTGACCATCTCCTCGACCGCGTTGACGTTGCTGTAGGTCACGTAGCCCTCGGCGTCGGCCTGCGGGTGCTTGGGGTCGTGCACGCGGCGGCCGGGGCTCTGGTCCTCGGTGATCTGCGAGACCTTGACGCCGGCGGCGCCCATCTCGCCCATCTGCACCGACTGGAACATCACCTGGCGGGCCTTGAAGCTCTGGCCGTCGGGGCCGGCGACGGTGTCGGCGTTGGCCAGGTTGGTGGCCACCGCGTTGAGCCGCTGGCTCTGCGCGCTGACCGCGCTGCCGGCGACGTTGAAGATGTTGAGCATGGACATCGTGGGCTCCTGCAGGTGCGGTCAAAGGCCGCGGTCACTGGCCCTTGATGGCCGACATCAGCGTCGAGACGCTGCCGTTGATGAAGCGCAGCGTCGACTCGTACTTGACCGCGTTGTCGGCGAAGCTGGCGCGCTCGCGGTCCATGTCGACGGTGTTGTTGTCGAGGCTGCTCTGGCTCGCGGTGGCGTACGTCAGCTGCGACGCCGACCTGGCGCCCACCGCCACCGGGATGTGGCCACCGTGGGTGGTGGCCAGCGCACCGCCGACCGACTGCTCGCCGACGGCCTGCTTGAGCGCGCTGGCGAAATCGAGATCGCGGGCGACGTAGCCGGGCGTCTCGGCGTTGGCGATGTTGCTGGCGATCAGGCGCTGGCGCTCGGAGCGCAGCACCAGGGCCTGCGACTGGAAGTTCAGCGTGTCGGTGATGCGGTTGAGCATGATCGGGTTCCCCGGCGTCCCGCACGGGTGCGGAACTTGGCTGATTGTTGGCAGGCGAGGCGCCAAACATGAGCGCGATAAGCGACCGGTAAACCGTGCATCTCCGCGCCTGGCCGGGCCCGGCACCGATCTACATTGATGCTCATGTATCCACGCTGCCCTCAGCCCGCCATGGCCTTGCCGCCGCCGCAGCGCATGTGGCTGCGCGTCTGGCAGCGCATGCACGCCGCCCGGTTCCGGCCGGGCTGGCCGCTGATGAGCCTGCTGGCGCTGCTCTTCTCGATCAGCAGCGCCCAGGCCGACAGCGCGCCTCAGGGCGGCGCCCTGCCGATCGCCGACGTGCTGTCGCTGGCGCGCAGCCAGGCGGCGATTCCGGCCGGCGCGCGGCTCGAGATCGAAGTCGGCCAGCTCGACCCGCGCCTGCGCCTGGCGCCGTGCAACCGCATCCAGGCCTATCTGCCGCCCGGCGTGAAACCGTGGGGCCGCACCCGGGTCGGCCTGCGCTGCACCGAAGGGCCGGTGGCCTGGAATGTCTATCTGCCGGTGACGGTGCGGGTCTGGGGCCAGGCGGTGGTCACCGCCGGTTCGCTGCCGGCCGACACCGTGCTCGGCGCCGCCGATCTGCGCCTGGGCGAAGTCGATCTGGCCGAACAGGCGTCGCCGGCCTACACGTCGATGGCCGAGCTGATCGGCCGGCGCGTCGCCCGCGCCCTGCCCCCGGGCGCCACGCTGCGCGCCGACAGCCTGCGCGCGCGCCAGTGGTTTGCGGCCGGCGATACCGTGCGCGTCATCACCCAGGGCACGGGCTTTGCCGTCAGCAGCGAGGCACAGGCCATGTCACCCGGGCTCGAAGGCCAGCCGGCCCGGTTGCGCACCGAAAGCGGGCGCATCCTGTCGGCCTGGCCGGTGGGCGAGCGGCGTGCCGAGGTGCGAATGTGAAAAAACGCCTGCTGCGCACGATGTCCGGCCGAGCGCGACCCGGTCGACGCCTCAAGTTCTGCGGTTCTCCAGCCGATAGTCCCCACACCTCAGGGGGTTCGGCGCAATGTGTAACGACAGGGGCTCAAGTCGCCCGCCACCCAGTCGATAAGCTTGAGGACTGCATGGTGACGAGCCGGCAGTGCCCGACAGACAGCGTCTACGTACCACGGTTCCGACCGGCCCCGAGCCACGGCGCCGCGGCATGTCAGACAATGGCTGCCAATCCACTGCCCTATCGCGCCCAACCCGGGCCAGTCTGCGCCCCAAGGAGAACGTCATGAAGATCGGCCAAACCAATGCCCCACCGGCGATCACGCCGGCCGGCAGCGCCGCAACTTCTTCTGCACGCGCCGCCACCGAAGGCGCACGCGACAGCCAGGGCCCACGTGCCGCCGCCACCGATGGCAGCAGCACGGTGCAACTCTCGAGCACCGCACGCGCGCTGCTCGAGGGCGCGGACGGCACCTTCGATGCCGAGAAGGTCGAACGGGTGCGCCAGTCGATATCCGACGGCACCTACAAGATCAACCCCGACGCGATCGCCGACAAGCTGATCGCGAACGCCCACGAAGTGCTGGGCAAGATCGATCCGGCATGACCCTCACCCACCCCACCCGACCCGAGATTCGCCACACGGCCGGCGGCTCGGCGAGCGACCTGGAAGGCATGCTGAGCCAGGTCGAAGACGCACTGGCGTCGCTGGGCGATGCCCTGCGCCTGCGCGACAGCAACGCCATCGAAGGCCACGCACAGCAGCTGCAGCTGTCGCTGGAACGCGCTGTCCAGGCCTTTCACGGCGCTGCCCGCGCCGGCGGCATCCCGGCGCCCTTGCGCAAGCGGCTGGTCAAGGCCAGCGGCCAGGTGGCGGCGCAACGCGAATCGCTGGTGCGCGCCACCGTCGCCCTCGACCGTGCCATCGACGCCCTGATGCCGCGCGAAGCCCCGGCGCTCTACGGCAGCCGTGGCTGGATCAGCTCCGGCGCGAGCAGCTACCAGGCCTGAATCGGGTCAGTGTTCGCTCTGGGTCTTCAGTGCCAGACAGGCCTGCACGAGCCGCGCGATCAAGTCGTCGTCGACCGCCTGACCCTGGCGCTGCTTGAGCTGGCGCATGCCCTTGCCGACGCCGTCGAGTTGCGGAAAACCGCCGGCGAGTTCGGCACCACAGAAGACCTGCAGATTGACGTGGGCCTTGTGCGCGGAAATCGCCAGCAGATGGCGTCCGTCGTGCAGGAACGTGAGATTGCCCCATTTGACGACCTGATCGAGGTCGGGCGCCGCCGCCAGCACGGCACGCTGCAAGGCCCGGGCGATGTCGGCCTGCGCCGGTGGCAGGGTATCGAAATAGGTGGCCACCAGCGCGCTGGATCGAACGAGATGACGCATGAACACCCTCCGATCTGTGGGTGGCTGCCCACGGACCGGATCGTATCAGCGGGCCGCCGGCGTCAGTGCCAGACCTGCTGCGCCTCGTAGAGCCGGAACAGTTCGAGCGCCAGGCGGCGCAGATCGGCGCTGGTGGCGCTGCTGTAACCCAGCACCAGACGGTCGCGGGCGTAGAGCGGATCGAGGCGCATGCGCGTGGCCTGCGTGGCCCAGCCTTCCTGCGTCATCAGGCGACAGAAACGATCGACCTTGCGCACGTCCAGTTGCGGCGTCAGCACCGCTGCCTGCGCCAGACCCGCATCGGCACCCGGATCGAGCGACTCGAAATCGGCATGACGCTGGTCGGCGCCGGCACGCCACTGCGCCACCAGCGGTGCAAAGGCACTGACGAACACGAACTCGCTGGGAAGCTCGTCCGTGATTTCGGTTGCCACCGGGCAGGGCAGCAGATCGGTGGGAAGGCTGAAAGCGGTGGAAGGCATGGTCAGGCTCTGGGTTGAGGCGGCGCGATGGAGCCACGATAAGCCGAGGCACCGCGCGCCGATCACCTGAACAGCACCGGCCCGAGCCGGCAATTCCCTGCCCTGGCAGCGGCCGCACCGCCGCCGCCCCGAGCGTCAGGTCTTGGGCAGCGTCACGCCGGTCTGGCCCTGGTACTTGCCGCCGCGGTCGCGGTAGCTGGTTTCGCAGACTTCGTCACTCTCGAAGAAAAGCACCTGCGCACAGCCTTCACCGGCGTAGATCTTGGCCGGCAGCGGCGTGGTGTTGCTGAATTCCAGCGTCACGTAGCCCTCCCATTCGGGCTCGAAAGGGGTCACGTTGACGATGATCCCGCAGCGCGCATAGGTGCTCTTGCCCAGGCAGATGGTCAGCACGTTGCGCGGGATGCGAAAGTATTCCATCGTGCGCGCCAGCGCGAAACTGTTGGGCGGGATGATGCAGACATCGCTCTCGATGTCGACAAAACTCTTCTCGTCGAAGTTCTTCGGGTCCACCACCGTCGAATAGATGTTGGTGAAGACCTTGAATTCACGTGCGCAGCGGATGTCGTAGCCGTAACTGCTGGTGCCGTAGCTGACGATCTTCTGGCCGTCGGCCGACTGGCGCACCTGACCGGGCTCGAACGGCTCGATCATTCCGGATTCCTGCGCCATGCGGCGGATCCACTTGTCGCTCTTGATGCTCATCGTCTTCTGGCTCGCTGGGGTCGGTGGCGGATTCTAGGAGGCGCGGCAATCCGACTCGCCGCGCTGGCATAACGCTGCCATCTGAGGCAATATTTCAGGACATTGAGATGCAGAGGAGACGGCCATGGTCAGCCCCTTCCGCCCCGCGCTCGAGTTGCTCGGCCAGTACGCCCAGTACCACCGCGACCGACGCAACATCGTCACCCATTGCGTGGGCATTCCGCTGATCGTGTTCGCGACCGGCATCCTGCTGGCGCGCCCCGGCGTGATGGTGGCCGGCCACCTGCTGACACCCGCCTGGCTGCTCTGGGCGGCCAGCAGTGCCTGGTACCTGAGCCGCGGCGAGCCGGTGCTGGGGGCGGCGGTGAGCCTGGCCAATGCCCTGCTGGTGGCGGCGGCACAGCCCCTGGGGGCGCTCGGCACCGCCGTCTGGCTGGCATCGGGGATCTTCACCCTGGGGCTGGGCGCACTGGTGCAGGTCATCGGCCATTACTACGAGGGCCGCAGACCGGCGTTTTTCGACGACCGCATCGGCCTGCTGGTCGGGCCGATGTTCGTCACCGCCGAGGCGCTGTTCACGCTCGGCTGGAATCGCGAGCTGTTGCGCGCAATCGAACACCGCGCCGGGCCGCAAGTGCTGCACGACCTGGCCGCCCGGGCCTGAAACCCGGCGCGACCACCGCCGCACAGCCACCCCGCGCCGTCAGACCGCCAGGTCTTCGGGCTTCTTGCCCGCTTCGATGGCGGCCTTGAACCAGTTCGGCCGCTTGCCGTGACCGGTCCAGGTGTGACCGGCCTCGTCGCGGTACTTGATCTGCGACTCGGCCTTCTTCGCGGCCGCCTTCGGTGCCTTCTTGCCGACCACCGGCGCAGCAGCGACTGTGCGCTTCTGGCGAGCAGCAGGTTTCACGGCAGCGACGGCGTCATCGAACAGATCGGCGCTCGTCAGGCTGTAGATCGCAATCGCTTCCTTGATGCGGGAAACCACCCCGGCAACCTCTTTTGCCTTCAATGCATCGGCTTCCCTCTGCAGTTTGGCAATCTGTGCATTCACTTGTGCCAAGGATTTGGCCATTCATGTTCTCCTCATTGCGCGGGCCGCAAGCATACGACAGCGACCCTGCACTTCCGCGCGATGACATACGATTCTTCTTCTGCGCGCCACTCGTCCCCAATTCAGAAGAGACAACAGCCATGCCCACCATGCAAGCAGCTTTCATCACCGGCCACGGCGGCAATGAAGTGGTCCGGATCGGCGAGCGGCCGATCCCGCCACGCCGCACCGGCGAGGTACGGGTGCGCATCAAGGCGGCCACGCTCAATCGCGTCGACCTCTACATGCGCGACAGCGGCGCCGGCATCACGCACAGCCTGCCGCAGATCATGGGGCTCGATGGCGCCGGCATCGTCGACGAGGTCGATGCCGGCGAGACGCTGCTGCAGCCCGGCCAGGCCGTCGTGCTGCACCCCGGCGTGGGCTGCGGCCGGTGCGAGTTCTGCCATCGCGGCGACGTGCCGCTGTGCACCCGCGTGAGCTATCTCGGCGAACACCGCGACGGCACGCTGGCTCAATACGTGAGCCTGCCGGCCAGCAATGTCTTTCCGATGCCCGACGGGCTCGATTTCGCCGAGGCCGCCGCACTCGGCGTCAATCACCTCACCGCCTGGCGCATGCTTTTCGGCAAGGCACGCGTGCAGCCGTGGGAGACGGTGCTGATCTTCGGCATCGGCGGCGGCGTGTCGTTGGCGGCATTGCAACTGGTGAAGATGATCGGCGCGCGCGCCATCGTGACCTCGCGCGACGACGCCAAGCTGCAGCGCGCCCTGGCCATCGGCGCCGATCACGCCGTCAACGGCCGGACCGACGACGTCGCCCGCAGCGTGTTGGCACTGACCGGCGGGCGGGGCGTCGACGTGGTGATCGAGAACGTCGGCTCCGCCGTGTGGGCCAGTGCGCTGAAGTCACTGGTGCGCGGCGGGCGCATCGTCACCTGCGGCGCCACCACCGGCGACCAGCCACCGGCCGACCTGCGGCGCGTGTTCATCCGCCAGCTGCAGATCTTCGGTTCGACGCTGGGCGACTTCGACGAATACCGCAACCTGCTCGAGGTCGCCTCGCGCGGCCAGGTCAAGCCGGTGATCGACAGCCGCTACCCGCTGGCCGATCTGCACGCCGCCCTCGACCGGCTGGAGGCCGGCGCGCAGTTCGGCAAGATCGCGATCACGCTGCCGGACTGAAGCGGGGCTCGGCCGGCAGGCGCAGCGTGAAGGTGCTGCCCTCGCCGAGCCGGCTCTCGATCTCGAGCGAGCCGCCGTGCAGTTCGGCGATCTGCTGCACGATGCTCACGCCCAGGCCGGTGCCCGGCAGCGCGCCGGACTTGTCGACCCGGAAGAAGCGCTCGCCCACGCGCGCCAGCTGTTCGGCGCTCAGGCCGATGCCGCGGTCGTGCACCGCGATGGCCACCCACGGCCCGCCCGACGTGCCCGTATCGAGCCGCACGGCAACCCGCACCGGCCCGCCGTCGGGCGAATACTTGTAGGCGTTGGACAGCAGGTTGCGCATCGACTGCTGCAGCTTGCGGTAGTCGACCCTCGCCCGCAGCGGCAGCTCGCCGGCCACGCCCACGTCGATGGCCTCGCGGCCGGCGGGCACGGCGAAGTCGTGCACCACGCCGCGCACCAGCGCGGCCAGGTCGGTGTCCTCGAACTCGAAATCCATGCCGCGGCCCGATTCGATGCGCGCCAGGTCGAGCAGCTCGTTGAGGATGCTGACCATCGCACCGCTCTGGCGGTAGACACGTTCGAGCACGTCCTGGCGCCGCTGCGGCGCCATCTCGCGCGTGACCAGCAGTTCGGTGAAACCGAACACGCTCGCCATCGGCGTGCGCAACTCGTGCGCGGCGGTGGCGAGAAACTCGCTTTTCATCTGGTCGATCTGCTTCTCGCGGGTGATGTCGCGCAGGTGCAGCACCTGCGTGGCCTGGCCGTGCATGCCCCCGTAGAGGCCGAGCTTGAGGGTGCGCGGCGCCGGCCGCAACAGACGGACGACGTCGCGCCCGGAGCGGTCGGCCGGATCGGCGCCGAGCGGCACCCGCAGGCTCTCGAGGCTGACGAGCAGATGGGGCGCCGTGCAGCGCGTGTTCAGGCGAAACAGGAACACCGCCTCTTCGACACCGTGCAGCATCTCGGCCGTCAGGCCGGTCATGCGCGTGAACGCCGCATTGACGCGGCTGACGCGGCCCAGCGCATCGAACATCACCAGGCCATCGGGGCTGAGCGCGAACACCGCGTCGATCTGATCGTTGCGCTCGAGCAGCTGCAGCACCAGGCGCTGGACCCAGACGCTGATGGCATCGACGTCCGAGCACACCATGCGGGCGCCGCCGGACAGCAGCGGGTGGGCCAGGCCCTCGACACTCTGGCGCAGCAGCGCCAGGTCGGCGACCGTGTCACCGGCTGCCGCCGCAGGCGCCGATGCGGCACCTCGACGGCGACGGCGTGCATGCTGCGCCAGCGATCGGCGCCGTGCCCCCAGGGGCAGGGAACGTGAATCAGGAAACACGCACCGACTCCTGCAATGTGGCGGGCACGCCGAAAAAACCGCGCTCAGGCGGGCTGCTGCTGCAAGGCCGACGGGGTCGATGCCGCAGCGCCGGACGCCGCGCGCGCCGCGCCCTGCCCGAACTCGCCCAGCCGGAACGAGCTCAGCACCTGGCTCAGGCATTCGGCATGGTCCATCAGCTCGCGCGCGATGTCGTTGGAGCGCTCGGCCACCGCCACGTTCTGGCGCGTCACCTCGTCGAGTTCCTTGACCGATTGCGTCACCGCGTCGATGCCGGCGGCGTGTTCGCTGGTGTCGGCCGACAGGCTGTCGAACACCGCGCCGACCTTCTGCACCGACGACACCACCTCGTGCATCGTCTTGCCCGCCGCATTGACCAGCACGGTGCCGCTTTCGACCGTGTCCATCGAGGTGCCGATCAGCACCTTCACTTCCTTGGCCGAATCGGAGGCGCGCAGCGCGAGGTTGCGCACCTCGGCGGCCACCACCGCGAAGCCGCGGCCCTGTTCGCCGGCGCGGGCGGCTTCGACCGCCGCGTTGAGCGCGAGGATGTTGGTCTGGAAGGCGATGCCGTCGATCACCGCGACGATGTCGGTGATCTTGCGCGAGGCGCCGTCGATGTCGTGCATCTTGGTCACCACCTGCTCGAAGATGTCGCCGCCGCGCTTGGCCAGCTCCGACGCCTTGGCGGCCATCGCCCGGGCCTCGATCGCGGCTTCGGCGCTGCTGCGCACGATGACGGTGATCTGGTCGAGGCACATCGCCGCATCGCGCAGGCCGGCATGGCTGCGTTCGGTGCGCGACATCAGCTCGTCGCTGCTGTCGCCCAGCACCTTCGAGGCGCCCTGCACGCCCTGCGCGGCCACGCTGACCTGGCGCATCGCCGCGGCCATGCGCTCCTGCACGTGCTTGAGGCGCTCGCCCAGTGCGGACTCGGCCTTGATGGCGTCGAAGTTGAGCCGGATCGGGCCGCTGCTGCCCATCGCGCGGATCAGGAACTCGATGTCGAAGCGCTCGCGTTCACGCCGCTGGTCCTGCCACGCAACATGCACCAGCAGCAGCGCCTGGGCCAGCAGGAAACCCAGCGGCAGGCCGGCCGAATCCGGCATGACGCCGGGCAGCCAGCCGTTCATCAAGGCCAGCGGGATGAGCGAGAAACCGCCCGCCATCGCGACGATGAAACGCCAGCTGCGATACGACGGCATCAGGCTCATCGTCAGCATGATGTTGAGGAACAGCACGCTCTGCCCCGGCCGCAACACGATCTCCAGGCCCACCATCACCACCATCGCGGCCCCCAGCACGGCGCGCGACAGCACGGTGCCGCGCCACTGCCAGAGCACGAGGGCGGCGGCACCCAGGCACGGCAGGGCCCATTGCGCCCACAGCGCATGGGACTGATCCGGCCCGATCAGCGCAAATGCCAGGACGGCGTTGGCGAGCAGCGCCGCGCCGATCAGCAGGTCGGTGTGACGTGCGGACTTGGCGATGGGAGAGTGTGAGGAAGACGGCATCGTTCTGGCCTGCATGGGTAGCTGATCTCACGATAGCCGGCCGGCTGCGCGTCCATGCCCGGATATGCGGCGGGATTGCCCGCCCATTTGGTGCTTCGTGGGCAGGCGCTGTCTCTACAGTGCGCAACATCCCCCGCCACACGCCCATCCACGCCATGAAAAAGATCCTCATCGTCGAAGACCAGCAGGACATCCGCGAACTGATCCGCATGACGCTGGAGATCGAAGACTACGAGGTGCACGAAGCGCCGCAAGGCGACATCGCGCTGCAGATGATCGGGCGCATCAACCCCGACGTGATGCTGCTCGACGTGATGATGCCCGGCGGCATCGACGGCTTCGAGGTCTGCCGCCGCGTCAAGGCGGACGCCCGCTTCAAGCGCACGAAGGTGGTGATGCTGTCCGCGCGCGGCAGCTCGGCCGACCGCGACACCGGCAAGCGTGCCGGCGCGGCCGACTACCTCGTCAAGCCCTTCAGCCCGCGCCAGCTGCTGCAGGTCATCGACCGTGTGAGCTGAGCGCCGGGTTCAGCGGCCGAGCACCCGCTCGGCGTGGGCGTACAGCGTGGTGTGGTCGCCGCGCGTGAAGCCGGCCAGCACCAGCCCGGCCGCCTGCGCGGTGCGCACCGCCAGCCCGGTCGGCGCCGAGATCGCCGCCAGCAGGCCGATGCCCGCACTCGCCGTCTTGTAGACCATCTCGTAGCTGGCCCGGCTGGTGACGGCGACGAAGCCGGCGCCGACATCGAGCCCGTCGCGGGCGATGCGGCCGATCAGCTTGTCGAGCGCGTTGTGGCGGCCGACGTCTTCACGCACGAACTGCACCGCGCCATCGAGCGCGCACCAGGCCGCCGCATGCGCGGCGCCGGTGCCGCGCTGCAGGTCCTGCTGCGCGGCCAGCTCCTGCATGGCCCGCGTCAGCGCGGCGGCCTTGACCTCCAGCACCGCTGCTTCACGGCGCACCGGGCGCACCGCCTCGGCCAGGCTTTCGGTGCCGCACAGGCCGCAGCCGGTGCGGCCGGCGAGCGTGCGACGGCGCTCCTTCAGGCGCATGAAACAGCGCAGCGTCACGCGCAGGTCGAGCGTCAGGCCGACCTCCTCGCGAGCCTGGCCGTCGACGACCATGCTGCGGGTGCCGGTCAGATCGCTGTGCTGCAGCTCGAAATCGAGCAGGTCGTCGGGGCTGTCGATGATGCCCTCCGACAGCGAGAAACCGAGCGCGAAGTCCTCGAGATCGAGCGGACTGGCCAGCATCACCGCGTGCGAGATGCCGTTGTAGACCAGCGCCACCGGCACCTCCTCGGCGACCCGATCCTCGACCCGCTCGACCAGGCCGGCGCGCAGCCGCGTGACCGGCAATCTGACGGACGATTCGAGGGCGGGCGGGGGCACATCGATGGGCATCTGCATCGCCGGATTGTCCCACCGGGCCCGACGCGGCGTTGACATGGCTCAGCGGCGCAACGCCCCGCAGGCCTACCATCGTCGGCGTCGATCGCATCGGGTGACACGACCTCCGCGCCTCGCACCACAGGAGCTGACCCATGAAACGCCGGCAAGCCGCATTCCTCGTCCCCGCCCTGGTCGCCACCGCGGCATTGGGCGGCTGCGCATCGATGGACAAGGGCCACAAGCAGCGCCAGGTGGCTTCGGTGCTGAGCTTCCTGTTCCCGGGCACCAAGGACGGCGCGCCGCCGCCGGCATCGACCCAGGTGGCCGTCATCAAGGTGCCGTTCCGCATCGGCGTGGCGTTCGTGCCGGACGCGGCGCAGTCGGAGTTCCGCCTCTCCGAAACCGAGCGCCAGCAGCTTGCCACGCGGGTGCGCGAGGCGTTCGCGAACTACCCGTTCATCAGTCACATCGAAGCCGTGCCCTCGCTCTACCTCGAGGCGGGCGGCGGTTTCGACAACCTCGACCGGGTGGCATCGCTGCTCAACCTCGACGTGGTGGCGCTGATCTCGTACGACCAGGTGCAGCACGCCGATGCCAGCGGCTGGTCGTTCCTGTACTGGACCGGCGTGGGCGCCTACGTGATCGAGGGCGACCGCTTCGAGGTGCTGACCGCCGTCGAATGCACCGTGTTCGACGTCCGGAGCCGGCGCCTGCTGATGCGCGCCTCCGGCACCGCGACCAACAAGGGCGAGGCGACGATGGTCGCGTTCGGCGAAAAGTCCCGCGAGGGACGCGGCAAGAGCTTCGCCGAGGCGATGGACCAGATGATCGGCGCGCTGCAGAAAGAGGTGCAACGCTTCCGCGAAACGGCGCCCAGGGATCCGATGATCAAGCTGGTGCTGCCGCCGGGTTACGACCCGAAGGCCGCCCCGGCCGCCCGCTGACGACGCTCAGCCGCGCGGCTGCAGGTCGCCGCGTCGTGCGCTGACCGCCTCGCGCACCAGTTCGCTCAGCCCGGCGCCCTGCGCGGTGCCATCGAGATGGGCGTAAAGCTGGCGGCGCATGCGTGGCTCCCAGAACTTGTGGATGTGCGAGGCCACGCCCTCCAGCGCCTCGTCGTGGTCGGGATAGGCCCCGAAGAAGTCGCCGATGCTGTTGGCCATGCGCACCAGGTGGCCGGTGCTGTCGGCGTGCGCGTGCGGCTCGGCGTGGTGGGCCTGGTGACCCGGGTCGGCGGGTTCGCTCATCGTGTGGCCTCTTCGGATGTCAACGGGCCGCCGGCCTGGGCCAGCAGCGCCTGCTGGGTGTGGTTGAAACGGTTGTACTGCTGCTGCCAGTCGCTGAGCTGGCTGACCTTGCTGACCTGCACCGCCGTCACCTTGTACTCGGGGCAGTTGGTGGCCCAGTCGGAGCTGTCGGTGGTGATGACGTTGGCGCCCGACTCGGGGAAGTGGAAGGTCGCGTAGACCACGCCCGGCTGCACCCGCTCGGACACCTCGGCGCGCAGCACCGTCTGGCCGGCTCGGCTGGCGATGCCGACCCAGTCGTCCTGGCGGATGCCCCGCTCCTCGGCGTCGTGCGGATGGATCTCCAGCCTGTCTTCCTCGTACCAGCGGCTGTTGTCGGTGCGCCGCGTCTGCGCGCCGACGTTGTACTGGCTCAGCACCCGGCCGGTGGTGAGGATGAGCGGGAACTTGCGTGTCACCTTCTCGTCCGTCGCCACGTACTGCGTGAGCATGAAACGGCCCTTGCCACGCACGAAACCACCCACGTGCATGATGTCCGTGCCGGCCTCGGGCGTGTGCTCGTTGCATGGCCACTGCACGCTGCCCAGGCGCTCGATCTTCTCGTAGCTGACGCCGGCAAAGCTCGGTGTCAACGCGGCGATCTCCGCCATGATCCGCTCGGGATGCGTGTAGGCCATCGGATAACCGAGCGCGTTGGCGAGCAGTTGCGTCGCCTCCCAGTCGCCGTTGCCGGCCAGCGGCGGCATCACCTGGCGCACGCGGCTGATGCGGCGTTCGGCGTTGGTGAAGGTACCGTCCTTCTCCAGGAACGACGCGCCCGGCAAAAACACGTGCGCGTACTTGGCGGTCTCGTTGAGGAAGATGTCCTGCACGACGATGCATTCCATCGCCGACAGCGCCGCCGCCACGTGCTGGGTGTTGGGGTCCGACTGCACGATGTCCTCGCCGACGCAATACAGGCCCTTGAAGCTGCCTTCGAGCGCGGCGTCGAACATGTTGGGGATGCGCAGCCCCGGCTCGGCCTGCAGCGCCACGCCCCAGGCGGCCTCGAACTCGCCACGCACCGTGGCGTCGGAGATGTGCCGGTAGCCCGGCAGCTCGTGCGGGAAGCTGCCCATGTCGCAGCTGCCCTGCACGTTGTTCTGGCCACGCAGCGGGTTCACGCCCACACCCTCGCGGCCGACGTTGCCGGTGGCCATCGCGAGGTTGGCGATGCCCATCACCATGGTCGAGCCCTGCGCGTGTTCGGTCACGCCCAGGCCGTAGTAGATGGCGGCGTTCTTGCCCTTGCTGGCGTACAGCCGCGCCGCGCCGCGCAGCAGTTCGGCCGGCACGCCGCTGACCGCTTCCATCGCCTCGGGCGAGTTCTGTGGCTGGGCGACGAAATCGCGCCACTGCGCAAAACTCTTCGGATCACACCGCTCGGCCACATAGGCCTCGTCGACCAGCCCTTCGGTGACGACCACATGCGCCAGCGCGCTGATCACCGCCACGTTGGTGCCGGGCCGCAGCTGCAGGTGGTAGTCGGCCTTGACGTGCGCCGAGTTCACCAGGTCGATCGCGCGCGGGTCGATCACGATCAGCCGGGCGCCCTGGCGCAGCCGCTTCTTCATGCGCGAGCCGAACACCGGATGCGCCTCGTTCGGATTGGCGCCGATCACCAGGATCACGTCGGCCTGATCGACCGACTTGAAGGTCTGCGTGCCCGCCGACGTGCCGTAGGTCTGGCCCAGGCCGTAGCCGGTCGGGCTGTGACAGACCCGCGCGCAGGTGTCGACGTTGTTGTTGCCGAAGGCGGTGCGCACCAGCTTCTGCACCAGATAGGCCTCTTCATTCGTGCAGCGGCTCGACGTGATGCCGCCGACCGAATCGCGCCCGTGCTGGGCCTGGATGCGCTTGAACTCGCTCGCCGCGTGGCCGACCGCCACCTCCCAGCTCACCTCCTGCCACGGATCGGTGATGCTGGCGCGGATCATCGGGCGGGTGATGCGGTCCTTGTGCGTCGCGTAACCCCAGGCGAAGCGGCCCTTGATGCAGCTGTGGCCCTCGTTGGCCTTTCCGTCCTTCCAGGGCGTCATGCGCACGACCTGGTTGCCCTTCATCTCGGCCTTGAAGGCGCAGCCCACGCCGCAATAGGCGCAGGTGGTGATGACGCTGTGTTCGGGCTGGCCGAGCTCGATCACGCTCTTTTCGGTCAGCGTGGCGGTCGGGCAGGCCTGCACGCAGGCGCCGCAACTCACGCACTCGCTCTGCATGAACGGCTCGTCCATGCCGGCCGATACGCGCGACTCGAAACCGCGGCCCGAGATCGTCAGCGCGAAGGTGCCCTGCGTTTCTTCGCAGGCGCGCACGCAGCGGTTGCAGACGATGCACTTGCTCGGGTCGTAGGTGAAATACGGGTTCGACTCGTCCTTGGCCGCGGCCAGGTGGTGGCGCCCGGTGATGCCGGCCACGCTGGTTTCGCCGACGCCATACCTCACGTTGCGCAGGCCGACCACGCCGGCCATGTCCTGCAGTTCGCAGTCGCCGTTGGCGGCGCAGGTCAGGCAGTCGAGCGGGTGGTCGCTGATGTAAAGCTCCATCACGCCTTTGCGCAGCTCCTGCAGCTTCGGCGTCTGCGTGCGCACCTTCATGCCGGCTTCAGCCGGCGTGGTGCACGAGGCCGGAAAACCCTTGCGGCCCTCGATCTCGACCAGGCACAGCCGGCACGAGCCGAAGGGCTCCAGGCTGTCGGTGGCGCAGAGCTTGGGCACGGCGATGCCGGCATCCACCGCGGCGCGCATCAGCGAGGTGCCGGCCGCCACGGTGACCTGATTGCCGTCGATCTCCAGCGTCACTTCCTTGTCGCTGTAGCTGGGCGGCGTGCCGTAGTCGATCTCGTGGATCTTGAAGACGGGGTAGTTCATCGTGGGCTCCTCACGCCGCCGACCGCTGATCGGCGGCGAGGCCGAAATCGGCCGGGAAATGATTCAGCGCCGACAGCACCGGGTACGGCGTCATGCCGCCCATCGCGCACAGGCTGCCGCTGACCATCGTGTCGCAGAGGTCGCGCAGCAGCTTGACCTGCTGCTCGCGCACCGCCGGTTGATGGTGATTGGTGACGATGCGGTCGATCACCTCGACACCACGCGTCGAGCCGATCCGGCACGGCGTGCACTTGCCGCAGCTCTCGATGGCGCAGAACGCCATCGCGTAGCGCGCCAGTTTCGACAGATCCGCCGTGTCGTCATGCACCACCAGCCCGCCGTGGCCGACGACTGCGCCCACTGCGGCGTAGGCCTCGTAATCGAGCGGGATGTCCCACTGCGACTCGGGCAGATAGGTGCCGAGAGGCCCGCCCACCTGCACCGCCTTGACCGGCCGGCCGCTGGCGCTGCCGCCGCCCCAGTCGAACACCAGTTCACGCAGCGTCACGCCGAAGGCCAGCTCGACCAGCCCGCCGCGGGCGATGTTGCCGGCCAGCTGGAACGGCAGCGTGCCGGTCGAGCGACCGCGGCCGTGGTCCTTGTAGGCCTGCGCGCCATGGCTCAGGATCCACGGCGCGGCCGCGAAGGTCAGCACGTTGTTGATCACCGTCGGCTGGCCGAACAGGCCGCTGAGCGCCGGGATCGGCGGCTTGGCGCGCACGATGCCGCGTTTGCCTTCCAGGCTTTCGAGCATCGCGGTCTCTTCGCCGCAGACGTAGCTGCCCGCGCCCATGCGCACTTCCAGCTCGAAGGCGTGGCCGCTGCCGAGGATGTTGTCGCCCAGGTAGCCGGCGGTGCGGGCACGCTCGATCGCCTCTCCGAACACCTGCACCGCCAGCGGGTACTCGCTGCGCACGTAGACATAACCGCGCGTGGCGCCGCAGGCGAGCGCGGCGATCGTCATGCCTTCGATCAGCAGATAGGGGTCGTCCTCCAGCACCATGCGGTCGGCAAAGGTGCCCGAGTCGCCCTCGTCGGCATTGCAGACGACGTACTTCTGATCGGCCTGGGCCTGCGCCACCGTGCGCCACTTGATGCCGGCCGGAAACGCCGCGCCACCGCGCCCGCGCAGGCCGGAGTCGAGCACCGTCTGCCAGATGCCGTCGGCCGGCATCTGCAGCGCCTGGCGCAGCCCGGCCCAGCCGCCGTGGGTGGCGTAATCGGTGAGCGACAGCGGATCGGTCACGCCCATGCGCACGCAGGTCAGGCGCTGCTGGCGCGCCAGGTAGGGGATCTCGGCGGTGACGCCGTGGCCCAGCGGGTGCGCGCCGCCGGACAGGAACCCGGCGTCGAACAGTCCCGCGACATCCTCGACCGCCACCGGCCCGTAGGCGACCCGGCCGGCGGCCGTCATCACCTCGACCAGCGGTTCCAGCCAGAACAGCCCGCGCGAGCCGTTGCGGATCAGCTCGACCTGCGCGCCGCGTGCGGCGGCCTGGGCGACGATCGCGTCGGCCACCTCGTCGGCACCGACGGCGAGTGCGGCGCTGTCGCGCGGCACGTAGACCTGGATCGCCTTCATGCCGTGGCCTCCTGCGCCATGGCCGAGGCGGCATCACGCGCCTCGGTAGCGTCGAGCAGCGCATCGAGCCGGGTGGCGGTCACGCGAGCGTGCTGACGCTCGTCGATCTGGATCGCCGGCGACGACGCGCACAGGCCCAGGCAATAGACCGGCTCGACGCTCCAGGCGCCGTCGGCCGAGCGGTGCACGTCGGCGCTGCAGCCCAGCCGCTCGCGCGCCTGCGCCAGCAGCGCCTCGCCGCCACGCGCCTGGCACGACTCGGCCCGGCAGACCTGCAGCACGTGGCGACCGGCCGGCTCGGCGCGGAAGTGGTGGTAGTAGGTGATCACGCCGTGCACCTCGGCGCGCGACAGGTTGAGCGCGCGGGCGATCTCGGGCACCGCCTCGCTCGGGATGTGGCCGATGGCGTCCTGCACGCCGTGCAGGATCGGCAGCAGCGCGCCGGCCAGGTGGGCGCGCTCGGCGATCACGGCGCGCACGGTGGCGAGCGCCGCGTCGGCATCTTGGGGTCGGTTCATTCGGGGTCTCCGCGGATCGTCCGGGCGGGTGGCTCGGCCAGAGCCGGCCAGGGCCGGGCTCGTGATCCGACGACTATCACCAGCGCGCCGTCATCTGTCCAATTGAATCGGGAAACACGGCGATTCGGCGTTTGAATCAAGCCGGCCAGGCGCCGGTCTGGGTCTTCAGATGGGCGAGCCATTCGACCGACGCGGCCAGCGCCTGCGCGGCCTCCAGCGCGCGCGACGGCCGGCTGCTGCCCAGGCTCATGAACCCGATCGGCGTGCGCAGTTCGGGCTCGACCAGCGGGTGCACCGTCACCGGCGCCTGCGGGGCCAGCGTGCGCAGCAGCGCGCCGGGCAGCACGGCGCTGAACGGGCCGGTCTGCACGGCGGTGATCAGGGCCAGCACCGAGTCGGTCTCGATGGCGGCGGGCGGTGCCACCGCGGCGCTCTCGAACGCCGCGTCGATGATCGAGCGGTTGTGCATCTCGGGCGTCAGCAGCAGCAGCGGCTGGTGCGCCAGGTCGGCCCAGCGCAGCGGCGCGCCCAGGCTCAGGCCGGCGGCGGGTGCGGGCACCGGCTCGTCGGCCGGCGGCTCGCGCCGCACGGCGAAATAGTGTTCCTCGTACTGCGGCCGGATCTGCAGCGAGCGCGCCTGCGCGTCGGGGCGGCCGGTGTAGCCCAGCGCCAGGTCGACCGCCAGGTTCTCCAGCCCGGCCTCGATGGCCGGCGAGCTGAGCCCGCGCAGCACCACGCGCAGGCCCGGATGGTTTCGCCGCAGCCAGACCGCGAACTGCGCCGCCACCGGCACGGCAGTCGGCACGGCGCCCAGCGTCAACACGCCCTGGGGCTGGCCGGCGCTGCTGGCCAAGTCCTGGCGCAGCAGTTCCTGCTCGTGCAGCATGCGCCGCGCGCTGGCGAGCACGCGTTCGCCTTCGGGCGTCAGGCCTTCGTACTGGCGGCCGCGCCGCACGATCGAGGTGCCGAGTTCGGACTCGAGCGCACGCAGCGCGTTCGACAGCGCCGGCTGCGTGATGTGGCAGGCCAGCGCGGCGCGGCCGAAGTGGCGGTGCTGCTCCAGGGCAGCGAGGTAGCGCATCGCGTCGAGCAGGTTCATGGACAAATCATAGGGGCCGGCCCGGGCGCCGCCGCTGCAGCCGCCGACACCGCGGGATGCCCTGTAACAACCGGCCGGCGATCCCGTTTATGATTTTCGTCACACTTTTCGCCCGGACGCCCTGGGGAACTCATGACCCGAACTGCCATGTTGTGCCTCCTGCGACGGGGACTTGTCGCTGCAGCCTGCGGCCTGCTGGCGACCTCGGCGTCGGCCGACGGCGTGCGCCAGCCCGGTGACTCGGCGCGGCCCGGCGCGCGGGCGACGCCGCGCGTGCACAACGTGCGGCTGGCGTCCTGGCGCTCGCACAACATCTGCCCGATGCACGGCGCGGTGCACAGCGTGCGCAGCGTCGACTCGCTGCGCGAGTGGCGCGACACGCTGACGCAGGACGAAGCCGGCGCCGTCGGCCGGCGCGTGCTCTGGTCGCGCGAGAAGGTGCTGGTCTACGCGATGGCGATGCAGCCCAGCGCCGGCATCCGGCTCGAGCCGGCCAGTTCGGTGCTGCGGCTGAAATCGGGCGTGCTGTGGTGGCCGGTCAAGCGCTCGCCACCCGGCCCGGGCGGCATGCCGATCACGGTGCAGTCGCGCCCGTGCCTGATCGCGCTCGTCAACCGGGCGCAGTGGCACCGCATCCGGATCGTCGAGCGGACGATCTGAGGCTCAGGTGTTTTTGCTGACCGTGATGGTCGGGAACTTGGTCGAGTAGTCCTTGGCCGCGTCGGCGATCTTGACCGCCACCTGGCGCGCCAGCGCCTTGTAGAGGCCGGCGATCTCGCCGTCGGGTTCGGCCACCACGCTCGGGCAGCCGGTGTCGGCCTGCTCGCGGATGCTGCGGTTGAGCGGCAGCGCGCCCAGGTAGGCAATGCCTTGCTCCTGGGCCAGCTTCCTGCCGCCGTCGGCGCCGAAGATGTGCTCGGCGTGGCCGCAGTTCTCGCAGACGTAGACCGCCATGTTCTCGACGATGCCCAGGATCGGCACGCTGACCTTCTCGAACATCGTCAGGCCCTTGCGGGCGTCGAGCAGGGCGATGTCCTGCGGCGTGGTGACGATCAGCGCGCCGGTGACGGGCACCTTCTGCGACAGCGTCAGCTGGATGTCGCCGGTGCCCGGGGGCATGTCGACGATCAGGTAGTCGAGGTCGTGCCAGTTGGTCTGGCGCAGCAGCTGTTCGAGCGCCTGGGTGGCCATCGGGCCGCGCCAGATCATGGCCTGGTCGGGGTCGACCAGGAAGCCGATCGACATCACCTCGATGCCGTGGCCGACCATCGGCTCCATGGTCTTGCCGTCGGCGCTTTCGGGCCGGCCGGTGACGCCCAGCATCATCGGCTGGCTCGGGCCGTAGATGTCGGCATCGAGCACACCCACCTTGGCGCCTTCGGCCGCCAGCGCCAGCGCCAGGTTGACGGCGGTGGTGCTCTTGCCCACGCCGCCCTTGCCCGAAGCCACCGCGACGATGTTCTTCACGCCCGGCAGCAGCTGCACGCCGCGCTGCACGGCATGCGCCGTGATGCGGCTGCTGAGGTTGACGCTGACGTTGCCCACGCCCGGCAGCGCCGCACGCACGGCCTCGATCAGCTGCTTGCGCAGACCGGCGAGCTGGCTCCTGGCGGGGTAGCCGAGCTCGACGTCGAACGCCACGTCGGCACCATCGACCGACAGGTTGCGGACTTGTTTGCCGCTGATGAAATCGCGGCCGGTGTTGGGGTCGACGACGGTCTGGATCGCGGCGCGGACGGCGCTGTCGGTGATGGACATGGTGGCGGGGTCAGGTGATGGGAGCGGTTCGGGAAACGTTTGCGCGCGCAGTCTAGCCGCAGCCCCGCCGCCGACACGCCCGGGTTCAACCCGGCCCTGCATCAGCGCGGTGATTGGGTGCCGCCTGCGCCGCGGCGATGCGCAGCACCAGTGCCGAGCGGGCCTGCGCCACGCACGGCAGGATCCAGCCCTCGGCCTTTTCCTCGCGGCTCAGGCCCGGCCACTCGATGCTGTGCACCACCTCGCCGCTCTCGACCTGGCCGATGCAGGCGCGGCAGCTGCCGTTGCGGCACGAACTCGGCAGCCGCAGGCCGGCGGCGCGGGCGGCGATCAGCAGGCTCACGTCCGGCGGCGCATCGAAGCGCTGGTCGCTGCCCGCCAGGCGCACCGGCCAGCCGGCGGCGGGGGCCTCCTCGCTCAACGCGCGTACACCCGGGCCAGGAAGGCCAGGATGCCCTTGGCCGCGTTGTCGCGCGCCGCCACGTTGCTCTCGACCGACGCGCCGACGGCGCTGCAGGCGCTCTTGCGGACGTTTTCCAGCGCCTCGGCCGACAGCCGCTCGCCGGTGAACCGGTTCGAGAACACGAGCGTGTCGATGTCGAGCTGGATCGGGCAGCCTGCCAGCGTGCGCTGCGCGCCGCGCACCTGGATGCGCCCGCGGCCGTCGGCATCGAACTTGTGGCGCGCGCCTTCGAGCGTCAGGAACTCGGTGGGCGTGCCGGCCTGGCCGATCAGCGCGGCGTAGTCGCTGCACGGGCCGATCGGCGTGTAGTCGTCGGCGTCGCCGTGCACCCAGAACATCGGCGCCTTGCCGAACACGCCGGGCCTGACCGCCAGCCGGAAGCTGCCGACGCAGCCGCCCGCGTACATCGGGATGTGGGCCGCAAACCGCAGGCCGTCGGGCAGGTTCTGCGCGGTGATCAGGCGCTGCGCCGCCGAGCGCCAGGCGGTGATGCCGCCACGCGACGCGCCCATCACCGCGATGCGATTGCGGTCGATGCGCGGATGCGTGGCCAGCAGCTTGAGCGCGGCAAACGCATCGGCCGTGTCGGCCGCGAACGGCACCTGCGACTGGTCCTCGGCAGTGCTCTTGACACCGCGCGGGCCGAACAGGTCGAGCGAGAACAGCGCGATGCCGGCGGCGTTGAACTGTTTGGGCCAGTAGTCGAGCATGGCGCTGTAGATGCCGCCCGAACCCGGCACGAAGATCACCGCGCCGACCTTGCCCTCGCCCGGGGGCAGGAACAGGTGGCCGACCGGCTGCGCCGGCTCGCCCTGGCCGGGGTTGCGGATCAGGTCGGCGAAGGTCCTGGGCGTGGTGCTGGCAAAGGCGTAGGCGCCGCTGGGCGGACCGGCGGACATGTCGGCGATCAGGGTCTGCGCGTGGGCCTGGGCCGACAGGCCCAGCGCGAGCGCGCCCATCCAGGCGGCAAGGCGGCTGCAGGCACGCAGGCATGAGTCGATCGATGGCATCGGACGGATTCCTCTCGGGCTGAAGGGCAACAGCTTACGCAGCGCGTCAGGGAGCGTCCACCCGGCCGCCTAAAATCGCCTGCTTCTCGCGCCGCGAGCCTCCACCGGTTGCCCGTCCATGACCCGCCAGCTCTTCGTCACCACCGCCCTGCCCTACGCCAACGGCAAGTTCCACATCGGCCACATCATGGAGTACATCCAGGCCGACATCTGGGTGCGGTTCCAGCGGCTGATGGGCCACCAGGTGCACTTCGTGGGCGCCGACGACGCACACGGCGCGCCGATCATGATCGCCGCCGAAAAGGCCGGCAAGACGCCGCAGCAGTTCGTGGCCGACATCGCCGCCGGCCGCCGCGAATACCTCGACGGCTTCCACATCAGCTTCGACAACTGGCACTCGACCGACGGGCCCGAGAACCACGAGCTGGCGCAGTCGATCTACCGCGCGCTGCGCGACAACGGCCTGATCGAGGTGCGCTCGATCGAGCAGTTCTTCGACCCGGAAAAGGGCATGTTCCTGCCCGACCGCTTCATCAAGGGCGAGTGCCCGAAGTGCGGCGCGAAAGACCAGTACGGCGATTCGTGCGAGGTCTGCGGCGCGGTCTACACGCCCACCGAGGTCAGGAACCCGTACTCGGCGCTCAGCGGCGCCACGCCGGTGCTGAAGTCGAGCGACCACTATTTCTTCAAGCTCAGCGACCCGCGCTGCGCCGCCTACCTGGAGCAGTGGACACACGAGGGCGGCAAGCTGCAGCAGGAGGTCATCAACAAGGTCAAGGAATGGTTCACCAAGGACGATGAGGGCAAGGGCGGCCTGGGCGACTGGGACATCAGCCGCGATGCGCCCTACTTCGGCATCGAGATCCCGGATGCGCCGGGCAAGTACTTCTACGTCTGGCTGGACGCGCCGATCGGCTACCTGGCCTCGCTGAAGAACTATTTCGACAAGGGCGGCCCGCGGGCCAAGTACGGCGAGGCACGTTCGTTCGACGAGTTCATCGCCGACCCGGCGGTGGAGCAGTACCACTTCATCGGCAAGGACATCACCTACTTCCACACCCTGTTCTGGCCGGCGACGCTGCATTTCAGCGGCCGCAAGACGCCCAACAACGTCTTCGTGCACGGCTTCATGACCGTCAACAACGGCGAGAAGATGAGCAAGAGCCGCGGCACCGGGCTCGATCCGCTGAAGTACCTGTCGCTGGGCATGAACGCCGAGTGGCTGCGCTACTACATCGCCGCCAAGCTCAATGCCCACGTGGAAGACGTCGACTTCAACCCGGACGACTTCGTCAGCCGCGTCAACGCCGACCTGGTGGGCAAGTACATCAACATCGCCTCGCGCGCGGCGGGTTTCCTGGCCAAGCGTTTCGGCGGCCGGCTGTCGAGCGACCTCGGCGTCGACGGCATGAGCCTGCTGGAGACGCTGCGCGCGCACCGCGACACCCTCACCGGCCTGTACGAGGCGCGCGAGTTCGGCAAGGCGCTGCGCGAGGTCATGGGCCTGGCGGACCGCGTCAACGAATACGTCGACGCCAACAAGCCCTGGGAGCTGGCCAAGAAGGAAGGCGCCGACGCCGTGCTGCACGACGTCTGCAGCGTCTGCATCGAGGCCTTCCGGCTGCTGACGATCTACCTGAAGCCGGTGCTGCCGGCGCTGGCCGCGCAGGTCGAGTCCTTCCTGCAGGTCGAGCCGCTGACCTTCGCCCAGGCGCACCGGGCGCTGGGTGCGCACACCATCGGCAGCTACCAGCACCTGATGCAGCGCGTCGACCCCAAGCTGCTCGACGCGCTGTTCGAGCCACCCGCGGTCGAGGCGGTCGAGCCCGGTGGCGAGGACATCGCCGCCGAGATCAGGATCGACGACTTCAGCAAGGTGGACCTGCGCATCGCGAAGATCGTCAAGGCCGAGGCGGTCGAAGGCTCCGACAAGCTGCTGCGCCTGACGCTCGACGTCGGTGAAGGCCGCACGAGAAACGTCTTCAGCGGCATCAAGGGCGCCTACAAGCCCGAGGACCTGGAAGGCAAGTTCATCGTGATGGTGGCCAACCTGGCGCCGCGCAAGATGAAGTTCGGCATCAGCGAGGGCATGGTGCTGGCCGCCAGCCACGCCGACGAGAAGGCCCAGCCCGGCCTGTTCGTGCTCGAGCCCCACGCCGGCGCCACGCCCGGCATGCGCGTGCGCTGAAGCCGTCGCGCACCGTGCCCGCCAACTACCTGCGTGGGCTGACCGGGCGCACCCGCACACGCAGTGCCAACCGCCAGCTCGGCGCCCTGCTGGCGCTGACCGCCGGCGCCATCAACGCCGGCGGCTTCCTGGCGGTGCAGCGCTACACCTCGCACATGACGGGCATCGTCTCGGCGGTGGCCGACGACCTGGTGCTCGGCCAGTGGGTGCTGGCCGCGGCCGGGCTGCTGTCGCTGGTGTCGTTCGTGGTCGGCGCGATGACCACCGCCGTGCTCACCAACTGGGCCCGGCGGCGCGCCATGCACAGCGAATACGCGCTCGCGCTGCTGCTCGAGGCCGTGCTGCTGCTGATGTTCGGCCTGCTCGGCAGCCAGCTGGCGCTGTGGTCGGCCACGCTGATGCAGCACGCGCTGCTGCCGGCCACGGTGATGCTGCTGTGTTTCATCATGGGCCTGCAGAACGCGGTGGTCACGAAGATCTCGCGCGCCGAGATCCGCACCACCCACATGACCGGCGTGATCACCGACCTGGGCATCGAGCTGGGCCGGCTGGCGTACTGGAACCGCACCCGATCGATGCCTGCCGCCAACGGCCTCGACGCCCCCCTGCCGCCGGTGCTGGCCGACCGCGAGCGCCTCGCCATGCTGGGGCTGATCCTCGGCCTGTTCTTCCTCGGCGGCGTGCTCGGCGCGCTGGCGTTCAAGCGCTTCGGCTTCGGCGCCACCGTGCCATTGGCGCTTCTGCTGATTGCACTGGCCGCGCTGCCGGTGCTTGATGACCTGCGCGCCCAACGCGTCTGACGCTGCATTCTGGTGTCGACCGGCCGCGCCCCTGACCACGCTCTCGTCCAAGAACAACTCATGTCAACGCAGACGCCCCCCATCCCCGCCGACGAGCCGGTTGCCGACACCCGCAACCCGCGCCTGCACCGCTTCCGGCCACGCCTGCTCGACAGCCTGAAGGGCTACGACCGGTCGCAGTTCGGGGCCGACCTCGGTGCCGGACTCACGGTGGGTGTGGTGGCGCTGCCACTGGCGATGGCGTTCGCGATCGCCTCGGGCGTCAAACCCGAGGCCGGCATCTTCACCGCCATCATCGCGGGCTTCCTGATCTCGGCGCTGGGCGGCTCGCAGGTGCAGATCGGCGGGCCGGCGGGCGCGTTCATCGTCATCGTCTACGGCATCGTCGAGCGTTACGGCCTGGCCAACCTGCTGATCTCGACCATGCTGGCCGGCATGCTGCTGATGCTGCTGGGGCTGTTCAAGCTCGGCGCGATGGTGCGCTACATCCCGGTCAGCATCGTGATCGGCTTCACCAACGGCATCGCGGTGCTGATCGCGCTGTCGCAGGTGAAAGACCTGTTCGGGCTGCAGATCGACAAGCTGCCGGCCGACTTCTTCACCCAGCTGCGGGTGCTGGGCGGCGCGCTGCACACGCTCAATCCGGTGGCGTTGCTGGTGGGCGGGCTGTGCCTGGCGCTGGTGGTGGTGTGGCCCAAGAGCTACCGCATGGATGTCGACCCGCACAGCGCGCGCGCGCGCTTTTCGCGCATCGCCGCGCACGTGCCGGGCACGCTGGTGGCGCTGGTGCTGGCGACCACGCTGACGGCCTTGCTGAACCTGCCGCTGGAGACCATCGGCCAGCGCTTCGGCGGCATCCCGCGCACGCTGCCGTCGCTGGCGTTTCCGGAGGTCAGCTGGGCCACCGCCAAGCTGCTGCTGATGCCGACGCTGACGATCGCGCTGCTGGGTGCGATCGAGTCGCTGCTGTGCGCGCGGGTGGCCGACAACATGGGCGAGTTCAAGCGCCACGACCCGAACCAGGAGCTGATGGCGCAGGGCGTGGCCAACCTGGTGGCGCCGCTGTTCGGCGGCATCCCGGCCACCGGCACCATCGCGCGCACCGTCACCAACGTGCGCGCCGGTGCCCGCACGCCGGTGGCCGGCATGGTGCACGCGCTGGCGCTGCTGCTGGTGGTGCTGGTGGCCGCGCCGCTGGCGCTGCACGTGCCGCTGGCGGCGCTGGCCGGCATCCTGCTTTTCGTGGCCTGGAACATGGGCGAGTGGCGCGAGTTCGCCCGCCTCAAGCAGTTCAACATGCCCTACCGCACGGTGCTGGTCGGCACCTTCGTGCTGACGGTGGTGTTCGACCTGACGGTGGCGGTCGAGGTCGGCCTGATCCTGGCGTGCGGCTTCTTCATCTGGCGCATGGGCCAGCTCTTCAGCGTGCAGCGCCTGGGCGAACACCCGCAGGCCGGCGCGATGGTGGCCGCGGTCGACGACGACGACGCATCGCCGAGCCCGACCCCCGTGCCGCCCGTGCCGCAAGCCTTGCCCGACGGCGTCGAGGTGCGCGAGCTCTACGGCGCGCTGTTCTTCGGCGCGGTCGGCAAGATCGAGGGCCTGGCCGAGCAGCTGCCCGCGTCGACCCGGCTGCTGGTGCTCGAGATGCACCGGCTGATCTGGATGGACACCTCGGGGCTCGATGCGCTCGAGCAACTGCACCGCCAGCTGCACCGACAGGGCATCGCGCTGCGCCTGGCGGCCGCGCATGCGCAGCCGCTGTCGCTGCTGCGGCGCTCGGGTTTTGCCGATCAGCTGGGCGTGCACGGCATCGCCGCGACCCTGGCCGAGGCACTGGCCGAACCGCCGTCGGCAGACGCTGCTGCACAGCACAAGCCGTAAAATCGCCTTCAGTTCCGAATCACTCCCACCGCACCCACCGCCATGCCGCTCTTCTGGAAACCCTACAAGTCCGACGCCACCCAGTTCATCGAGAGCCTCAAGCAGAAGGATCCGCAGCTCGAGGCCCGTCAGCGCGAAGGCCGCAACCTGCTGTGGGATCGCCCGATCGACCACACCGCCGAGTCCGACTTCAAGCAGGCGCGCGTCGACCAGCAGCCTTACGTCTACCAGACCAAGGCTTGAGCAAGCCGGCCACGCGGGCCCGGGCCGACAAGCCGGGCCCGGAGACGCCGCTGCCTGCGGCGAGCGTCGACGGCACCAGCCCGGTGGTCGACAACGTGGCGGTGGCCACGCTCTACGGCGAGCCGCTGTTCGCGCTGCCGCAAGACCTCTACATCCCGCCCGATGCGCTCGAGGTCTTTCTCGAGACCTTCCAGGGCCCGCTCGACCTGCTGCTCTACCTGATCCGCAGGCAGAACTTCAACATCCTCGACATCCCGATGGCGGATGTGACGCGGCAGTACCTCGCCTACGTCGAGCAGATCCGCGACCGCAACCTCGAGCTCGCCGCCGAGTACCTGCTGATGGCGGCGATGCTGATCGAGATCAAGTCGCGCATGCTGCTGCCCCCGAAGCGGGCCGAGGGCGGCGACGAAGCCGAAGACCCGCGTGCCGAACTGGTGCGCCGGCTGCTCGAATACGAACGCATCAAGCTCGGCGCCGCGCATCTCGACGCGCTGCCGGTGCTGGGCCGCGACTTCCTGCGCGCGCAGGTCATGATCGAGCAGGCGCTGGCGCCGAGCTTTCCCGAGGTCAGCCTGATCGACCTGCGCGACGCCTGGGCCGACGTGCTCAAGCGCGCCCGGCTCACCCAGCACCACCACATCAGCCGCGAACACCTGTCGGTGCGCGAGCACATGACACAGCTGCTGCGGCGCCTGCAGGGCCGGCGCTTCGTCGAGTTCCACGAACTCTTCGAGCTGAACTCCAGCCAGCCGGTGCGGGTGGTCACCTTCATCGCGATGCTCGAACTGGCACGCGAACGACTGCTCGAGATCACCCAGGCCGAGGCATTCGCGCCGATCTACGTGCGCCTGGCGTATCAGGTCAAGGAAACCGGCAACAACGCGGAATCCGACCTCGAGGCGTAGCGCCGGAGCGACACCCGTCGGTGCGTGACCGGTCACGCACCGACGCGCTCATGAACGCATCAGCTGCGATTAATGCCCATAGTCAGCATTTGTGTTAATTGCGACAACAATTTGCAAATCAGGCAGCGATTTGCCATTTTGGGCGATTAACCTCGTCGACATGACAACAGTCTGACGGACACGGTGGCGCTCGCCGCCCGACGCAACCACAAGAATGGCCAAGCCCAGCCCCGCCGCCTGCGATGCCTGCACCGCTGCGGACTGCAGCAGTCGACACGGCGGCTCCCGTGCCCGGACAGCGTCGCATGCCCGCGGCTCCCGAGGCTGGCTCAGCGTGCAGCCCTGGTGGATGGCCACCGCGCTGGTCGCCCTGCTGATCGGGCTGGTCGACCCGCTGCTGCACCGCATCGAGTTCATCAGCTACGACATGTTGATGGAGCTGCCGGGCGTGCTGCTGCGAGGTGCCGGCGACGCGCGGCACCCACCGTCCGGGCGCCTGGACCCCGCGCGGCTGATACAGCCCCTGAACGAGTCGATCTGCCACGCGGTCAACCTGCTGCCGCTGCTGCTGCTGGCCCTGCTGCAGCAATGCCGGCCGCGGCGCTTTCACGTCCACGGCCTCTGGCTGCTGCCGTTGCCGATGCTGGTGACCGGGCTGGCGCTGGCGCTCTGGCAGCTCTGGATACCGACTGTCGGCCTGAGCATCGGGCTGGTCACGGGCTGGCTGCTGACACGCAACCAGGAGCTGCGCAGCGCGCGCATGGCGCTGCAGCACGAGCGCGGTCAGGCCGACGCCACGCTGCAGGCGATCACCGACAGCGTCATCACGGTCGACACCGGCGCTCGGGTGCAGTACCTCAACCCGAGCGCCGAACGACTGGCCGGTCACAGTCTGGCCGAGGCCCGCGGCCATGCCGTCGGCACGCTGTTCCAGTGGGACGAGCCGGACGCGCAGACACTCGAGCAGGCGCTGGCCGAATGCCTGCAGGAACGCCGCGTCGTGCAGGTCGGCTTGGCGCTGCGACTGAAGGCGCCGCAGGGCGAGCGCCAGGTGCAGATCATCGCCAGCCCGGTGTTCGAGCGCCAGATCGAATCCGGCCTGTCCGGCGATCGGCTCGACCGTCCGCTGCGCAGGGCGCCGGCCGATCACGACCGCGACCGCGTCACCGGGGCCGTGCTGGCGCTGAGCGATGTCACCGAGGCCCTGCGTGCGGCCGACAAGCTGCAGCACGAGGCCACCCACGACGCCCTCACCGGCCTGCCCAACCGGGCCTTGCTGAGCGACCGCCTGCAGCACGCCGTGCTCGGCGCGCAGGCCGGCCAGCGCAGCGTGGCGGTGCTGTTCATCGACCTCGATCGTTTCAAGCGCATCAACGACAGCCTCGGCCACCGCCACGGCGACGCCGTGCTGAAGGAAGTGGCCTCGCGCCTGCAGCAGTGCTGCCGCGCCCACGACACGCTGGCGCGCTGGGGTGGCGACGAATTCGTCGTGCTGCTCGAGGACGTGCCCAGCCGTGACGCCGTCGCTGCCCGCGCGGCGCAGATGATCGACAGCGTGACCCTCGAGTTCGCGATCGACCAGGTCGAGGTGGCCTGCGGCTGCAGCATCGGCATCGCGATGGCGCCGCAGGACGGCGTGGCGGTCGATGCCCTGCTGGCGATGGCCGACACGGCGATGTACCGCGGCAAGTCGCGTGGCGGCAAGCGGTTCGAGTTCTATGCCAGCGAGATGCCGTCCTGGACGCGCGAGTGGCTGGCGCTCGAGACCCGCCTGCGCCACGGCCTGGAGACGCAGAGCTTCGTGCTGCACTACCAGCCGCAGGTGAACCTCAAGACCGGCCAGCTGGTCGGCCTGGAAGCCCTGCTGCGCTGGCGTCAGCCCGACGGCGAGCTGTGGCTGCCAGGGCGTTTCCTGCCGGTCACCGAAGAGACCGGCCTGATCCTGCCGATCGGCGAATGGGTGATCCGCGAAGCCACCCAGCAGCTCGCCCGCTGGCGCGACCAGGGCCTGCCGCTGGTGCCGGTGTCGGTCAACGTGTCGACCCGCCAGTGCCTGGATCGCCGGCTGGTGCAGGTGGTGGCCGAAGCGCTGCTGTGCAGCGGCATCGACGCCGGGCTGCTCAAGCTGGAAGTCACCGAATCGACCGCGATGGCCGATCTCGGCCACCTGCGCGGCCTGCTGGTCGAGCTGCGCGCGCTGGGCGTGCAGGTGGCGATGGACGACTTCGGCACTGGTTTCTCGTCGCTGTCGCACCTCAAGCATTTCCAGATCGACCAGATCAAGATCGACCCCAGCTTCGTGCGCGACATCAGCCGCGATGCCAACGGCGCGGCGATCGTGCGCGCCACCATCGCGCTGGCCCACGGCCTGGGCCTGCCGGTGGTGGCCGAGGGGGTCGAGTCCGAGGAGCAGATGGCTTTTCTCTCCGCCCACCACTGCGACATCGCGCAGGGTTTCCTGTACGCCCGCGCCCAGGACAGCGACAGCGTCGCCTCGATGCTGAGCCTGAGCCTGGCCACCGGCACGCCGCTGCAGAGCTCGACCTGGCAGGCCATGCCCGAGCAGCCGGCCAGGATCGAGACCGCGACCGCGGCCCCGACCTGATGCCTCACATCAGCAGGTGCTCGCCGGCGTTTTCGCCGCCCAGGATCACGTAGTTGACGCGCCGCAGATCGCTCAGCTGGCGACCGCCGGCGTAGCTGATCGAGCTCTGCAGATCCTCGCGCATCTCGCGCAGCGTGTCGGCCAGCCGGCCCTTGACCGGCTCGAGGATGCGCTTGCCCTCGACGTGCTTGTATTCGCCCTTGTTGAAGTCGCTGGCCGAGCCGTAGTACTCCTTGTAGAGCCGGCCGTCGACCTCGACCGTGTCGCCGGGCGACTCTTCATGGCCGGCGAACAGCGAGCCCACCATCACCATCGCGGCACCGAAACGCACGCTCTTGGCGATGTCGCCGTGGTGGCGGATGCCGCCGTCGGCAATGATGGGTTTGGTCGCCACGCGGGCACACCACTTCAGCGCGCTCAACTGCCAGCCGCCGGTGCCGAAGCCGGTCTTGAGCCGCGTGATGCAGACCTTGCCCGGGCCGATGCCGACCTTGGTGGCGTCGGCGCCCCAGTTCTCGAGGTCGATCAGCGCCTCGGGCGTGCCGACGTTGCCGGCGATCACGAAGGCCTCGGGCAGGCGCTGCTTGATGTGGGCGATCATCCGGCGCACGCTCTCGGCATGGCCGTGGGCGATGTCGATGGTGATGTAGTCGGCACCGACGCCGCTGGTGGCCAGGCTGTCGATCACCGCGTAATCGGCCGGCTTGACGCCCGAGCTGATCGACACGCAGAGCCCTTGCTCGCGCATCGAACGCGCGAACGCCAGGGCGTCGAGATCGAAGCGGTGCATCACGTAGAAGTAGTCGTTGGCGGCCAGCCAGCGGGCGATACGCTCGTCGAGCACCGTCTTCATGTTGGCCGGCACCACCGGCAGCTTGAAGCGGCGCGGGCCGAACTCGACCGAGGGGTCGCATTCGCTGCGGCTTTCGACGCGGCATTGGCGCGGCAGCAGCAGGACGTTGTCGTAGTCGAAGATTTCCATCAGTAAGGCTCTCGCGTCAGGAACCGTGCGCGGGGCACGGCGAGCGGCGGCGTTGATGCAGTGCCGCCACAAGGCTGCGAGCGCTTGATCCGGTCCCGGCGTGGCCCCCGAAAAGCCGCCGGCAAGGGCGGTGGAGGCACAAGAAAACCGGGCGCCAGTATTTGGGCCCGGTGCCTGATTCTACGCGCGGCGGGGCCGCCGTCAGCGGTGCCGCCAGGCCTTCACCGGCACGCCGGCCCAGGCGCCGGCGCGGCTGCCCTCACCCGCGTGGGTGACGTCGGTGAGCGCGGCCAGGCTGAACAGCGCGGCGGTCTCGCTGGTCAGGAACCCGGACTCGCGCAAGGCCAGTTCGGGCAGTTCGACATCGTGCATCTCCATGCCCGGCAGCGGGCCACGGCCGAAGGCCAGCACGCGAGCGCTGGCAGCGGTGTTCTGCCCGCCGACCACCGAGGCCGGATCGATCACGACCCGGTGGCCGCCGCCGAGCCGGGCTTCGAGCAAGGCCTGTTCGGCGCGCTCGAACAGATCGAGCTCGTCGCCATCGCGCTTGAAACAGGCCAGCCCGAGGCTCAGGCTGAGCGTGGCCGCAGTGGGCGAATCCGGGTGCGGCAGGCCCAGGTGATCGAGGGCGCGGCGCAGACGTGCCACCACCTCGGCGGCACCCTCGCCATCGGTGGCGGGCAGCAGCAGCGCGAAGGTCTGCGGGCCGACGCGGGCGACGATGTCGTTCTCGCGTTCGCAGGCCGCCGCCAGCAGGCGCGCCACCCGCCGCAGCACGTCGTCGGCGGCATGCCGGCCACGGGCCTGGATGTAGGCCGGAAAGTGGTCGATCTCGGCCATCACCAGGCTCAGGCCGTCGCCGGCGCGGCGCGCGCACAGCACCTCGGCACGGATGCGCTCGTCGAACTCGCGGCGGTCGGCCAGGCCGGTCAGGCTGTCGGTGCCGACCAGCCGGCGCACGCCCTGGCGCGGCTGCAGCAGCCGGGTCAGATCCTGCAGGCTGAGCACCACGCCGTCGGTCAGCGGGCCCACGTTGACGGCGATCTGGCGCAGCTCGCCGTCGTCGTTGCCGACCAGGCGGTTGAGCTCGCGCGACGTGCCGAAGCGCATCGCCGCGACACAGTCGGCACCCAGGTCGAGCTCGCCCCAATGCGGCAGGGCCGCGCTGGCGGTGCGACCGACCAGCGTCGCGGGATCGATGCCGAACATGCGACCGAGCGCCGGGTTGGCGACCAGGATCAGCCAGTCGAGCACCACGCCGCGCTCGTCGCTGAGCGCGCGCAGGCACAGCATCGGCGCGCTGGTGGCGTTGATCATGGCGTCGACCCGCTGGTGCCGCCATTCGAGGGCGTTGCGGTAGACCAGCAGCCAGTCATGGCCATGGTCATCGACCAGCGGCAGCAGCAGCTGCTCCCAGGTCGAGACGGCTTCGCTGTGGTGGGCGAGATGCACGGTGTAGCGCGCCTGGTTGCCGACCGCGGTGTCGCGACAGACATCGAGGAAGAAGCCGGCCATCTCGCCGCCCAGCTGCGACAGGAAACGGCCGGAGGGGTCGAACGGCAACTGCACCGCGATCTGTGCGCCGTGGTGGTAGATGCGGAAGTCGGACGGCCCCTCGCGGCGCAGCAGCATCATCTGTCCGGCCAGCTGCGGCCAGGTGCTCGGCGCGAATTGGGCCAGGTTGGCTCGACGGCCGGCCTGTTCGGATTGCTGCCATTGGCGGACCAACATCACGACATCGGGGTTGTCGACCGACTGGTCGATCCCCTGCGTGATCACCTTGTGCCAGGTTGTCGTGTTCATGGGGCGATGTCTTGGTGTTCGGTCGAACCCCCCTATCGCGCGGGCACAACCAGAGAGGCGATGGCTGGCAGCATAGCCACGCCCCCCTCGTCGACCTATCCCCGATTCAGGCGAACAGCGCCTGCAGGTCGACGGTGGCGGATTTGCCGACTCGAGCGCCGTCCTCGTCCAGCCAGCGCAGCGCGCGGTGGCGCCCGAGGTCCCGCAGGTTTTCCAGAAACGGCTTGTGCGCCAGCAGCTTGGTTTCGCTGGCGAGGTGGCCCAGCGCGTCCTGGCCGTCGATCAGGTGCCAGCGCAAGGCGCGCAGGCGCCGCTCGAGGGCGCCCGACGGCCACCAGTTGCCGCGCTGCGCGGCCGCGCAGGCGCTGCCCAGCAAGGCGGCCTCGCGCTGGAAGGTGGCGTTGAAGGCGATCTCGACGGCGCGGCTGCGGATCTCGGCCACGCTGGTGGGCGACTTGCCACCCGGCTCGGCATAGGCCAGCGGGCTGAGCATGACGATCAGCACGTCGTCGGCATGGCCGGTGGCGGTCAGCGGGAACAAGGCCGGGTTGGCGCTGTAGCCGCCGTCCCAGTACGCCTCGCCGTCGATCTCGACGGCGTGGTGCATGGTCGGCAGGCACGCGGACGCCAGGGCCGCGTCGACGTTCAGCTCGTGTTCACGAAACAGCTTGAGCCGGCCGGTGCGCACCTGGGTGGCGGCGATGTAGAGCCGGATCGGGCTGGCCAGGCGCAGCCGCTCGAAATCGACCAGCCGCTGCAGCAGGTCGCGCAGCGGGTTGAGCCCCAGCGGGTTGAGCTGATAGGGCGACAGCAGCTGCGTCCACTGCAGCGCCACCCGCGCGGCCGGCGCCAGGCCGGGATCGCTGGCCTTGCCCTCGGTGAACCACTCGAAGGGCAGCTGGGTGCCGACCTCGCTCCACAACGCCGCCAGCGCCTCGCGGGCGGCCTCGTTGGCGGCCGGGCCCGGGCCGTGGCCGCTGCGCGCCAGGCCGTCAGCCATCACGATCGCGTTGAGCGCGCCGGCGCTGGTGCCGCTGACGGCATCCCAGTCGAAGCGATCCGCTTCGAGCAGGGCATCGAGCACGCCCCAGGTGTAGGCACCGTGGGCGCCGCCGCCCTGCAAGGCCAGGCTCAGACGCGGGCGTCGATTGAACTTTCCGAACATCAGATGGCACTCCTCGCACCGGCCCCGAAGGGGGAAATGCTGCAGTGCAGTATCGCGGCAAAAATAGAATCGCCGGATGTCAGCCCTGCCTCCCTCGCCCCCCCTGCCCGATTCCGGCCATCCCGCCTTTGCCGACATCGGCTTCGACGAGCCCGACCGGCGGGATGAAACACACGACCCGCACGAGCCGCCGGCGCGGCCTGCGCTGCCCGCGGGCCTGCTCGCCAACCTCAACCCGGAGCAGTACGCCGCCGTCACGCTGGCGGCCGAGCCGGCGCTGATCCTGGCCGGCGCCGGCTCGGGCAAGACCCGCGTGCTGACCACCCGCATCGCCTGGCTGCTGCAGACCGGCCAGATCGGCCCCGGCGGCCTGATGGCGGTCACCTTCACCAACAAGGCCGCCAAGGAGATGGTGCACCGCCTCTCGACGATGCTGCCTTACAACGTGCGCGGCATGTGGATCGGCACCTTCCACGGCCTGTGCAACCGCTTCCTGCGCGCGCACTGGAAAATGGCCGGCCTGCCGCAGAGCTTCCAGATCCTCGACTCGGGCGACACGCTGAGCGCGGTCAAGCGCGTCATCAAGGCCATGAAGCTCGACGAGGAACGCTTCGTGCCCAAGCAGGTGAGCTGGTTCATCGCGTCCAGCAAGGACGACGGCAAGCGCCCGAAAGACCTGCCCACCGACGACGGCCAGGCGCGCACGATGGTCGAGATCTACCAGGCCTACGAGGACCAGTGCCAGCGCGAGGGCGTGGTCGATTTCGCCGAGCTGATGCTGCGCAGCTACGAGCTGATGCGCGACCACCCGGAGATCCGCGAGCACTACCAGCGGCGCTTCCGCCACATCCTGGTCGACGAATTTCAAGACACCAACCGGCTGCAGTACCTGTGGCTGAAGATGTTCGCCGGCACGCCCGGCGCGCTCGCCGGGCGCGAGCCGGCGGCGGTGTTCGCGGTCGGTGACGACGACCAGAGCATCTACGCCTTCCGTGGCGCGCAGGTCGGCAACATGAGCGACTTCGAGCGCGAGTACCGCGTCAGGCAGGTCATCAAGCTGGAGCGCAACTACCGCTCGTTCGGCAACATCCTCGACTCGGCCAACGCGCTGATCGCCCACAACAGCCGCCGCCTGGGCAAGAACCTGCGCACCGAGGCCGGGCCCGGCGAGCCGGTGCGGATCTTCGAGTCGACCAGCGATTTCGCCGAGGCACAGTGGCTGCTCGAAGAACTGCAGCAACTGCACCGCGGCGGCATGGCGCGCAGCGAAACCGCGATCCTCTACCGCAGCAACGCGCAGTCGCGCGTGATCGAGTCGGCGCTGTTCAACGCCGGCATGCCCTACCGCGTCTACGGCGGCCTGCGCTTCTTCGAGCGCGCGGAGATCAAGCACGCGCTGGCCTACCTGCGCCTGACCGAGAACCCGAACGACGACACCAGCTTCCTGCGTGTCGTCAACTTCCCGGCCCGCGGCATCGGCGCACGCAGCGTCGAGCTGCTGCAGGACGCGGCCCGCGCCAGCGGCCGCAGCCTCTATCAAAGCGTGGGCGCACTCGGCGGCGCGGCCGGCACCAAGCTGGCGGGCTTCACCGCGCTGGTCGACCGGCTGCGTGACGCCACCCGCGGCCTGACGCTGCGCGAGATCATCGAACGCATGCTCGACGCCAGCGGCCTGATCAACTTCTACCGCACCGAGAAGGAAGGCCAGGACCGCATCGAGAACCTGGAGGAACTCGTCAACGCGGCCGAGGCCTTCGTGACGATCGAGGGTTTCGGCAAGGACGCGGTGGCGCTGCCGGTCGACGAGACCGCGCCCGGCACCATCGCCGCGCCCCTGCCCGGCGAGCCCGAGGCGGTGGCCGCGGTCGACCTGCTGCCCGACGCCGAAACCGGCGAGATCCTGTCGCCGCTGGCGGCCTTTTTGACCCACGCCGCGCTCGAAGCAGGCGACAACCAGGCCCAGGCCGGCCAGGACGCCGTGCAGCTGATGACGGTGCACTCGGCCAAGGGCCTGGAGTTCGACGCGGTCTTCATCACCGGGCTCGAAGAAGGCCTGTTCCCGCACGAGAACTCGCTCAACAGCATCAGCGCCGGCGGCAACGAAGGCCTCGAAGAAGAGCGCCGGCTGATGTACGTGGCGATCACGCGGGCGCGGCAGCGGCTGTACATCAGCTTCAGCCAGACCCGCATGCTGCACGGCCAGACGCGCTACAACGTCAAGAGCCGCTTCTTCGACGAGCTGCCCGAGGCGGCGCTGAAGTGGATCACGCCCAAGCAGCAGGGTTTCGGCTCGGGTTACGCGCAGCAATACCAGCAGGCCTGGCAGCGCGGCTCGGGCCCCGGCGGCATGGTCGGCGCCGGGCGCAACAGCGGCTGGCAACCGGCCCCGGCGGCGCCGCCGTCATGGGCCGCGCCGGTGCCCGCGGCGATGCGCCAGAGCGCGGCCAAGGACAACGGCCACGGCCTGCGCCAGGGCCAGGGCGTGTTCCACACCAAGTTCGGCGAGGGCGTGGTGCTGACGCTCGAAGGTGTCGGCGCGGACGCCCGCGCCCAGGTCAACTTCGGCCGCCACGGCACCAAGTGGCTGGCACTCGCGATCGCCAAGCTGACGCCGATCGAGTGAGCGCGGCGGCGTCACCGGCTCGGTGACGCTCGCCGCCTCACGGCCTCACGACCTCACTCTTCGAGCAGGACGCGCAGCATCCACGCCGTCTGCTCGTGGACGGTCAGGCGCTGCGTCAGCAGGTCGGCCGTAGGCTCGTCGCTGGCCTTGTCGGCCAACGCGAAGATCGAGCGCGCGGTGCGCGCCACCGCCTCGTGGCCCTCGACCAGGATCGCCACCATCTCGAGCGCCTTGGGCGGCGTGATCGGCGCGTCCTTCAGCGAGGTCAGCTGGCCGAACTGCGCGTAGGAGCCCGGCGCCGGGTGGCCGAGCGAGCGGATGCGCTCGGCGATCGGATCGACCGCGTTCCACAGCTCGGTGTACTGGGCCATGAACATCGCGTGCAGCGAGTTGAACATCGGCCCGGACACGTTCCAGTGGAAGTTGTGCGTGGTCAGGTACAGCGTGTAGGTGTCGGCCAGCAGCTTGGACAGGCCGCCGACGATGGCCGCCCGGTCCTTGTCGCTGATGCCGATGTTGATCGAGGGGGTGTTCTTGGTGCTCTTGGCCATGGGTTCATCCGGTGGGTCGAGGACGGAACTCTAGAACAAGGTCGGCTCGGCCGGCCGATGCAGGTCAAGACCGGCAACAAAAAGCCCCGCGGCGGCACTGCGCGCGGGGCCGTATCTCGATCGGGTGCGAGGCCAGGCCCCGCGCCACGATCACATGCAGTCGATCATGACCTGACCGAAGCCCGAACACGACACCTGGGTCGCGCCCTCCATCAGGCGGGCGAAGTCGTAGGTGACCTTCTTGCTGGCGATGGCGCGCTCCATAGACACGAGGATCAGGTCGGCCGCCTCAAGCCAGCCCATGTGGCGCAGCATCATCTCGGCCGAGAGGATCTCCGAGCCGGGGTTGACGTAGTCCTTGCCGGCGTACTTGGGCGCCGTGCCGTGGGTGGCCTCGAAGCAGGCCACCGAGTCGCTCAGGTTGGCGCCCGGGGCGATGCCGATGCCGCCGACCTGCGCGGCCAGGGCGTCGGAGATGTAGTCGCCGTTGAGGTTGAGCGTGGCGATCACCGAGTACTCGGCCGGGCGCAGCAGGATCTGCTGCAGGAAGGCGTCGGCGATGCTGTCCTTGATGGTGATGTCGCGGCCGTTCTTCGGGCTCTTGAACTTGCACCACGGGCCGCCGTCGATCAGCTCGGCGCCGAACTCGGTCTGCGCCAGCTTGTAGGCCCAGTCACGGAAGCCACCTTCGGTGTACTTCATGATGTTGCCCTTGTGCACGATGGTCACGCTGGAGCGGTCGTTGTCGATCGCGTACTGGATCGCCTTGCGCATCAGGCGCTCGGTGCCCTCGATCGAGACCGGCTTGATGCCGATGCCCGAGGTGTCGGGGAAGCGGATCTTCTTGACGCCCATTTCCTCCTGCAGGAACTTGATGAGCTTCTGCGCCTTCTCGCTCTTGGCCTCGTACTCGATGCCGGCGTAGATGTCTTCGGAGTTCTCGCGGAAGATCACCATGTCGATCTTGTGCGGCTCCTTCACCGGCGAGGGCACGCCCTTGAAATACTGCACCGGGCGCAGGCAGACGTAGAGGTCGAGTTCCTGGCGCAGCGCGACGTTGAGCGAGCGGATGCCGCCACCCACCGGCGTGGTCAGCGG
The DNA here is from genome assembly GCF_000019785.1 of Leptothrix cholodnii SP-6. Taxonomy (NCBI): domain Bacteria; kingdom Pseudomonadati; phylum Pseudomonadota; class Betaproteobacteria; order Burkholderiales; family Sphaerotilaceae; genus Leptothrix; species Leptothrix cholodnii. Next base: position 3,053,596 of record NC_010524.1, read on the forward strand.
GCCCTTGATCGAGACCACGTACTCGCGCAGCACCTCGAGCGTTTCGGCGGGCAGCCAGACGTCGGGGCCGTAGACCTGGGTGGCCTTCTCGCCGGCGTAGATCTCCATCCAGTGGATCTGGCGCTGGCCGGCGTAGGCCTTGACCACCGCGGCGTCGACCACCTTGAGCATCACCGGGGTGATGTCCAGGCCGGTGCCGTCGCCTTCGATGTACGGAATGATCGGGTTGCTCGGCACGTTGAGCGAGAAGTCCGCATTGACGGTGATCTTCTGGCCACTCGTGGGCACCTGGATGTGTTGATACATGTCGCCGTCTCCGTTGTTCGGATCTGAACAGGTCCGCTAGAACCTGAAATTCTAGAACTGCGCGCCGCTCAGGCGCACCAGGCGGCTTGCAGCGGCTCGAACAGGCTGTGGCCGAGCGACCAGCCCATCGTCACGACGACCAGCGCGCCGGCCAGCCGCAGGGCCAGGCTGCCGCCCTCGTTGAGGCCGGCGCGGGCGCGCACGGCTGCGGGCATCAGGCGCAGCCAGAAGGCCGGACCGAGGATCAGGCCGACGCTGCTGGTGACGGCAAAAGCCAGCATCACGCCGGCCCCTTCGACAGGCCCGGACGCCACCGCGGCCACCAGCAGGGCCGCGTGCAGCAGGCCGCACGGGATGGCCGGCCAGAGCGCGCCGATACCGGCCGCCTTGAGTTCGCCGGGCATGCGCATGCGCGTCCAGCCCTCGCGCGGCGGACGGCGCACCAGCTGCTCGGCCCAGGCCTGCACGCCGGTGGGCAGGCGCCCGCGCACCAGCAGCCACAGGCCGAGCATCAGCACCATCAGTTGCAGCGCGGACCAGATCGGCCGCATCCAGGCGACGCTGTCGCCCAGCCAGCGCAGGGCACCGGCGGCAGACGCCACGGCCGCACCGGCCAAGCCGTAACCGATCAGACGGCCCGTCAGCACGCCAGCCAGGGCCCGTTCGGCCTGCTGCGGCTTGCACAGCTTGGCCACGGTGGCGCACCCGGCCGCACACATGCCCGCGCAATGCGGCGTGCCGGCCAGGCCCATCAACGCGGCCGATGCGAGCAGCGCGACTGCACTCATCAGATCACGCGCGAGAAGCGCTCGCGGGTCTGGTCGGCGCGCAGGTGGCGATCGAACACCATCGCCACCGAGCGCACGAAGTACCAGCCCAGCGGGGTGAGTTCGAAGCCATCCGGGTCGAGCGTCAGCAGGCCTTGGTCGGCCAGGTCGACCAGGGCTTCGAGTTCGGTGGCAAAGTAGGTTTTCACGTCGATCAAGTGTGCCAGGGCGACCGACTCGTAGCTCAGCCGGCCGTGGCACATGATGGACATGATGACGGCGCGGCGCACCAGGTCGTCGCGCGTCAGGGCCAGGCCGCGCACCACCGGCAGCTCGCCGCGGTTGAGCGAGTCGTAGTAGTCGTCGAGCGTCTTGGCGTTCTGGCTGTAGGTGGCGCCGATGCGGCCGATGGCCGACACGCCCAGCGCGATCAGGTCGCAGTCGGCCTGCGTGCTGTAGCCCTGGAAGTTGCGGTGCAGCCGCCCTTGCCGCTTGGCCTGCGCCAGGCCGTCCTCGGGCAGCGCGAAGTGATCCATGCCGATGTACTGGTAGCCGTGGCTGATGAAGCCGCTGATGGCCTGCGACAGCATGCCGATGCGGTCGCTGCCACGCGGCAGCTCTTCGGTGACGATGCGACGCTGCGGCTTGAAGCGCTGCGGCAGGTGGGCGTAGCCGTACATCGCGATGCGGTCGGGCCGCAGTCCGGCGACCTGGCGCACGGTGCGCGCGAAGCTCTCGGGCGTCTGCTTGGGCAGGCCGTAGATGAGGTCGACGTTGATCGAATGGAAGCCGAGCTCGCGCGCATCCTTCATCAGCGCCTCGACCTGCTCGAAAGGCTGGACGCGGTGCACCGCCTTCTGCACGTCGGCGTCGAAATCCTGCACGCCGAACGAGACCCGGTTGAAGCCGAGCTCCTTGAGGTGAGCCAGGCGCTCGCGGCTGACGGTGCGCGGGTCGATCTCGATCGAATATTCGCCATGCGGCTCGATGTGGAAATGCCGGCGCAACTCGCCCATCAGGCGGTCGAGTTCGGCATCGCTCAGGAAGGTGGGCGTGCCGCCGCCGAAATGCAGTTGCGAGACGCGCTGGCCCCGGCCGAGCGTCTGCGTGACCAGTTCCAGCTCGCGCGCCAGCGCGTCGATGTAGGCGGTCGAGCGGCCGTGGTCGCGGGTGACGATCTTGTTGCAGGCGCAGTAATAGCAGACCGATTCGCAGAACGGCACGTGCACGTAGACCGACAGCGGCCCACCTGCGCCGCCCACCGCACCGATGCTGCGCTGGGACAGTGCCTGGCGGTAGTGATCGGCGGTGTAGGCCTCGACGAAACGATCCGCCGTGGGGTAGGAGGTGTAGCGTGGCCCGGGGCCGTCCATGCGGCGCAGCAGTTCCTCGCTCAGAACCGGCTGGTGGTCCGTGGCGGCCACGTCGGCGTTGATCGTGGTCGCGGATTGGGGCTGCGTGCCTGCGGAGATCGTCGTGTGCATGTGCGCACTGTGCCGTGCCGGTGGCGCTGTACCTTGACATGGCTCAAGCACCATGCGTCCGCGCTATTCAAGAATTCCCTGAGTCGACCCTCACTTCGCCATGACCACAGAGGCACTTTGCCGGTGCATGCTGGTAAGGTGTCGGCCATTCCTTCCCAGGATCAACCAAATCATGCAAGACACTGCCGCCTCCTCCCAGCTCAACGCGCTCAAAGTGGCCTGCTCGGCCTGCAATCTGCGCGAACTGTGCCTGCCAGTGGGCCTGTCAGACGACGAGATGTCTTCGCTCGACAACATGGTGAGCACGCGCCGCAGCGTCAAGCGCGGCGAGAGCCTGTTCCATTCCGGCGACGCGTTCGCGGCGCTCTATGCCGTGCGCACCGGCTTCTTCAAGACCGTGGTGTCGGCCACCGACGGCCGCGAGCAGGTCACCGGCTTCCAGATGGCCGGCGAGCTGATCGGCCTGGACGGCATCAGCAACGACCGCCACTCGTGTGATGCGGTGGCGCTCGAGGATTCGCAGGTCTGCCTGATCCCGTACGGCCAGCTCGAGAGCCTGTCGCGCGAGTTCACGCTGCTGCAGCACCAGTTCCACAAGATCATGAGCCGCGAGATCGTGCGCGACCACGGCGTGATGCTGCTGCTCGGCAGCATGCGTGCCGAGGAGCGCCTGGCAGCCTTCCTGCTGAACCTGACGCAGCGCCTGCAGGCGCGTGGTTTCTCGGCCTCGGCGCTGGTGCTGCGCATGACGCGCGAGGAGATCGGCAGCTACCTGGGCCTCAAGCTCGAGACCGTCAGCCGCACCTTCTCGAAGTTCCAGGACGAGGGCTATCTCGAGGTCAAGCAGCGCGACATCCGCATCATCGACCAGGACGCCCTGCAGCGCGTGGTCAACGGCGCCGGCTGCTGAAGATCTGCAGGCTCAGGGATAACGACGCCGGTTCAGGTCGTTCGACTCACGCATCAGCAGTTGCGTGAGGCTGGAGGCGATGCCGATCAGCACCCAGAACGCGAAGAAGGCCGCCGTGTAGACCGCCGTGCGGTCGAGGTCGACCGGCGCGCCGCCGAGCCAGCGCAGATCTTCCGGGTCGACGAAGGCGAACACCAGCATCTCGGTCACGCCCGCCAACAGGAAGGCCGGCCACCAGACGACCGACAGCCGCTTGGCCCAATTCGACATCGGGAAGGTCGTGGACGCTTCGTAGTCGGGCGCCAGGTCCTCGATGTCGGGGTCGTTGCGCAGTTCGGCTTTCATTTGCCGCCCGTGGCCGCATGGTTGCGAGCCTGCTGAGCAGGCAGGCGCGAAGGGTCGATCGCCGATCCGGTCGCGCCGGCCGATTCGGTGCGTGCGGACTGCGCCGTGCTCAGCACCGGGTCCGGATGACTCAACGCCAGCGCCAGGGTCACGAAACTGGCCATGATCACCACCAGCGGGCCACCGAGCACCAGCCACAACATGCGCTCACGCCACCACGGCAAGGTGGCTGGACCGGGGGCTTGTACTGCAATCGACATGGCTGCTCCTGCTTGTCAACGTGGAATCACGAAGGTCGACTTCTCGCGCAGCGTCGCCGGCGCAGCGCCGCCGGACTCCACGCGCTGGATGTCGAAATGGATGGTGTGCGCCCCGCTGCCGGCACGGCTGGCGGACTCGGGCGGCAACTGCACGGCCACGGTGATCCAGCGCGCCTCGGCGCTTGCCACCTGCACCGGCGCCGTCACGGGCAGGCTCAACCCCGGCAAGCCCTCGACGGCGACGCGGTAGGACTGCGTCGTTTCGGTGGCGTTCATGATCTGCAGGCGGTAGACGTTCTCGATCACGCCGTCGTCGACGATGCGCGCCAATGACGCGCGGTCACGCACCACGTCGACCTTGAACGGCGATCGCATCGCGATGCTCACGCCCAGGGCGACCACGATCACGATCAGGATCACGGTGTAGATCAGGACACGCGGTCGCAGCGCACGCCGCCACATCTGGGCGCGCGTCCAGCGTCCGTCGAGGCCGTTCTGCGTGGTGTAGCGCACCAGGCCGCGGGCATAGCCCATCTTGTCCATCACGCTGTCGCAGACGTCGATGCAGGCGGCGCAGCCGATGCACTCGTACTGCAGGCCCTTGCGGATGTCGATGCCGGTCGGACAGACCTGCACGCACAGGTTGCAGTCGACACAGGCGCCCAGGCCCAGCGCGGTCGGGTCGGCCTTCTTGCTGCGTGAACCACGCGGCTCGCCGCGCTCGGCGTCGTAGGTGATGATGAGCGTGTCCTTGTCGAACATCGCGCTCTGGAAGCGCGCGTAGGGGCACATGTACTTGCACACCTGCTCGCGCATGTAGCCGGCATTGCCATAGGTGGCAAAGCCGTAGAACAGCACCCAGAACCATTCCCACGGACCGAATCCGAGCGTCATGGCCTCGGCGGTCAGCGTGTGGATGGGGGTGAAGTAGCCCACCAGGGTGAAGCCGGTCCAGAGCGAAAAAAGGATCCACGCGAGCTGCTTGCCGGACTTGCGCAACCACTTGTCGGCGGTCCAGGGGCCGGCATCGAGCTTCATGCGCTTGGCCCGATCACCCTCGAAACGATGCTCGAACCACAGGAAGATCTCGGTGTAGACGGTCTGCGGACAGGCATAGCCGCACCACAGCCGCCCGGCCACCGCGGTGAACAGGAACAGCGCGTAGGCCGAGATGATCAGGATCGCCGTCAGGTAGATGAAGTCCTGCGGATAGAGAACCAGGTCGAAGATGTAGAAACGGCGCGAACCGAGGTCGAACAGCACCGCCTGGCGGTCGTTCCATGTCAGCCAGGGCAGACCGTAGAAGACGATCTGCGTGACCCAGACCAGGATCCAGCGCCAGCGGATGAACAGGCCGCTGACGGCCTTGGGATAGATCTTCTTGGTTTTCTCGTAGAGAGAAACCGTCTTGGCCGCTGCATTTGCGGCGGAACCCGAAGCCGGCGCCGGGCCGGCCGCAGGCGCGGAGGGCAGCGGCGAGGCCGCGTTACTGCTGTCTTCCATCACTGCTGCCCTGTCGCTCACTTCATTGCACCGTGTTCAGCGCGGTCTGTGCTGCCGGCTTGCGCGACAGGCTCCAGACATAACCCGCCAGCACCTTGATCTGCTCCGGCGTCAGACGCGATGCATGCTGCGGCATCATGTTCGACTTGCCGTTGTTGATGATGGCGATGACCGCTTCTTCGCCCCAGCCGTGCAGCCAGATCTTGTCGGTCAGGTTGGGGGCACCCAGTGCCTGGGTTCCCTTGCCATCAGCGCCGTGGCAGGCCGCGCAAGCGCCGAACTTGCTCTTGCCCAGCTGCGCGGAAATGCTGTTGTGGGCGCTGCCCGACAGGCTGAGCACGTAGTTGGCGACGTTCTTGACGTCCTCCGGGCCACCCACTGCGGCAGCCATCGGCGGCATCATGCCCTGACGGCCTTCGGCGATGGTCTTGGCGATGTAGGCGGGACTGCCGTCACCACCGAGCCAGTCGCCGTCGGTCAGGTTGGGGAAGGTCTTGCTGCCGCGCGCGTCCGAGCCATGGCAGCCGGCACAGTTGTTGGAGAACAGCCGCTCGCCGATGCCCATCGCCTGCGTGTTGGCAGCCAGCGTCTCGACCGGCATGTTCTCGAACTGGGCATAGACCTGGGTCAGAGCCTCCTTGGCCTTGGCCTGCTCCTTTTCCCACTGACCCACGCTGCTCCACTTGAGGGCGCCTTCGCTGCTGCCGAAACCCGGGTAGATCGCCAGGTAGAGCACCGCGAACACCACGGTGATCACGAACAGGCCCATCCACCAGCGCGGCAGCGGGTTGTTGAGTTCCTGCAGGTTTTCGTCCCAGACGTGGCCGGTGGTGTTGTCGTTGGCCATCACCTTGCGCTTGCTGGCGATCACCAGCAGGACAACGCAGAACACCAGGCCGAGGGCGACCACGCCGGCCACGAAGAGCGACCAGCCGCTGGAAATGAAGTCACTCATGGGTGCCTCCGAGAGATGCTTGAGGGGCTCCGCTGCCGTTCTTGGGCAGTTCGGGCGATTCGTCCTGGAACGGCAGGTTGGCCGCTTCGTCGAAGCTGTTCAGGTTGCGGCGCGAGTAGGTCCAGGCCACGATGGCCAGGAAGCCTGCAAACGACAGCACCGTCACCAGGCTGCGCCAGGTATTCAGATCGGTGTCCATGTGATCCTCACTTGGCCGCGCCGGCGGTGCCCATGACCTGCAGATAGGCCACCACGGCATCCATCTCGGTCTTGCCCTTGACGTCGTCGGCGGCCTTGGCCACTTCTTCGTCGGTGTAGGGCACGCCCACCATGCGCAAGGCATTCATCTTGGGCGCCATGTCGGCCGGATTGACGGCCGCATTCACGAGCCACGGATAGGCCGGCATGTTCGACTCGGGCACCAGGTCACGCGGATTGGTCAGGTGGATGCGATGCCATTCGTCGCTGTACTTGCCGCCCACGCGGTGCAGGTCGGGACCGGTGCGCTTGCTGCCCCACTGGAAGGGGTGGTCATAGACGAACTCGCCGGCCTGCGAGTAGGGGCCGTAGCGCAGCGTCTCGGAGCGGAACGGACGGATCATCTGCGAGTGGCAGTTGTAGCAACCCTCGCGGATGTAGACGTCGCGGCCGGCCAGCTGCAGCGCGGTATAGGGCTTCAGGCCCTCGATCGGCTGGGTGGTCGAGCGCTGGAAGAACAGCGGCACGATCTCGACGAGACCGCCCCAGATGATGGTCAGCAGCACCAGCACGATCATCAGGAAGTTGCTGGTCTCGATCTTCTCGTGACCACCAACGGGAGTGTTTGCATTAGCCATGTTGTCTTGACTCCGGTTGGCTCAGGCGTGGGCCGCCACGAGCGGGATCGGTGCGGCTTCGGCGCGGCCGTTGCGCACCGTCATCACGGTGTTCCAGGCCATGATGATCATGCCGCCCAGATAGAGCAGACCACCGGCGACGCGGATCACGTAGAACGGATAGGTCGCCTTGACGCTCTCGACGAAGCTGTAGACCAGCGTGCCGTCGGGGTTGACCGCGCGCCACATCAGGCCCTGCATCACGCCGGCAATCCACATCGCGGCGATGTAGAGCACGATGCCGATGGTCGCCACCCAGAAGTGCAGCTCGATGGCACGCACGCTGTACATGGCCTTGCGACCGAACATGCGCGGGATCAGGTAGTACAGCGCGCCCATCGACACCAGGCCGACCCAGCCCAGCGCACCCGAGTGCACGTGGCCGACGGTCCAGTCGGTGTAGTGGGACAGTGCGTTGACGGTCTTGATCGACATCATCGGACCTTCGAAGGTCGACATGCCGTAGAACGACAGCGAGACGATCAGGAACTTCAGGATCGGGTCGTCACGCAGTTTGTGCCAGGCACCCGACAGGGTCATGATGCCGTTGATCATGCCGCCCCAGCTCGGCGCCAGCAGCACCAGCGAGAACACCATGCCCACGCTCTGCGCCCAGTCGGGCAGCGCGGTGTAGTGCAGGTGGTGCGGGCCGGCCCACATGTAGGTGAAGATCAGGGCCCAGAAGTGCACGATCGACAGGCGATACGAATACACCGGGCGCTCGGCCTGCTTGGGGATGTAGTAGTACATGATCCCCAGGAAGCCCGCGGTCAGGAAGAAGCCCACCGCGTTGTGGCCGTACCACCACTGCACCATCGCGTCCTGCACGCCGGCGTAGGCCGAGTAGGACTTGGTCAGGCTGACCGGGATGGCCGCGCTGTTGACGATGTGCAGCAGCGCCACGGCGAGGATGAAGGCGCCGAAGAACCAGTTCGCCACGTAGATGTGGCGCACCTTGCGGATGCCCACCGTGCCGAAGAACACGATGGCGTACGAAACCCAGACGACGGCGATCAGCAGGTCGATCGGCCATTCGAGTTCGGCGTATTCCTTGCCCTGGGTGTAGCCCAGCGGCAGCGAGACGGCCGCAGCCAGGATCACCAGCTGCCAGCCCCAGAAGGTGAACTGGGCCAGCGCCGGCAGGAACAGCCGGGTCTGGCAGGTGCGCTGCACCACGTGGTAGCTGGTGGCAAACAGCACGCAGCCGCCGAAGGCGAAGATCACCGCATTGGTGTGCAGCGGTCGAAGTCGACCGTAACTGAGCCAGGAAATGCCGAAGTTGAGTTCGGGCCAGGCCAGCTGGGAGGCGACGATCACGCCGACCAGCATGCCCACCACGCCCCATAACACCGCGGCCAGGGCAAATTGCCTGACCACGGCATCGGTGTAGACGGGGCGAGCCGTCTGTGAATTCAAAGCCATTGATTGCTCCTTGGAAGCTTTTTCGTCCGGGATCTGCGCATTCTTTGTCAGCTTGTTACCGACCTGCTTGATCGGTATCAACCTCGGCAGGCTCGTCGCGCAACAGGCGCTCGCCCTGTCGCTCCATGTCGTCAAACTGGCCCGACTTCAGGGCCCAGGCAAACACGGCCAGGATCGCGAAGACCAGCACCACCGACAGAGGGACGAGCAGGAAAAGGATGTCCATGATTCAGGCCGGTGCACCGACCGCTCGAGGGCCGGTCACCGCGCTTTGGGATTGCATGTCTGAAGTGTTGCGTGCAAGCCGCAGTGCATTCAGAACCACGACCAGCGAACTCGCTGCCATGCCGATTCCGGCCAACCAGGGCGGCAACCAGCCGACCAGTGCCAGCGGCACACACGCCAGGTTGTATGCAAAGGCCCACCGCAGGTTCTGGCGCACGATGCGCATCGTACGGTGTGCAGTCCGGTGCAAAACTGACAGATCGCCGATCCGGTCGGACAACATGATCACGTCGGCGCGCGCCTGCGCCAGCGCGGCCGCGCTGCCCATCGCGATCGAGACGTCGGCACGCGCGAGCACCGGCGCATCGTTGATGCCGTCGCCCACCATCGCGACCCGCTCGCCGCTGCGCTGCAGGCGCTCGACCGCCTCGAGCTTGTCCTGCGGGCTGCACCGGGCCTGGAAGTGCGCAAGGCCCAACTGACGCGCCAGACGCTCGACGCTGCCGGGCTGATCGCCCGACAGCAGGTGCAGCTGCAGACCTTCGGCATCGAGCGCTGCCACGCCGCGCTCGGCATCGGCGCGCAGCTGTTCGTCGAACTCGACGTGCAGCATCGGCTGCCAGCCGTCGACCGATTGACGCGCCAGCCAGACGGACGGACGCTCGATCAGCCCTGGCTGATCCGGCGACACCGCCTCCGTTGTCGACACACCACACCAGAGCGCATGACCCAACCGCCAGGTCGTTGCGTCCAGCCCCTGCGTGACGGCAACGGCCTGCAGACCCGCCCCGGGCTGTTCGATCACGTCACGCCAGGCAGGCACCGACCCGGCGACCGCCGGGGCAGGCTCGACCGAGCGTGCCAGCGCCTGCGCCAGCGGATGGCGCGACTGGGCCGCCAGCGAGGCGGCCAGGGCCTGCAAGGCCTCGGTGGAGGGGCCGTCGAGCGCAGCGGACGGCCGCCTGACGGCGGCAAGCGTGAGGCGGTCTTCGGTCAGCGTGCCGGTCTTGTCGAACACCAGATGGCGCACCCGCGTGAGTGCCTCGAGGGCATCCAGGCGCTGCACCAGGATGCCGCGCCGCGCCAGCTGGCCGGCAGCAGCCAGCCAGGCCACCGGCGCACCGAGCGACAGCGCGCAGGGACAGGTGACGATCAGCACCGACACCGCCACCCAGATCGCCTTGTGCGGGTCGATGAACGACCACGCGACATACGCGCCGCCGGCCAGCAGCAGCACCACCCACAGAAACGGGCCGGCGATGCGGTCGGCGCTGATCAGGTACGACGGCCGCCCGGTGAGCGCGCGCTCGACCAGCTCGACGATGCGCTGGAAGCGGGTCTGCGCGCCCAGCCGGGTCACGCGCACCGACACCGGGGCGCCGAGGTTGAGGCAACCAGCAGCCACCTCGTCGCCCGGGCCACGCTCGACCGGGCGCGATTCGCCGGTCAGCATGGCCTCGTCGACCTGGGTGCGGCCTTCGAGCACCACGCCGTCGGCGGCAAAGGCCTGGCCGACGTGCACCCGGATGTGGTCGCCGATGGCCAGCTCGGCCGCGGTGACGAGCGTGGCCTGGCCGTCGTCGCCCAGACGCTCGACCGCATCGGGCAGGCGCCGCATGACGGCATCGAGCGACTGCGCGGCGCGTGCGCGGGCCTGGCTCTCGAGCAGGCGGGCGCCGAGCAGGAAGCTCACGAACATCGTCAGCGAATCGAAATAGACGTCGCTGCCGGCCAGCGCCGCCTGCTCGAAGGTGGCGATCGAACTGGCCACGAAGGTGACGACGATGCCCAGCACCACCGGCACGTCCATGCCGATGCGGCGCTCGCGCAGGGCGCGCCAGGCGCCCTTGAAGAACGGCGAGGCGGCAAACAGCACCACCGGCACGCTCAGCACCCAGCTGGCCCAGCGCAACAGGCGCACCATGTCGTCGGTCATGTCGCCGGGCTCGGCCACATAGGCGGGGGTGGCGTACATCATCACCTGCATCATGCAGAAGGCCGCCACGAACAGGCGCCAGATCGCCCGGCGGGACTCGCGTGCGGCCAGCGCGACGGCCTCGGCGCCGGTGTCCGGGAAGGCGCCGTAACCGGCCCTGCGCACCGCCTCGACCAGGGTCGAGATGCGGGTGCGTGCCGGATCCCACACCACCACTGCGCGCTGCGCGGCGCCGTTGACCTCGACCGACGCGACGCCCTCGACGCGCTGCAGCGCGTCCTCGATCAGGCCACCGCAGGCGGCACAATGCAGTCCGCTCAGCAACAGCCGCGAGCGGCCGCGTCTCTCGCCTGATTCGGTCTCGATCCACTGCGTGCACACCTCCAGCGACGACGGCGCATCGACGGCGGCCACCTGTGTGGCGCTCAACGCCGCGACAGCCGCAGGAGCGGCCATCTTGTAGGAAGGCGGATTGGGGGCAGGCATGTCTATCGATCAGGAACAGCAACCCGACGGGGCGCGAGCGGCGACTGGCATTGTTCAGACACTTTGACACACCCAGCATGATCCAAATCAAGAATGACATCCTGACCATCAAGGACAACCCGACCTGTCGTGGCCACGCGACGGCGGCGGCGCGGATCCTTCGGCGGGTGGGGGCCGGCATCCTCGCGCTGCTGCTGAGCGCAGGCGCGGTGACGGCAGGCGCCCAGGAAAGCGCACAGAAGCTCGAGACGATCCGCCTCAACGCCGGCATGCACCTGATCACCGCCGAGGTGGCACAGACCCCCGCGCAGCGCCAGATCGGCCTGATGCACCGCCCGAGCATGCCGGCCAACGACGGCATGCTGTTCGTCTTCGAGGAGCGTGGCATGCACTGCTTCTGGATGAAGAACACGCTGCTGCCGCTGGCGATCGCCTTCATCGCCGACGACGGCCGCATCGTCAACATCGCCGAGATGCAGGCCGGCAGCGAGGCCTCGCACTGCCCGCGCCAGCCGGTGCGCTACGCACTGGAGATGAACCAGGGCTGGTTCGCCAAACGCGGTTTCAAGGCCGGCGCCCGGATCGACGGCGGCCCGTTTCCGGTTCGTTGAACGCCACGCCAGACGCCGCTTCATATTCCGAAACGCCATAAGCATCATCTGAATATGTAGTTTGCTTATAAGCATCGGGTGCCTAGAGTTCGACCCTCAAGAACGCCATCACGGCGTAAGGCGAACTCATGCAATGGATACACGCGATTGACTGGCTGGCCATCCTCAGCGGTTTCGGCATCGGCCTGATCGTGGGCGTGACCGGCGTGGGGGGTGGCTCGCTGATGACGCCGCTGCTGATCTCGGTCTTCCATCTCGACAAGGCGGTGGCCATCGGCACCGACCTCTGGTTTGCCGGCCTGACCAAGGTGTCGGGTTCGTGGGCGCACCACCGCCACGGCCATGTCGACTACCGCATCGTCGCCCTCCTGCTGGGAGGCAGCATCCCGGCGTCGATCGCCACCACCGCCTACATGCACACGATCGGCATGAGCAAGCAGGCCGACAGCACGCTCAGCTACGCGCTGGGCATCGCGCTGGTGCTGACGGCGGTGACCATCATCTTCCGCCCGGTCTGGTACCGCGTCGGCCTGTACCTGGAGCGCTGGATCACGCCGTCGCGGCAGACCTGGCTGACGGTGCTGTGCGGCCTGATCCTGGGCGTGCTGGTGTCGCTGAGCTCGATCGGCGCCGGCGCACTCGGCGCCACCATGATCCTGATGCTCTACCCGCGACTGAGCACGGTGCGGCTGGTGGGTTCGGACATCGCCCATGCCGTGCCGCTGACCATCGTGGCCGGCATCGGCCACGCCACGCTCGGCAACGTGCACTGGGCGCTGCTGCTCGAACTGCTGGTCGGCTCGGTGCCGGCGATCTGGCTGGGCGCGCGCCTGACCAAGGTGCTGCCCGACCTGTTCACGCGCATGGCCTTGTGTGTATCGCTGTTGTTCGCCGCCCGCAAAATCCTGTTGAGTGTCTGACGCGCAGCCCGCGCCGCCGCCCTCGCCCCGTTACCCTGCCCGCCCTCGCGGGCCTCACGACCCGCCTGACGCCATGTACCAGTACACCCCTTTCGACCGCCAGTTCGTGCATGCCCGCGCGGCGCAGTTCCGTGACCAGCTCGAGCGCAACCTGGCCGGCACGCTGGGCGATGACGAGTTCCGTGCCCTGCGCCTGCAGAACGGCTGGTACATCCAGCGCCATGCGCCGATGCTGCGCGTGGCCGTGCCCTACGGCGAGCTCAACAGCGCCCAGCTGCGCGCGATGGCCGACATCGCCCGCAAGCACGACCGCGGCTACACCCACTTCACCACCCGCCAGAACGTCCAGTACAACTGGATCCCGCTGCCGCAGGCTGCCGACGTGATGGACAAGCTGGCCGCCGTCGACATGCACGGCATCCAGACCAGCGGCAACTGCATCCGCAACATCACCAGCGACGCGCTGGCCGGCGTGGCCGCCGACGAGGCGATCGACCCGCGTCCCTACTGCGAAATCATGCGCCAGTGGAGCACGCTGCACCCCGAGTTCGCCCACCTGCCGCGCAAGTTCAAGATCGCCGTCAGCGGCGCCACCGAGGACCGCGCCGCCACCGGCTGGCACGACATCGGCCTGGTGCTGCGCAAGAACGAAGCCGGCGAGATCGGTTTCCAGGTGCGCGTGGGCGGCGGCATGGGCCGCACGCCGATCATCGGCTCGGTGATCAGCGAGTTCGTGCCCTGGCAGCAGATCCTCGTGTTCATCGAGGCCGTGGTGCGGGTCTACAACCGCTACGGCCGGCGCGACAACGCCTACAAGGCGCGCATCAAGATCCTCGTCAAGGCCGAAGGCCAGAAGTTCTTCGACGCCGTTGCGGTCGAATTCAAGAACATCCTGGAGCGCGACCTCGACGGCAGCGCCCACCTCATCACGCAGGCCGAATTCGACCGCGTCAACGCCTGCTTCGTGCGCCCGGCCGGCGTGGTGGCGCAGCCCGAAGTGGCCGCTGCCGCCGACCTGCCGCTGGCCTACCGCCGCTGGCTCGAACGCAACGTGCACGCACACCAGGTGGCCGGCTACCGCGCCGTGACGCTGTCGGTCAAGCGCGCCGGCCAGGCGCCCGGCGACGTCACCGACGCTCAGATGGACCAGGCCGCCGATCTGGCCGACGTCTACAGCTGCGGCGAGCTGCGTGTCACGCACGACCAGAACCTGCTGCTGCCGTGGGTCAAGGCCGCCGACCTGCCGGCGCTGTACGAAGCCGCCAAGGCCGCCGGCTACGCCACGCCCAACATCGGCCTGCTGACCGACATGATCGCCTGCCCGGGCGGCGACTTCTGCGCGCTGGCCAATGCGCGCTCGATTCCCGTCGCGGCCGAGATCACCGAGCGTTTCGACGACCTCGACGAAGTCTTCGACCTCGGCGACATCGACCTGCACATCAGCGGCTGCATCAACTCCTGCGGCCACCACCACAGCGGCCACATCGGCGTGCTCGGCGTCGACAAGGACGGCACCGAGTGGTATCAGCTGACGCTGGCCGGCTCGGACGGCTCGAACCACGCGCCCACCGCCGTCACCGGCAAGGTGATCGGCCCGTCGTTCGCAGCCAGCGAGGTCGTGGATGCGATCGAGGCCATCCTCGACGTCTACCGCGCCGAGCGCACGGCCGGCGAGAAGTTCATCGACGCCGTCAAGCGCCTGGGTCTGGAGCCGTTCAAGGCCGCCGCCAACGCCCGGCGCACCGCCACCGCACGCCATTCGGACACCGCCGAAGCCTGAAACAGCCCACGAAGCGACGCACCATGAAGTTCATCGACACCCATCGCGACGCCTGGCACACCGCCCTCGGCGAAGACGGCCCGACGCCGCACCCGATCGCCCGTGAAGGCCTGCTGCTCACGCTCGAACAATGGCACGCCGTGCGCGACACCTGGCCCGCGGGCCTGCGCACCGGGCTGATGCTGGGCAACAACGCCGACGTCGAAGACATCGCCGACGACCTGCCGCGCCTGGCGCTGATCGTGCTGAACTTCCCCAAGTGGGTCGACGGCCGCGCCTACAGCCAGGCCCGCCTGCTGCGCTCGCGTTACCGCTACACCGGCGAAGTGCGCGCCACCGGCGAGGTGCTGGTCGACATGATGCAGCTGCTGCATCGCACCGGCTTCGACGCCGTGGTGCTGCGCCATGACCAGTCGGTCGAGGTGGCCGAGCGGGCTTTGAGCTTCTTCGCCGGCCACTACCAGGGCGACGTGGGCGAGACCCGCCCGGTGTTCGTGCGCCCGGCCAGCGAGGCCTGGACGCCACGCGACGAATTCCTGAACGAAGGGGCTTCGATATGAGCGCGATCGACCTGTACGCCCGTCACACCGCCGGTTTCGAGGAGCGCCTGGCCGCCACGCTGCAGACCCTGCGTGACGCCGCCGCGGCGCACCCGGGCCGCGTCGTGCAGTCGACCAGCCTGGGCGCCGAGGACATGGTCATCACCGACCTGATCGCCCGTCACCAGCTGCCGATCGCGATCGGGACGCTCGAGACCGGCGCGCTGCATGCCGAGACAGTGGCGCTGATCGGCCGCATCGAACAGCGTTACGGCGTGGCCGTGGAGGTCTACAAGCCGGTCGCCGACGCGGTGATCGAGTTCGTGCGCAAGAACGGCGACAAGGCGATGTACGAAAGCCTCGCGCTGCGCAAGGGCTGCTGCGGCATCCGCAAGCTCGAACCGCTGGGCCGCATGCTGGCGCCGCGCACCGCGTGGATCACCGGCCTGCGCCGCGAGCAGAGCAACAACCGCGGCGAGATGCAGCGCATCGAGGCCGACGACGCCGGCCGCGCCAAGATCAACGCGCTGATCGACTGGAGCTGGAACGACGTCTGGCATTACATCCAGCAGAACGACGTGCCCTACAACCCGCTGCACGACCAGTTCATGCCCAGCATCGGCTGCGCGCCCTGCACCCGCGCCATCGGCGTGGGCGAGGACTTCCGCGCCGGCCGCTGGTGGTGGGAAGACGAAGCGGCCAAGGAGTGCGGACTGCACGTCCACCAGGTCGAGCCGCTGCCGGCGCGCTGATCCCGGCGCCCGCAGCTCCCGACCGCACGACAATCGCGAAACATGAACGCCCCCACCACCATGACCCAACTGCTTCCTGAAGTGGATCACCGCCACCTCGACGCGCTGGAAGAAGAAGCGATCTTCATCCTGCGCGAAGTCGCCGGCGCCTTCGAGCGCCCCGGCCTGCTGTTCTCCAGCGGCAAGGATTCCTGCGTCGTCCTGCACCTGGCCGAGAAGGCCTTCAAGCGCAAGCTGAGCGCCGCGGGCGAGCGCCCGCGCTTCGCCGGCAAGCTGCCGTTTCCGCTGGTGCACGTCGACACCGGTCACAACTTCCCGGAAGTGATCAGCTTCCGCGACGAGCGCATCGCCGAGATGGGCGAGCGCCTGATCGTCGGCCACCTCGAAGACTCGATGAAGCGCGGCACCATCCGCCTGGCCCATCCGCTGGAATCGCGCAACGGCCACCAGACGGTGACGCTGCTCGAGACCATCGAGGAGCACCGCTTCGACTGCATGATCGGCGGCGCACGGCGTGACGAGGAAAAGGCGCGCGCCAAGGAGCGCATCTTTTCGCACCGCGACAGCTTCGGCCAGTGGCAGCCCAAGGAGCAGCGCCCCGAGCTGTGGAACCTGTTCAACACCCGCATCAAGCCGGGCGAGCACTTCCGGGCATTTCCGATCAGCAACTGGACCGAACTCGACGTCTGGCTCTACATCGAGCGCGAGAAGATCCCGCTGCCGCACATCTACTACACCCACAAGCGCGAGATCTACCGCCGCAAGGGCCTGCTGGTGCCGGTGACCGACGTGACGCCGCCGGACGCGAGCGACGTGATCGAGACGGTCGACGTGCGCTTTCGCACCGTCGGCGACATGACCTGCACCTGCCCGGTCGAGAGCGATGCCTCGACCACCGCCGACATCGTCGCCGAGACGCTGCAGGTCACCGTCTCCGAGCGTGGCGCCACCCGCATGGACGACCGCACCTCCGAGGCCTCGATGGAGCGCCGCAAGAAGGAAGGCTATTTCTGACGGCCCCCACGCTCACTGGCGTTCGCTGCCCCCGAGGGGGCTCGTGCAGCGGACCGGCAGAGCCGGATCCACGCACGCGACTTGATGAAGACGGAATACCTCATGACCACTGCACACATTGATGCGGCTGACGAACTGGCCCACAAGGCGCTGCGCTTCCTGACCGCCGGCAGCGTCGACGACGGCAAGAGCACGCTGATCGGCCGCCTGCTGTTCGACAGCCGCGGCATCCTGGCCGACAAGCTCGACGCGCTGGAGAAGCGCGCCGCCGGCGCGCCGATCGACCTGTCGCTGCTGACCGACGGCCTCGAGGCCGAGCGCGAGCAGGGCATCACGATCGACGTGGCCTACCAGTACTTCGCCACCAAGACGCGCAAGTTCATCATCGCCGACGCCCCCGGCCACGAGCAGTACACCCGCAACATGGTGACGGCTGCGGCCGGAAGCGATGCCGCGGTGGTGCTGGTCGACATCACCAAGCTCGACACCCGCGTGCCTGACGTCGTGCTGCTGCCGCAGACGCGCCGCCACAGCCTGCTGGCGCGCCTGCTGCGCGTGCCGAGCATCGTGTTCGCGATCAACAAGCTCGACGCGATCGAGGTCGGCACGCAGGCCGCGTTCGACGCCGTCGCCCGCGCGCTGAACCAGTTCGCGCTCGAAGCCGGCATCACCGTGCGCGGCATCGTGCCGGTGTCGGCGCTGCGCGGCGACAACGTCGCCACGCCGTCGGCCAACTGGGACTGGTACACCGGCCCGACGCTGCTGCAGATCCTCGAGAGCCTGCCCGTCACGGACGAGGCACATGACGGCAACCTGCTGCTGCCGGTGCAGTACGTCGCCCGCGACGAAGGCGAAGGCACGGGCCACCAGCACCGCGTGATGTGGGGCCGCATCGCCCACGGCAGCGTCAAGGCCGGCGACACGGTGCAGATCTTCCCGAGCGGCGAGACCGCCGTGGTCGCCGCCGTGCGCCACGCCGGCAGCGATGTCGACGGCTGCGAGGCGGGCCAGTCAGCCGGCCTGGTGCTCGATCGCCAGGTCGACGTGTCGCGCGGCGACTGGATCTTCACGCCCGGCAGCAGTGCCACGAAGCAGGAGTTCAAGGCGACACTGGCCTGGCTCGACACCGAGCCGGCCGTGATCGGCCGCAAGTACTGGGTGCGCCACGGCAACCGCTGGGTGCAGGCGCGCATCACGAGCATCGATCACCGGCTCGACATCAACACGCTCGAAGAGCTGGATGCGCACCAGCTGGCGGTCAACGAGATCGGCCACGTGCAGATCCAGACCCAGCAGGCGCTGCCGGTCGAGGCCTACGCGGCCAACCGCGTCGGCGGTGCGCTGATCGTGGTCGATCCGACCACCAACCGCACCAGCGGCGCGCTGCTGGTCAACGCGACCGCCTGAACCGCATGGCCCGCGTCGTCTTCATCGGTGCCGGACCCGGCGCGGCTGACCTGATCACCGTGCGCGGCCTGGCGCGCCTGCGCGAGGCGCAGGTGGTGCTGTTCGACGCCCTCACCGATCCGGCGCTGCGTGACGCCGCGCCCGATGCGCGCTGGATCGACGTCGGCAAACGCGGTTTCAGCGCCGACAGCACCGGCCAGCAGCGCATCAACGAGCTGCTGGTGGCCGAAGCGCAATCGACCGAACGGGTCGTGCGGCTCAAGGGCGGCGACCCGAGCGTGTTCGGCCGGCTCGAAGAAGAGCTGCAGGCCCTGGCGGCTGCCGGCATCGAGGCCGAGGTGGTGCCCGGCATCACCGCGGCGGTGGCCGCCGCTGCATTGACACAACGGCCGCTGACGCGCCGCGGTGTCGGCCGCAGCGTGGCGTTCAGCACCGCGATGACGCAGCACGGCGAACTCGAAGCCCGCCGCAGCGCCGACACCGAAGTGTTCTACATGGCCGGCCGCCAGCTCGACAGCCTGGCGCACAAGCTGCTAGAAGTCGGCTGGGCCGCGTCGACGCCGGCGCTGGTGGTCTCGCGTGCCGGCTGGCCCGACCAGCGCATCAGCACCCTCACGGTCGGCAGCCTCGGCCAGGCGGTGGCCGATCACGCCGGCCTGCCGACCATCGTGACGGTCGGCGCCGGCGCGGTCGCCATCACGGATGCCGCAGCGCAACGTCCCGACTGAAGTCCTTGTGCTTGACCGGCATCAATTCAGCAACCGGCACTGCGCAGCTTAAAATCTGCGTTGATGTTCGTTGCTGTCGGCGTTGTCTGAAGCAAGCACCCACCCACTCCAACTCTCTTGTGTCATGACCCACGTCGTCACCGAATCGTGCATCCGCTGCAAGTACACCGACTGTGTCGATGTGTGCCCGGTCGATTGCTTCCGCGAAGGCCCCAACTTCCTGGTCATCGACCCGGATGAATGCATCGATTGCGCGGTCTGCATCCCCGAATGCCCGGTCAACGCCATCCTGCCCGAGGAAGACGTGCCGGCCGATCAGATGAAGTTCATCGCCATCAACGCCGAGCTGTCGCCCAAGTGGCCGAGCATCACCAAGCGCAAGGCAGCGCTGCCCGATGCCGACGAATGGAAAGACCGCAAGGACAAGCTCGGCGAGCTCAAGCGCTGAGCCGGCCACGCACTGCCCTCGACTGCGGCCGCAGCATGCCCTTCGATCCCAACCGGCTCGCCTGACGTTGCAACCGACACGTCAGACCCCGTCTGCCACCGCCGCCATTTCTGGCGGCGGTGGCGCTTCTGCCGGGGCGATCGAAACCGACGCGCTGGTCATCGGCGCCGGGCCGGTCGGCCTGTTCCAGGTCTTCCAGCTCGGTCTGCAGGATCTGCGCTGTCATGTCGTCGACGTGCTCTCGCAGCCGGGCGGCCAGTGCGCCGAGCTCTACCCGGCCAAGCCGATCTACGACATCCCGGCACTGCCGGTGTGCAGCGGCACCGAACTGGTCGAGCGCCTGCTGCAACAGGTGGCGCCTTTCGACCCGGTGCTGCACCTCGGCCAGGAGGTCGAGTCGCTCGCCCCGCGCGCCGATGGTCGCTTCGACATCGGCACCTCGGCCGGCACGCAGTTCATCGCCCGCGCCGTCTTCATCGCCGCGGGCGTGGGGGCCTTTTCGCCGCGGCGACTCAAGCTGCCGGGGCTCGACACGCTGGCCGCCAGCTGCGTGAGCCATCAGGCGCCCGATGTGTCGGCTTGCCAGGGCCAGACGGTGCTGGTGCACGGCGGCGACGACCGGGCGCTCGATTGGGCCTGCCGGCTGGCCGAACACGGCGTGGCGGTCAGCCTGCTGTATCGCCGCGATGTCTATCCGGCGGCGCCGGAACAGGTCCGACGGCTGGAACTGCTGGCCAGCCAGGGCCGCGTGACGCGCCGGGTCGGCCAGCCGACGCAGGCCCGTGCCGATGCAGCCGGCCAGCTGACGGGCGTCGACCATCTCGACCCCTCCGGCCAAACGCATCACGAGCCGGCGACGCGGCTGTTCGTCAGCCTCGGACTCAGCCCGCGGCTGGGGCCGCTGAGCAGCTGGGGCCTGCAGATGGAGCGCAAGCTGCTGGACGTCGAGCCGTCGCGCTTCGAGACCAGCCTGCCGGGCGTCTACGCGGTGGGCGACATCAACAGCTATCCGGGCAAGCTCAAGCTGATCGTCTGCGGCTTCCACGAGGCCACGCTGGCCGCCTGGGCGGCCGCGCACCGGTTGCGTCCCGATGCGCCGCATCACCTCGAATACACCACCAGCAGCGCACGCCTGCAGCGCCTGCTGGGCGTGCTGCCACGAGGAGCCGAATGAGACACGCGGCGCTCGTCCACCCGTGCGGCGCCTGCCCGCGCCCGAGCCGATACCGGCCGTCGGACACCGTGGGGTGCGCGTGAGCAGCCGGTTCACCCTGCCCCCGCGCACCAATGCACCGGCGGCCCTGCCCGGCAGGCGGCTCAACAGCGCGTATCTGCCGTGGATCGGGCTGGCGCTGCTGGCGCTGCTGCTGGCGCTGAGCGCCGCACTGGCCATCACCCAGCGCCAGCACATCATCGAATCCGAGCGCAACAACGCGGCCTTGCTGGCGCGCATGCTCGAAGAGCAGGCCTCGCGCCACCTCGATGCCACCGAGCTGGTGCTCGACAACATCGGCGTCCAGGTCAAGCTCAGCACCGCCCAGCAGATGGTGGCCCTGAACCCGGCTCTGCTCGAAGCCAGCCGAGGCACGCCGATGCTGCGCAGCCTCTCGGTCGTCGACGAGCGCGGCCTGATCCTGGCCAGCTCCGGCGCCGAAAACCGGCGCGTGCGCATCGACCTGGAAATGGTCGGCCGACCCCGCCAGCCCGGCCAGTCGCGCCTGGGAACCTGGCTGGCGGGCCATGACCTGGTCCCGGCCGGCATCCCCAGCGATCGCCCGACCGCCAACGGCAGCGTGCCCGAGCCAATCCAGCCCGGCGTGGGCCTGGTGGCCATGACGCGCACGGCCACCAGTGCCGACGGCCAGACGCTCTACATGGTCGCGGCCCTGCACACCGGGTTCCTGGCCGACCAGTTCGAGAGCACCCTCAAGGACAGCGGCCACAGCGCCACGCTGCTCAACTACCAGGGCATGGTGGTGGCCACCACCAGCCGACGGATCGAGGCCGGCGACGTGGTGGCGATGCACCCCGATCTGCTCAACCAGCTGCCACGCGAGGACCATGGCAGCTTCGAAGGCGCCGGGCTCGACGGCATCGACGTGGTGGCGGCGTTTCGCGCCGTGCGCATCCATCCGTGGGTGGTGCTGGTCGAGCGGCCGGCCAGCGCGATCGTGGCCTCGTGGCGCACCGACATGACCTGGCTGGTCCTGGCGACGCTGTTCCTGGGCGCGCTGATCGCGGCGGCCACCGGCCTCGCCTGGCGCACCCTGCGCACCCACGAACAGCTCGAGGACGCACTCGCCACCGCCAAGCAGCGACTGGAAGAAAACGAGCGGGCCCTGCGCAGCGTGATCGAGGCCGCGCCGGCGCCGATGTTCGTGCTCGATGCGCTCGGCCACTACGCCATGGTCAACCACGCGTTCGAGGATTTTCTCGGCATCCAGCGCAGCGCGATCATCGGCACCGGCCTGCCGCTGGCCACGCACCTGCAGCAACTCGCCTATCACCCGACGCACGACGTCGCGATCTGGCAGGGTGCCGGCCGCAGCCATTACCTCGACGACCTGCCGGGCGCCGACGGCCGCCTGCGCGAGGCGCTGGTCTCGAAGGTGGCAATTGCGCGCGAAGACGGCCGACCACGCGCCGTGATCGGCAGCATCACCGACGTCACCGAACTGCGCGAGGCCGAACGCCACACCCGCGAGGCGATGCAGATCGCCCAGCAGGCCAGCGAAAGCAAGAACGAGTTCATCGCCAACATGAGCCACGGCCTGCGCACACCGCTGCAATCGGTGCTGGGTTTTGCCGAGCTCGGCAAATGGCGCAGCGCCGAACAGCGCCCCCTGCAAGAGATGTTCAGCGACATCCACGCGGCCGGCAAGCGCATGCTCTTGCTGGTCAACGACCTGCTCGACATGTCGAAACTCGAAAGCACCGTCGGCACGATGCACTGCGACCTCGCCGATGCGGTGAACCTGACGCGCGAACTGATCAACGAACTCCAGCCCCTGTGCACGGCGCGCGGCATCACCGTGCGTCAGTTCGGCCTGTTCGAGACCGACGGCGAATCCGGTGAAAGCGCCGTCTGGGTCGATCGCCTGCGGCTGCAGCAGGCCCTGCGCAACGTGCTCGAAAACGCCCTGCGCTTTTCGCCGGCCGGCTCGTCCATCGACATCGAGCTGATACGCAGCGCCGACGGCTACCTGAACTGGAACATCCGCGACCGGGGCCCGGGCATCCCCGAAAGCGAGCGGCCGTATCTGTTCGAAGCGTTCTTCCATGGACACCGCAACCGCGACGACGGCGGAGGCTTCGGCCTCGGGCTGGCCATCACGAGCAAGATCCTGCATGCCCACGGCGGCAGCGCGTGGGCTGAAAACCACCCGGACGGCGGCGCCGTCTTCCACCTGCGCATGCCGTCGGGCACCGACATGTCGAAGTCGAAACCCAGTTCGAGCAACCTCAACATCTCGGCGGTCTGACGATCCGTCGGTGCTTGTTGATCGACACGAAAAAAGTGCTTGCGTCCCATCGAAAAATCTTCCTATAATCTATGTCTCAGCAGATAGCTGATCCCCGATAGCTCAGTCGGTAGAGCGACGGACTGTTAATCCGCAGGTCCCAGGTTCGAGCCCTGGTCGGGGAGCCAAAACTCGAAGGAAATCAAAGGCTTGGAAGCAATCGCTTCCGAGCCTTTTTTCTTTGTGATGGATGTCGAGCGATCGCCTGCGTCGTCGCACAAGGATCAAGCCGCACAGCACGCCAGCGATCAGCGCGGCTTTGTCGGCGGTATTTCGGCTTACGCAGCGCCCGACGCCGATTACGCTGACAGCGCCAGTTCCAAAGCCTGCATGCAGGCCCGCAGACTCCGGCAAAGGCCCGCAAATGACACACGACCACGCACATCACCGCGCACCGACGACGCAAGCCGAACATCTGGCAGCGCTCACCAGCCCTAACCTGGTCAGAACCAGCCTGAGCCACCCCCTGCGGATCGACGAGGTTGCGGCAGGTCGCTGCGGCGGGCGGATCGGGATTTCGCTGTGTCCGGGCAAGCGCGCCAGCAGCCTGCTCGGGCCGCGCTGGGAACGCGACCTCGCGGCCGATATCGACGTGATCCGTCGCTGGCGGCCTGACGCCGTGGTGACGCTGATCGAGGATCACGAGTTCATCGAACTGAACGTGATCCAGCTCGGCGCCCAAGTGCGCGCCAGCGGGATTGCCTGGCATCACCTGCCCATCGTCGACGTGCATCCGCCCGATGAGCGATTCGAGACCGGCTGGCAGACGAGCGGCCCGGCGCTGGTCGGATGCCTGAACGCAGGCGGGCGCGTGCTGGTGCATTGCCGCGGGGGGCTGGGCCGTGCGGGCACGGTGGCGGCGCGCATGCTGGTCGAACTGGACGTCCCGGCCCCGGACGCCGTCGCGCGGGTTCGCCAGGCGCGACCGGGCGCGATCGAAACCGCCGATCAACTGAACTACGTGCTGCGACTGCAGGACATCTGCAACGCCTGAGGCCCCAAGCCGGCTGCAACCGCACCGCCAAAGACGATCGAACCACTGCGCTGCAGGGCCGAAAGCCCTGCCGGCGCAGTCGGTCATTGCAATCGCCTAATGTTGTGCATTGCAACAAATGCAGGTTCAGACACCGTTTCTTCATTTGATCAAAGGGGAAACCCTGATCTACTCTTGGCTTATGGACCACCCTCTTCTTACCCAGGATCAAGCTCACGGCGCCGCAGACCCATCCGTCATGCGGGCCGTGCCCGGCGCCGACTACGCCCAGGACGCGATCGAACGCAGCGTGCTGTTCCTCGATGCCCTGCGCCAACGCGGCAACATCTACGTCGAACACGTCAACGCCGGCGAGCCGGACCTGCTGAAGTTCGAGCACGAACTGGTGCTCGACGGGCGTGATCTGCCGCGGCCGTGCAACTACGCCCTGCTGCACATCCTGCAGCCGGCCGATGCGCCGCTCGATCCGCTGGCACGGCCGGTGATGGTGGTCGATCCGCGCGCCGGCCACGGGCCGGGCATCGGCGGCTTCAAGCACGACTCCGAGGTGGGCATGGCCTTGCGTGCCGGCCATCCGGTGTATTTCGTGACCTTCCGCCCGCAGCCTGAAGAAGGCCAGACGCTGCTCGACGTGGCCGTGGCCGAAGCCCGCTTCCTCGAGACCGTGGCCGCCCGCCACCCGCAATGCACCGCCAAGCCGCTGGTGATCGGCAACTGCCAGGCGGGCTGGGCGATGGCCGGGCTGGCCGCGATGCGGCCCGAGCTTTTCGGCCCGCTGATCCTGGTCGGCTCGCCGCTGTCCTACTGGGCCGGTGGCGCCCAGCTCAACCCGATGCGCTACAGCGGCGCGATGCTGGGCGGCGCCTGGCTGGCGGCGCTGACGTCCGACCTGGGCGCCGACCGCTTCGACGGCGCGCACCTGGTCAAGAACTTCGAGAACCTGAACCCCGCCAACAGCCTGTGGGGCCGCTACTACAAGCTGTGGTCGCAGGTGGACAACGAGTCGCAGCGCTTCCTCGAGTTCGAGCGCTGGTGGGGTGGCTACTTCCGCATGAGCGGGGCCGAGATCGAAGCCATCGTCGAGAACCTGTTCGTCGGCAACAAGCTCGCGCGCGGCGACGTGCAGATCGGCGGCAAGCGCATCGACCTGCGCAACATCACGTCGCCGGTGGTCGTGTTCGCCTCCTGGGGCGACAACATCACGCCGCCGCCGCAGGCGCTGAACTGGATCATCGACGTGTGGGGCGACGAACGCGCCATCGCCGCCGCCGGCCGGGTGATCGTCTACGTGCTGCACGAGAGCGTCGGCCACCTCGGCATCTTTGTCGGCACCGACGTCGCGCGCAAGGAGCACGACCAGATCGTGACCTCGCTGGACGTCATCGACAACCTGCCGCCGGGCCTGTACGAGATGAAGCTCGAGCTCAAGGATGGCAGCGCCCCCGCGCCCACCGACGTGCTCGAGCCCGGCAGCTACAGCGTGCACTTCGAGCACCGCACGATGGACCACCTGCGCGCCCTCAACCCGGAAGGGCGCGAGGAAGAACAGCTGTTCTCCACCGTGGCCAAGGTCTCCGAGATCAACACGGGGATCTACAAGACCTGGATGCGCCCGTGGGTGCGGCCGCTGGCCTCGCGCGCCCTGGCCGACGCGGCCACCGACCTGCACCCGCTGCGCAGCCAGCGCCAGACCCTGTCCGACGCCCACCCGGGCGCCGCGCCGCTGGCCGCCCTGGCCGAGCAGGTGCGCGAAAACCGCCACACCCTGCCGGACGACCACCCGGGCCGCTCGCTCGAACGCATCGCCTCGTCGTGGATCGAGACCTCGCTGAACCTGTACCGCGACCTGCGCGACCAGTCGGTGATCCAGTTCACCCGGACGATGTTCGGGCCGATGGGCTTCGGCGCCTGGCTGCCGCCGGAACCGCCGGACGAGCAGATCGCCGTGACACGCGCCCAGGCCGAGCTCGAGCGCGTGCGACACGACGTGCTCGCCCACATCGACGAGGGCGGCTTCCCGCAGGCCGTGTGCCGCATCGTGATGGCCGCGATGGCCAGCGGCGGCAGGCTCGAGCGCCGCAGCCTGCGCCTGGTTCAGCGGCTGGCCGAACGTCGGCATCCGCCGGCCGACGGCAGCGCACCGCGGCCGATCTTCAACTGGCACCAGGGTGTGCGCGAAGAAGCCCGCATCAGTGCCGTGGCCCCGGTCGAAGCCTACGGCGCCCTGGCCCGGATGCTGCCGGACATGCCCGCGCGCGAACGGGCACTGGCGATCGGCGCAGCGGCCGTGATGGTGGGTCAGACCACCGGCACCAACCTGGCGCTCGAACTGATCGATCGGCTGATCACGCTGCTGGGCGCCGACCCCGAGCGGGTGATGAACCTGGCCGACCAGCTGACCGCGGAGGCCACGCTCGACGCCGTGCCGGCCCCCGTCGCCGCCCCCCTGCCCGCCTGACCCGACCACGACCTCCGACCATGACCGAATCCATCCACCTCCGCCCGCTGACGGGCAAGAACATGCTCGTGACCGGCGTCGCCAACGAGCAATCGATCGCCTGGGGCTGCGCCAAGGCCTTCCACGACATGGGGGCGCGCGTCGCCATCACCTATCGCAACGAACGCGATCTGGCCGCCGTGACCCCGCTGGCCGAACAGATCGACGCGCTGTGCCTGCCGCTCGACGTCACCGTCGACGGCCAGATGCAGAGCGTGTTCGCCGAGCTCGGCCGACATTTCGGCACGCTGCACTCGGTCGTGCACTCGATCGCCTTCGCGCCCAAGTCCGACCTGCACGTGCCGCTGAGCGAATGCTCGCGCGCCGGCTTCCTGAAGGCGATGGACTGCTCCTGCTTCAGCTTCATCGAGATGGCCCATCTGGCCGCCCCGCTGATGACCGAGGGCGGCACGCTGTTCACGATGAGCTACCACGGCGCCCAGCGCGTGGTCGAGCACTACAACGTGATGGGCCCGGTGAAGGCCGCGCTCGAAGCCTCGGTGCGCTACCTGGCGCACGAACTGGGCCGCCAGGGCATCCGCGTGCACGCGATCTCGCCGGGGCCGATCCGCACCCGCGCGGCCAGCGGCATCGCCGATTTCGACGAGCTGATCAACGCCGCCAGCCAGCGCGCGCCGGCCGGCACCATCGCCGGCATCGAGGACGTCGGCTACGCCACCGCGATGCTGGCCGTCGACGGCGCACGCCTGCTCACCGGCACGACGATCCACGTCGACGGCGGTGCGCACATCATGAATTGAAGGAGCGAACCGTGTCCGCCGAACAGAGCGACGTGACGGAGACCCGACTGCTGATCTTCGGTCTGTCACGCGACGTCACCGTGCAAGAGGTTCAGGCGCTGCTGGGTCGCTGTAAGCTGGCTGCCGTCGAATTGCTGGTGCAACCGGGTCTTGACGAGGCGGTCGGTGTGGTTCATCTGCCATCGAACCGCACGCAGGCCTGGCGGCTGTCCGACCAGCTCAACCAGCGCAGCCTGCGTGGCCGGCGCCTGCATTCGTGGGTTCCGGTGATGGCCTGGGCGTGAGCCGCCAGGCGGCCCTCGTCAACCGATACAGAGAAAGTCCCCCATGAACATCGATCTCAACGACGCGTGGCTGGTCAACACCACCTTCGATGAACTCACCGTCGGTCAGGGCGCCACGATGCGCCGCTCGCTGACCGATGCCGACATCGCCGGCTTCGCCGCGATCTCGGGCGATCTCAACCCGACCCACCTCGACGAGGCCTACGCGCAGGGCGAAGGCATGGCCGGCCGCACCGCGCACGGCATGTGGAGCGGCGCGCTGGTGTCCACCGTGCTGGGCACGGTCTTCCCCGGCCCGGGCACGCGCTATGTCGAGCAGCGCCTGCGCTTTCTCGGCGAGGCGCGGGTCGGTGACCTGCTCGACGTCTCGGTGCGCGTGACGTCCAAGGATCCGGCCACCTTCTTCGTCACGCTCGACTGCGCGGTGCGCCGCCAGGACGGCCGCGAGCTGATGGCCGGCGAGGCCGTGGTGATGGCGCCGATGCACAAGCAGCGCGTGCGCAGCGCCAACGGCCTGCGCTGGCATGTGTTCGACGCCGCCGCCGGCGTGCGCGGCCTGATCGCCAAGGCGACCCAGCTCGGCCGCCTGAACTGCGCCATCGTGCACCCGTGCGACACCGAATCGCTGCGCGGCGCGCTCGATGCGGCGCATCACGGCCTGTTCACGCCCGTCATCGTGGCGCCGCGCGAGCGCATCCTGGCGATCGCCGGCCAGGCCGGCCTCGACCTCGGCTCGGCCGTGATCGAGGACGTGCCGCACAGCCACGCCGCCGCCGAACGCGCCGCCGCCCTGGCCGCGACCGGCGAAGTGCAGGCGCTGATGAAGGGCAGCCTGCACACCGACGAGCTGATGAAGGCGGTGCTGTCGCGCCCCGAACTGCGCACCAAGCGGCGCCTGTCGCACGTGTTCCGCTTCGACGCGCCGGCGTATCACAAGCCGCTGCTCGTGACCGACGCGGCGATGAACATCGCCCCCACGCTCGACGAGAAGGTCCACATCGTGCAGAACGCGATCGACCTGGCGCGCATCCTGGGTGTCGAGACACCCAAGGCGGCGATCCTCGCCGCGGTCGAGAGCGTCAACTCGAAGATGGCCTGCACGCTCGACGCCGCCGCGCTGAGCAAGATGGCCGACCGCGGCCAGATCACCGGCGGCATCGTCGACGGGCCGCTGGCCTTCGACAACGCCATCTCGGCCGAGGCCGCGCGCACCAAGGGCATCGTCTCGCCGGTGGCCGGCGACCCGGACATCCTGGTGGTGCCCGACCTGGTGTCCGGCAACATCCTGGCCAAGCAGCTCGAATACCTCGGCGGCGCGATGGGCAGCGGCGTGGTGCTCGGCGCCCGGGTGCCGATCGCGCTGACCAGCCGCGCCGACGGCGCCACCGCCCGCCTGGCCTCGGCCGCGCTGGCGGTGCTGGTGGCCCACAGCTACAAGGCAGCACAACCATGAACGCCCGGGATCCCCAGACAAGCGACATCGCCGTGACGCATGCACCGATGCGCCAGGCCGTGCTGAGCGTCAACGCCGGCTCGTCGTC
This sequence comes from Leptothrix cholodnii SP-6, assembly GCF_000019785.1. Classification (NCBI taxonomy): domain Bacteria; kingdom Pseudomonadati; phylum Pseudomonadota; class Betaproteobacteria; order Burkholderiales; family Sphaerotilaceae; genus Leptothrix; species Leptothrix cholodnii. Next base: position 3,082,867 of record NC_010524.1, read on the forward strand.
ACTGAAGTTCGCGGTCTATCCGGTCGGCGCCGACGAGGTCGGCGAGGCCGGCCTGTCGGGCCTGGCCGAAGGGCTGGAGCCGGGCGGCCAGCCCTCGATCAGCGTCAAGTCGCCAGGTGCTGCCAGTGTCAAGCAGGCGCTGACGTTGCGAGAGGGCGAAACGCCCTTCGACGCCGCGCTGCGCGCCGTCATCGCCGCGGTCGAACACGACGGCGGGCCGCGCCTGCTGGCGGTGGCGCACCGCGTGGTGCACGGCGGCAGCCACTACGCCGCCTCGGTGCTGATCGACGACGCGGTGCTGGCGATCCTCGACAGCCTGTGCCCGCTCGCCCCGCTGCACCAGCCGGCCAACCTGACCGGCGTGCGGGCCTTCCGGCGCGCCCGCCCCGATCTGCCGCAGGTGGCCTGTTTCGACACCGCCTTCCACGCCACCACGCCCGATGTCGAACAGCGTTTTGCGCTGCCCGATTCGTTCAACGACGAAGGCGTGCGGCGCTACGGTTTCCACGGCCTGTCGTACCAGTACGTCAGCGGCGTGCTGGCCCGGGCCACACCCCGTGCGGGCGGGCGCATGCTGCTCGCCCACCTCGGCAACGGCGCCAGCCTGTGCGCCGTGCGCGAAGGCCGCAGCATCGCCACGACGATGGGCTTCTCGGCGCTTGACGGCCTGATGATGGGCACCCGCAGCGGCGCCATCGACGCCGGCGTGCTGCTGCACCTGATGCGCGCGGGCTGGACTGCCGCGGCGATCGAGAAGCTGCTCTACAAGCAGTCGGGCCTGCTGGGTGTCTCGGGTGTGTCGGCCGACATGCGCACGCTGCGCGCCAGCACCGAAGCCGGCGCCGCGCGGGCGATCGCGCTGTTCACCTACCGCGTGGTGCGCGAGTGCGGTGCCTTGTCGGCCTGCCTGGGCGGGGTCGACGTGCTCGGCTTCACCGGCGGCATCGGCGAACACGACGTGGCGCTGCGCGCAGATGTCTGCGCCGCGCTGGGCCATCTGGGCGTGCGGATCGACGCCGCCGCCAACCGCTGCGCCGACGGCAGCACCGTCGCCGCCATCCACGCCGCCGACAGTGCGGTCGAAGTCTGGGTGGTGCCGACCGACGAGGGCCGCGTCGCCGCGCGCGATGCGATGGCGCTGCTGCACGCCGGCCGTTGATAGGCCGGGTCGAGCGTCGACATCGGCGCGGCCGGGTTCACCAGGCCGCGCTGCCGTTCGAGCCGTCGAACCTGGTGCAGTGGGTCTTGTAGAACGCCGCGATGTTGGCCTTGAGCGCGTCGCCTTCCTTGGTTCCGGAGGGCAGGTCGGCGAGCTGCCCCTTCATCGCCAGATCGAGCTTGAAGCAGAAGTCGATCAGCTGCCTGCGTTCGGAACGGTTGGGCGTGGGCTGGGCCGCAGAGGCCTGCAAGGCGCTCAGTGCCAGCACGGCGGCCAGAAGGAACGGGCGTGAGTTCATGTCGCATCTCCGGATCGAACAGTCAGGGGCTCGCATTAAACCCAGCTTCGGATCCGCTCCGACAAGGTTTGGCCCAGCCTGATCTGATAAAAATGCAAATGCTGTGATTTACGGCGGATCAGCCGATTGAGCACATCGGCCGGGTGCTCCCGGCTCGCCGACCTTCCAGACGGGAACTGCATGCAAACGGGGATTCGAGTGCGCCGACGGGTTCGGTGGGCGCTCATCGGCGCGGGCTTGCTGGCGTGCCTGTCGGGCGCCTGTGCCTGGACGGTGGTGGGCGAGGTGACGCGGGTCAGCGACGGCGACACCGTGACGCTGCTCGACCGCGAGCGCCGGCGCCACAAGATCCGCCTGGCCGGCATCGATGCGCCGGAGCGGCAACAGGCCTGGGGCAAGGTGGCCGCAAGCGCCTTGCGCTTGGCGCTGCTGCGCCGCACGGCATCGGCCGAGTGCGACAGCGTCGACCGCTACGGCCGCGCGGTCTGCACGCTGACGCTCGATCAGCAGGACGTTTCCCTGGCCATGCTGAACGCCGGTCTGGCATGGCATTACGTGGCCTACATCCGCGATCAGACACGTGCCGAGGCACGGCGTTACGCGGCCGCCGAACAGGATGCACGACAGGCTCGCCGCGGCCTCTGGGCCGAACACGATCCGACCCCGCCCTGGGAATGGCGGCGCGCCATGAAGGACCGGACAAAGGCCCGCGCCGACAGCCAGGGCAGCAAGCCACGGCGCCAGGCGATCGAGTCGATGTTGTAGTTCCGTCGCGCAGGGCCTGGAGGCAACCGGCAAGCGGCCCGGCCAGCGCCCACAATCCAAGGACAGCGCCCCGAGGCGCAGTCCGACCCGGAGGACCTGCCATGAGCTACGCGCACACCATCGGCTCGCGCCGCTACACCTTCGACGACCTGCGCACCCTGCTGGCACGCGCCAGCCCGGCACGTTCGGGGGATCGCCTGGCGGGCGTGAGCGCCGCCAGCGCGCAAGAGCGGGTCGCCGCGCAGATGGCGCTGGCCGACCTGCCGCTGACGACCTTCCTGCACGAAGCGGTGGTGCCCTACGAGGACGATGAAGTCACGCGGCTGATCGTCGATCACCACGACGCCGCCGCCTTCGCACCGGTGAGCCACCTGACGGTGGGCGACCTGCGCAACTGGCTGCTGGGCGACGCGGCCGATGGCGCGTCGCTGGCCGCGCTCGCGCCCGGCCTGACGCCCGAAATGGTGGCGGCGGTCAGCAAGCTGTGTCGCCTGCAGGACCTGATGCTGATCGCGCACAAGTGCACGGTGGTGACGCGCTTTCGCGGCACGATCGGCCTGCCCGGTCGGCTGGCGACGCGGCTGCAGCCCAATCACCCGACCGACGACAGCGCCGGCATCGCCGCCAGCCTGCTCGACGGCCTGCTGCACGGCAGCGGCGACGCGGTCATCGGCATCAACCCGGCCACCGACAACCTGCCACAGGTGATGCGCATCCTGCAGATGCTCGACGGCGTGATCTCGCGCTACGGCATCCCGACGCAATCGTGCGTGCTCACGCACGTCACCAACACGCTGCAGGCGATCGAACGCGGCGCGCCGGTCGACCTGGTGTTCCAGTCGATCGGCGGCACCGAGGCCACGAATCGCAGCTTCGGCATCGATCTGGCGGTGCTGGGCGAGGCGCGTGCGGCGGCGCTGTCGCTGCGGCGCGGCGCGGTGTTCGATGACGGCCATGGATCGACGATGGGCGACAACGTCATGTACTTCGAGACCGGCCAGGGCAGCGCGCTGTCGGCCGGCGCGAACCACGGTTGCGACCAGCAGACCATCGAGGCGCGCGCCTACGCGGTGGCGCGGCACTTCAAGCCGCTGCTGGTCAACACGGTGGTCGGCTTCATCGGGCCGGAGTACCTGTTCGACGGCAAGCAGATCATCCGCGCCGGGCTGGAGGATCATTTCTGCGCCAAGCTGCTGGGCCTGCCGATGGGCTGCGACGTCTGCTACACCAACCACGCCGAGGCCGACAGCGACGACATGGACGCGCTGCTGACGATGCTGTGCGCGGCCGGCTGCAGCTTCATCATGGGCATCCCGGGCTCGGACGACATCATGCTGAACTACCAGAGCACCTCGTTCCACGACGCACTGGTGATGCGCCAGCTGATGGGCCGACGCGCCGCGCCCGAGTTCGAGGCCTGGCTGCAGCGCATGGGCGTGTTCGAGGCAGGCGTCAGGTCGCGCCTGGCCGACACGCTGCCGGCACCGTTTGCCAGCGTGCTGCGGCGTCTGGAGGCAGCATGACCCCCCCCGTCACCCCGGCGCGCTGGGACACGCTGCGCCGCTACACCGACGCCCGCATCGCCCTGGGCCGCGCCGGCCACAGCCTGCCCACCGCGGCGCATCTGGCCTTTCAGCTCGCCCATGCCCAGGCGCGCGACGCCGTGCATCTGCCGTTCGACGTGCGCGGCGTGTCGGCCGCCTTGCAGGCGCTCGGCCTCGAGAGCCTGTCGCTGCACAGCGCGGCGATCGACCGCGCGGTGTATCTGCAGCGGCCCGATCTGGGGCGACGCCTCGATGAGCCATCACGCCAGGCGCTGGCGCAATGGCGCGCCGGTCAATCGGGCCGTTTCGACCTGGCCTTCGTGATCGCGGACGGGCTCTCCGCGCTGGCCGTGCACCAGAACGCGGTGGCGCTGATTTCGGCCACGCTGGCCCGGCTGCGCTCGGACCCGGTGCAGACGTGGTCGGTGGCACCGATCGCACTGGTCGAAGAAGGCCGCGTCGCCATCGGTGACGAGGCCGGCCACGGCCTGCGGGCCGACGCCGTGGTGGTGCTGATCGGCGAGCGGCCCGGCCTGAGTTCACCCGACAGCCTGGGCATCTACATCACCTGGGCGCCAGGCCCCGGGCTGACGGATGCCAGCCGCAACTGCATCTCGAACGTTCGGCCGGCCGGTCTGTCGATCGATGCGGCAGCCACCAGGCTGCATCGTCTGCTGGCGCAGGCACGACTGCGGCAACTCACGGGTGTTGCGCTCAAGGACGACGTCGATGAACAGCCGTCGGCATTGGCGCCTGGCCAGCCAAAGGGGGATGAGTCCGACAGCTTCCTGCTCGCGCCGACAGGGCCCGGACGACCCGGCTCACAGCCCGATTGACGAGCCGGCGTCGGGCGTCGGCCTCACGCGCAACTGGTCGACGGTGTAGCCCTCGTACAACAAGGCTTCGCGCAACCACTGGGGTTGCGGCCCTTCGCCGTCCCAGGTGGAGCCGGATACCGGGTGCCGATAGCGGGCAACGGCAGCCGCAGCAGGCGCCGGCCGTGGAGCCGGGACACCGCGCCCACGCAACTCGGTCGGGCTGATGCTCCAGAACGCCATCAGCCGGCGTATCTTGCGGATCGCGGCTTCTTTTTCAGGTTCGATCACGTCATTGACCATGGAATGGATCGTCTTCAGCCAGTCCGCCTGAGCGGCCGACTGTCGACTGAATAATGTCACAGCGTCAAAGTCCCCCCGCGACACGGAACCTGCAAGCCCCCCCGGACGCGTAGCCGGGATACAGGAAACCGTTGTTTGGCGGGGCGGGGCAGATGCCGCCAGGCGAGAGGCTCTCGCGGTGGCTTACAATCTCGCTCGACGGGCCTCCCCGCATGGGGGCGCGGCCAAACGGGTCAGGTCGGGAACGAAGCAGCCCTAACCGTTTGCCACCAGTGCCGGGGTTCAGGCTCGTCACCCTTCTGCAGAAAGCACAGGAAAATCAACGGATCAGGCCGTGCCTGATCGTTCTGGCCTCTCGTGCATCACCCAGCTGTGACACCTCGCCTTCAGAAGGTCGGGCGCCATCTCACGGCTCAGCGGCCTCTACATGCACGGCACTGCGCACGACCTGCGCATCGTCCTGCTCAACAGCCCCCCCCGCAAGAGGCCCAACCTCAAGCCGCCTTGGTCGAGAGGTGCTGGTTCAGCTTGACCCTGGCCTCCTGCAGCGCCAGCTTGAGCTTGTCGGGCGTGGTTCCGAGCGTCTTTGCATACCGGTTGGCAACCTGCGTCAGCGCCCGGGCCTGCGCCGCGCCGGCCAGCTTCAGCGTCGCCAGCGTTTCGTTGGCACAACTGGCCACGACACGCATCCAGCCGTCGGCGCTGGTCGGCATGTAGACCGCGTGTCGCAACGGCAGGGGTTGCATCATGTCCTGCACCGACTCGTCCAGACCCCAATGCTTGGCCATGGCGTGTGCCATCGAAGCCAAGTCGACGCCCAGAACGGCCATGGCCGCAGCCTCTTCGCTCAGGCCGGGAGCGACCGGGTCACCCTCCTGCAACGGCGGACTGGGCTGCATCAGGGCCGCGATCTGAACCGCCTCGTCCGGAAAGTGATACCGCACGAGCAAACGACCAAGATGCTGCAGTTGCGCGGCAAGCAGCGCGCCTTCGGCATCGAGTCCACCGGGCGACAGCACATCGGCCAGATGACCGGCCAGGCAGGCGAGTTTCAGCGCTTGCTCGAGGGCCCGCGCAGCCGGCTCGTTCAGGGGGCCGGGCCAGGCACGCAAGGTGCCGGCAGCCCGTCGCACACCGCTGATGCCGACGAGCTGGATGGCCCGGCGCACCGTCGTCACGCCATCTTCGGCCTGCACGCGAAACTGGGCGGCGTTGACGGTGCGCAGCAGCTCGAACGACAAGGCCGGATCCTCCAGCACCACATCGGTCAGCTCGTCGATGCGCTGCGTCTCCATCCGCGAGAGCTGAACCACGCGTTGCGCCAAGCCTGGCATGGCCGGCAGGTGGCCGCTGGTGCGCAGGCGATCGATCAGCAGCGCAAGCGGGCCGCCGCGGTCGCTGGCCTGCACCCGGCACCAGCCCGACAGCGCCCGCTCGAGGCTGCGTGCACCGAGGTAGCGGCGATGCGCATGCCGGTCGGTCGCCCGGTTGATGATCGCCCTCAGCGCGTCCGGCACCGGCTGCGGCAAGGCCCAGGGCAATCGCACGATGTCCTGCCCCAGGCGGGCAATGGCGGTGGGCATGTCCCGTTCGTCGAACGCTGCGCTGTGTGCGACCCACTGGTAGAGCAGCAGACCGATCGCCAGAACGTCGCGCTCTCCGGCGGCACGCTGCTGGCGAAGGAGATCCGACTCGAACTCGCCGGACGTGACACCTTGAACGTCAGCTCGCAGGTTGGCGCCCCACACGAGCAGGCGACCGTTCTTGTCGAGCAGCAGGCTGTGCAGGCCGACATCGCCGTGCGCAAGGCCGGCGTCATGGAGGTAGGCCAATCCTTCGAGCGCGTCGACGGCCCAGCCGGCAGCTTCAAGCGGCGGCGGAGCTGGCCGACCCGCCAGGAACTGCGAGAGCGTCTGGACCCCCTGTGGGGCCTCGCACACGAGGTAGGGCCAGGCGTCGCGCTCGCCGGTCTCGATGGCCGGCAGCAGACGGGGGTGCTCCAGCCGCGCCGCACGCCGCATGGCATCGACCGCCTCCGCAAGCTGCCGGCGCTCCTCGATCGCCTGGCGCGCGATCAGCAGCAGCACGTCGCGACGGCTGCGCGTGTCGTGCGCGATCCAGGCCATCGACAGCGAGCTGCGGCCGATCAGCTGCCTGAGCGCAAAGCGGCCGAAGCTGCGCAGGCCGGCAATTCCGGCGGCGGCGTTGTGACCATGGGCAGCGGTGGATGCGTTGGCGGACACGCTGATCAAATCCGGACTCGAATGGGACTGGCCTGATTCAAACGCCATTCCGAGCGGGTGCTTGCCGGAAACAACCACGGTTTTCAAGCCATCTCCGAGCCGATGCGGATGGGTGCGGCAGACTGCACCGGCAGCGATCGCTATCGCATGCATAGCGTCAGACGCTTCGGGCATGCCATTGCACATCGCCCGATCGTGCCAAAATCAAGCTCAACCCGCCGCATAGCCGAAGCGGTCTTTCTTCCAATGGATACCCCATGAGCAGCGACCTCATCAAACACGTTTCCGATGCGACCTTTGACGGCGACGTCGTTCAATCAGACAAACCCGTTCTGGTGGACTACTGGGCCGAATGGTGCGGCCCCTGCAAGATGATTGCCCCGATCCTTGACGAAGTGGCCAAGGACTACAGCGGTCGCCTGCAGATCGCCAAGATGAACGTCGACGAGAACCGCGAAGTGCCTGCCAAGTTCGGCATTCGCGGCATCCCGACGCTGATGCTGTTCAAGGGCGGTCAGCTGGCTGCCACCAAGGTCGGGGCGCTCTCGAAGGCGCAGTTGACGTCTTTCCTCGACGCCCACCTATAATCGTCCTCAGAGTTCGGCGGCAGCGCTGCCGGACTCCTGAATGCCACTGCGCGATTTACCTCCGGCTGAGCCCCACGGGCTCGTGAAGCGCGCGCAGAGTCGGCTCCCTCCCCCTTGTCGAGCGTTTTGGCTACATGGTGCGGCACGCAGCAATGCGCGCAGCCACACAGTCAAATGCCGTGCGGGAATGCCGACGCCCCCGGTGCAAGCGGCTGGCACCGTCGACACCTGACTTCCGGGTACTCCCCCACATGCACCTTTCCGAACTCAAGGCCCAACACATCTCGGCGCTGGTCCAGATGGCCGAGACGCTTGAGATCGAAAACGCCAGCCGCCTGCGCAAGCAGGAGTTGATGTTTGCGATCATGAAAAAGCGCGCCCGGCAAGGCGAACAAATCTTCGGCGACGGCGTGCTGGAAGTGCTGCCGGACGGCTTCGGTTTCCTGCGCTCCCTCGACGCGAGTTTCCTGGCCAGCACCGACGACATCTACCTGTCGCCGAGCCAGATCCGACGTTTCAACCTGCACACCGGCGACATGATCGAAGGTGAAGTGCGGGTACCCAAGGACGGCGAACGCTACTTCGCGCTGGTGAAAGTTGACCGAGTCAACGAACTGACGCCGGAGGAGAGCAAGAACAAGATCATGTTCGAGAACCTCACGCCGCTGTTCCCCAAGGAGCAGTTCCGGCTTGAGCGCGACGTCAAGAACGAAGAAAACATCACCAGCCGCATCATCGACCTGATCGCGCCGATCGGCAAAGGTCAGCGAGCGCTGCTGGTGGCGCCGCCCAAGAGCGGCAAGACGGTCATGATGCAGCACTTCGCACATGCCCTGATCGCCAACCATCCCGACGTGCACCTGATCGTGCTGCTGGTCGACGAGCGGCCCGAAGAAGTGACCGAGATGCAGCGCACCGTGCGCGGCGAGGTCATCAGTTCGACCTTCGACGAACCCGCCGCACGCCACGTGCAGGTGGCTGAAATGGTGATCGAACGCGCCAAGCGGCTGGTCGAACTGCGCAAGGATGTCGTCATCCTGCTCGACTCGATCACCCGACTGGCCCGTGCCTACAACAACGTGCTGCCCTCGTCGGGCAAGGTTCTGACCGGCGGCGTCGACGCCGGCGCGCTTCAGCGTCCGAAGCGCTTCTTCGGCGCGGCCCGCAATGTCGAGGAAGGCGGTTCGCTGACCATCATCGGCACCGCCCTGATCGACACCGGCAGCCGCATGGACGAGGTGATCTACGAAGAGTTCAAGGGCACCGGCAACTGCGAGATCCACCTGGATCGGCGCATGGCCGAGAAGCGTGTCTACCCGTCGATCCTGCTCAACAAGTCGGGCACCCGTCGCGAGGAACTGCTGCTCAAGCCGGAGATCCTGCAGAAGACCTGGATCCTGCGCAAGCTGCTCTATCCGATGGACGAGATCGAGGCGATGGAGTTCATCCTCGACAAGATGAAGGCCACCAAGAGCAACATCGACTTCTTCGACCTGATGCGCCGTGGTGGCTGAACATGGCTGGCAAGCCATGACGGCGGGTCGGTGCTCGACCAGCCTGCCAAGACCCTTATAATGTTCGATTTTCCGCTGTCGGAAAGTGCGCTTGCATGGTGCAGCGTGGCTCCCGGCATCACAGCGAGGTTCTCATGAAAGACGGCATCCACCCGAACTACCGCGAAGTCTGCTTCGTGGACTTGTCCAACGGCTTCAAGTTCGTGACGCGCTCGTGCGCCCCGGCCCGCGAAATGATCACGATGGAAGACGGCCGCGAACTGCCGCTGTTCAAGCTGGAAACCACCAGCGAAACCCATCCGTTCTACACCGGCACGCAGAAGAGCATCGACAGCCTGGGCGGCCGGGTCGAGAAGTTCCGCAACAAGTTCAAGGTCGGCATCAAGAAGTGAGCTTCACGCTCGCTTGATCCGCAAGGCAGTCGCTGCCTTGACTCGAAAGGCAGCCCAGGCTGCCTTTTTTATTGCCTCGGCCAGAACGCTGCAAGAATCCCGCAGTCCTGCGACAGCGCCTTCTTCACGTAGCCCATCCGATCCTTGTGAACACACCCAACCCTGCCCTGGTATCGCAGCGTGCCGTGCAGCGCCTGCCGCGACTGGCCCTCTGGCTGCTGTGTGCAGCCTATGTGCTGCCGGGCGTGTTCGGCCGTGAGCCCTGGAAGAACGCCGACGTCACCGCCGTCGGCTACATGTTCAGCCTGCTCAGGGGCGACGCATCCTGGCTCGATCCGACGATTGCCGGGATCGGCAGCGACGGCAGCCTGCTGCCCTACTGGATCGGTGCGGCCAACATGCACCTGATGGGCGGACTTGTCGGGCCGGTGCTCGCCGCGCGGCTCCCGTTCGTGCTGATGCTGGTCGGCACCCTCGCGCTGGTCTGGTATGCCACGCTGCACCTGGCGCGGACCGAAGCCGCACAGCCGCTGCCCTTCGCTTTCGGCGGCGAAGCCGACCCGGTGGACTACGCACGAGCGATCGCGGACGGCTCGGTGCTGGCGCTCATCTCGACGCTCGGGCTGCTTCAGCTCGGCCACGAAACGACGCCTGAACTGGTCCAGCTGCTGGGTACGGCGCTGTTCATCTACGGTCTCGCCGCAGGGCCGTATCGATGCTGGCAGAGCCGCCTGGGTGTGGTCGTCGCGCTGCCGATGATGGCCGCCAGCGGCGCCGCCACGACCGCCGTGATGCTGGCGCTGGCCGGCAGCTGGGTGTGCCTGCGCTCCAGTTCAGAGGGGCTGCGCCGGCTGCTGCCCTGGACGCTGGCCTCGGGCCTGCTGGCCGCGCTCACCGCCTGGGCGCTGGGTGGATGGATCTGGCGCATCCCGGCCCAGTTCGACGCCTTGAGCGTCCTGCGCCTGCTCGCCTGGTTCACCTGGCCGGTCTGGCCCCTGGCGGCGTGGACGCTCTGGCAGTGGCGCCGCCACATCCTGCGCCGACACCTGGCGATCCCGCTGACCACCGGCGGTGCGGGCGTCATCGCCAGCCTGGCGATGGGCGGCTCGGACCGCGCGCTGATGCTGGCACTGCCCGCCCTGGCGGTGCTGGCGGCGTTTGCATTGCCGACCCTGCGACGCAGCATGGGCGCAGCGATCGACTGGTTTTCGGTGTTCTTCTTCAGTGCCTGCGCGATCTCGATCTGGGTGATCTACGCCGCCATGCACACGCGGGTTCCGGCCAAGATCGCCGCCAACGTCTACAAGCTGGCGCCGGGCTTCGAGGCCGTCTTCCAGCTGCCCGCGCTCGTGCTTGCCGTGCTGGGCACGTTGATCTGGCTGGCGCTGGTCAGGTGGCGCACCGGACGCAATCAGCATGCGATCTGGAAGAGCCTGGTCCTGCCCGCCGGTGGCGTGGCCCTGAACTGGCTGCTGCTGATGACACTCTGGCTGCCGTTGCTCGACTATGCCCGCAGCTATCGCCCGCTGGTGCAGCGGGTGGCGCAGCAGGTGCCGGCGGGCGCCTGCGTCAACACCGATGGCCTGGCGCGCGGCCAGCTGGCGGCCCTGAGCGTGCATGCCGACCTGAAACTGGCCCCGCAGCCCGGAGATCCGGCGTGCGACTGGCTGCTGGTCGCATGGCACGAATCACGCCACCGGCGATTCGTGCCGCCCGTGCGCGCCGGCTGGCGCTGGGTCGCCAAGGCCGAGCGGCCCACCGACCGCAAAGAATCGATCCTGATCTATCGACGCCGCTGACCGCCGGCACTGTCTGTTCAGACGCGCACCCGGGCGGCCGGGAAAACGAGCCGGAAACACGAACCCCGCCCGGGTTCGCTCTCGACCTCGAGCTGGCCGCCATGACGCTGCATCACATGCTTGACGATCGACAGGCCGAGCCCGGTGCCACCGGTTTCGCGTGAGCGGCTGCCGTCGACGCGGTAGAAACGCTCGGTCAGGCGCGGCAGATGTTCCCGGGCGATGCCCAGGCCGTTGTCGCGCACCTCGAACACGCCATCGCCCCCCGGGCGACGCAACCACCGCACGTCGATGCGCCCGCCTTCGGGCGTGTAGCGGACCGCGTTGCTGCACAGGTTGGTGAAGGCCGACAGCAACTCGGTCTCGCTGCCGGCCAGCAGGCAGTCGGCGCCGTCTTCGGCCAGCACGTCAGGGCACCCCTCGGACTTGAACCCGAGCAGATGCCGCCCCTTGGACAAGGCCACGATCTCGGTTTCGACCTGCGCGAACAGGCCGCGCACCGAAACCCACTGATCGACCGCCGGCCGCGGACTGCCTTCGAGCTGGGCCAGGATCAGCAGGTCAGCCACCAGCGTCTGCATGCGCTGCGTCTGGAGCGTCATCAGTGTGAGCACGCGCTTTCGTTCCGGCTCCGTGAGCGGCAGGTTGCTCATGGTTTCGACGAAGCCACCCAGCACCGTCAACGGCGTGCGGATCTCGTGCGACACGTTGGCCACGAAATCCCGGCGCATGCCTTCCGAGCGCAGGCGCTCGGTGACGTCGTTGGACAGGATCAGCCGCAAGCCCTCGCCGTAGGGGCGGACCAGCACCGACAGCGTCAGGTCACGCCCGTGGTTGATCACCGGAACGGCCTCGTCGTAGTCGCCAGCCTGCAGATAGGCGACGAACGCCGGAGCGCGCACGAGGTTGGTGATGCGCTGACCGAGGTCGCGCACGGGGTTGAGGCCGAAGTGATCGGCAGCCACCGAGTTGCACCAGCTGATCTGCTCGTCGGCGTCGAGCAGCAGCACGCCGTTGGGCGAGACCTCGATGGCCAGGAGGAACTGGGCCAGCCGCTGCCGCTCGGTCACGAGCGCCCGTTCGCGCTGCTGCAGCGCGCGTTCGATGCGGTAGGCCAGTTCGCCCCACATCTGTCCGCCGCGCGGGGCACCGCCCTCTTGTGTACCGCGCAGCCAGTTCACCAGCGCCTGGCTGCGCAGCGCGTCGCGCAGGTTGACCAGCAGCAGCCCGATGCAGGCGCCGCCCCAGGCACCCCACCAGGGTGCGGCAAACACGCGTCCCGCCAGCCAGCCGATCAGACCGCCGACGGTCAAGGCAAAGATGGCGCTCAGCAAACGTCCAAACAGAAAGTTCATGCGCCCGGGCCGCCGAGTGGCAATGTCATGTCACGCACTGCCGCCGATCGACGGGAGCAGCACCTGTTCCTGATCCGTGGTCGGCGGCTCATCGACCGGATGGCCGCCCGACCGTCACCGGATCGCCGACTCGACCGCGTCGAGCGAGTTGTGGCGCACGTCGGTGCCCTTGACGATGTAGATGATCTGCTCGGCCAGGTTCTTGGCGTGGTCGCCCACGCGCTCGATCGCCTTGGCCACGAACACCAGATCGATCGACGCCGAGATGGTGCGCGGGTCTTCCATCATGTAGGTGATGAGCTTGCGCATCAGGCCGTCGAACTCGGCGTCGATCTGGTTGTCTTCCTTGAGCACGGCCAGCGCCTGCTGGGTGTCGAGCCGGGCGAAGGCGTCGAGCGCCTTGCGCAGCAGGCCGGTGGCGAGCTGGGCCTCGAACGACACGTCACCTACCGGCAGACGCAGCCGGCTCGACACACCGGTGTCGACCAGGCGCTGCACCGTGCGCGCGATGCGGGCCGCCTCGTCGCCGACGCGCTCGAGGTTGCCGATCGACTTCGAGATCGCGATCAGCAGACGCAGGTCGCGCGCGGTGGGCTGGCGGCGGGCGATGATGGTCGACAGGTCGCGGTCGATCTCGATCTCGAGCTGATTGACGCGCTCTTCGGTCTGGATGACCTGCAGCGCGCTTTCGCAGCTGAAGTTGGCCAGCGCATGCACGGCTTGCGCCACCTGCGACTCGACGATGCCACCCATCTCGAGCACGCGGGTCGAGATGGCACTGAGTTCGGCGTCGAACTGGCTGGAAAGATGCTTGTCCATGAGCGGTCGTCCTTGATGCGTCGGTTGCTTCAGCCGAAGCGGCCGGTGATGTAGTCCTCGGTCTCCTTGCGCTGCGGGCGCATGAAGATGTCGTTGGTGTCGCCGAACTCGATCAGGTCGCCGAGGTACATGTAGGCGGTGTAGTCGGAGCTGCGCGCCGCCTGCTGCATGTTGTGCGTGACGATGACCACCGTGTAGTCGCCCTTGAGCTCGTCGATCAGCTCCTCGATCTTGCCCGTCGAGATCGGGTCGAGTGCCGAACAGGGTTCATCGAGCAGCAGCACCTCGGGCTTGATCGCGATGCCGCGCGCGATGCACAGGCGCTGCTGCTGGCCCCCCGACAGGCCGGCGCCGCTCTTGTCGAGCTTGTCCTTGACCTCGCCCCACAGCGCCGCCTTCTTGAGCGCCCACTCGACACGATCGTCCATCTCGACGCGCGGCAGGTTCTCGAACAGCCGCACGCCGAAGGCGATGTTGTCGTAGATCGACATCGGGAACGGCGTCGGCTTCTGGAACACCATGCCGACGCGGGCGCGGATCAGCGAGACGTCTTCGCGGCTCTTCAGGATGTCCTGGCCGTCGAGCAGGATCTGGCCTTCGGCGCGCTGCTCCGGGTAGAGCTCGAACATGCGGTTGAAGGTGCGCAGCAGCGTCGACTTGCCGCAGCCCGACGGCCCGATGAAGGCGGTGACCTTCTTCTCCGGGATGTCGAGGTTGATGTTCTTCAGGGCGTGAAAGTGGCCGTAGTAGAAGTTCAGGTCGCGCACCGCGACCTTGGTCTTGACGTTCACGCTGGGATCGACCTTGGCGTCCATGTCGAGGTCCTCGGGTTCATTGTTTGTTGCGCAGGAAAGTGCGCGCGATGATGTTCAGCACCAGCACCCCCATCGTGATCAGCAGCACACCCGCCCAGGCGAGCTTCTGCCAGTTTTCATAGGGGCTCATCGCGAACTTGAAGATCGTCACCGGCAGGCTGGCCATCGGCTCGGACAGGTCCGACGTCCAGAACTGGTTCGACAGCGCGGTGAACAGCAGCGGCGCGGTTTCGCCAGAGATGCGCGCCACCGCCAGCAGCACGCCGGTGATCACGCCGGCGCGGGCCGATTTCAGGGTGATCGACAGGATCACGCGCCATTTCGGCGTGCCCAGCGCGTAGGCCGCCTCGCGCAGCGCGTTCGGGATCAGGCCGAGCATGTTGTCGGTGGTGCGGATGACCACCGGGATCACGATCAGCGCCAGCGCCAGCACGCCCGCGAAGCCCGAGAAGCTCTTGAAGCGCGCCACCCACACGGTGTAGATGAACAGGCCGATCACGATCGACGGCGCCGACAGCAGGATGTCGCTGACGAACCGCGTGATGCGGCCCAGCCAGGTGCTGCGGCCGTATTCCGCCAGATAGACACCGGCCAGCACCCCGACCGGCGTGCCGATCAGCGTGGCCAGCCCGACCATGATCAGCGAGCCGAAGATCGCGTTGGCCAGACCGCCGATCTCTTCCTGCGGCGGCGGCGTCATCTCGGTGAACAGCGCCAGGCTCAGGCCGCCCAGACCGAGGCGGACGGTCTCCACCAGGATCCAGATCAGCCAGAACACGCCGAACACCATCGCCAGCAGCGACAGCAGCATCGCCGCCTGATTGATCCATTTGCGGCGACGGTGCATCGCCTGGCGCGTGGCCAGCAAGGCTGCGTCTGCCATCAGTTGCCCTCGCCTTTCTTGAGTTGCGCCAGCAGCACCTTGGACAGCGCCAGCACCACGAAGGTGATGAAGAACAGGACCAGCCCGAGGTAGATCAGCGAAGCCTGGTGCAGGCCGTCAGCCGCCTCGGCGAACTCGTTGGCGAGCGCCGATGTGATGCTGTTGGCCGCCTCGAACACCGACAGCGAGTCGAGCTGGTTCATGTTGCCGATCACGAAAGTCACGGCCATCGTCTCGCCCAGAGCCCGGCCGAGCCCGAGCATCACGCCGCCGACCACGCCGATCTTGGTGTAGGGCAGTACCACGTTCCAGACCACCTCCCAGGTGGTCGAACCCAGCCCGTAGGCGGATTCCTTGAGCATCGGCGGCGTCACCTCGAAGACGTCACGCATCACCGAGGCGATGAACGGGATGATCATGATCGCCAGGATGATGCCGGCCGACAGGATGCCGATGCCCACCGGCGGACCCGCGAACAGCGTTCCCAGGACAGGAATGTCGCTCGTGACGGCCTGCAGCGGCTGCTGGACGAACTCTGCCAGGATCGGCCCGAACACCAGCAGTCCCCACATGCCGTAGACGATCGAAGGCACCGCCGCCAGCAGCTCGACCGCGATCCCGAGCGGTCGCTTGAGCCAGGTCGGCGACAGTTCGGTGAGGAAAAGCGCGATGCCGAAACTCACCGGCACCGCGATCAGCAGGGCGATGAACGAGGTCATCAGCGTGCCGTAGATCATCACGAGACCGCCGTAGCGGTTCTCGACCGGATCCCACTCGCTGCGCCACAGGAACGACAGGCCGTACTCGCGGATCGCCGGCATGGCGCCGAGCACGAGCGAAGCGATGATGCCCAGCAACAGCGCGAGAGTCAGCCAAGCGGCCGACTGCGCCAGCAAGGCGAACAGGGTGTCCGCCCAGGGTGCGCGAACCGTCGCGCGAGGGTCACTTGACCCCGAAGATTGCGCCATCTTGATCAATCCAGCTGCAAAGTGGCGCGAAGTGTAGCGGCCGACCCACCGATCAGGCGCCCCGGGAACTCACTTGTACTCGACGGCCTTGCCGCTGCTGTCCTTGAAGCCGGACCACTGCTTGCGAACCAGCGCCTTGACGGATTCAGGCAGCGCGACGTACTCGAGTTCGCCGGCCATCGCGTCTCCGCTGGCATAAGCCCAGTCGAAGAACTTCAGCGTGGAGACCGCCTGCTGTGGCTTGTCCTGCTGCTTGTGCATCAGGATGAAGGTGGCGCCCGTCAGCGGCCAGGCGTCCTTGCCAGGCTGTTCGGTCAGCACCTGATAGAAGGACTTCGACCAGTTCGCTGCAGCGGCGGCCGCCTTGAAGTTGGCGTCGTCCGGCGACACGAAGTTGCCCGCCGCGTTCTTCATCTGCACGTACGCCATCTTGCCCTGCTTGGCGTAGGCATATTCGACGTAGCCGATGGCGTTGGGCAGGCGCTGGACGAACGCCGAGACACCCTCGTTGCCCTTGCCGCCTGCACCGGTCGGCCAGTTGACGGCCGTGCCCTCGCCCACCTTGGACTTCCACTCGGCATTCACCTTCGACAGGTAGTTGGTGAAGATGAAGCTGGTGCCCGAGCCGTCCGCCCGCCGCACGACGGCAATCGGCGCATCGGGAAGCGCAACGCCAGCGTTCAATGCAGTGATCGCCGGATCGCTCCACTTGCGCACCTTGCCGAGGTAGATGTCGCCGAGCACGGCACCGGTGAGCTTGATCTGCCCCGGCTGTATGCCCTTGATGTTGACCACGGGCACCACGCCGCCGATCACGGTCGGAAACTGCACCAGACCGTCCTTGGCCAGATCGGCATCGCTCAGAGGCATGTCCGAGGCACCGAAATCGACGGTCTTGGCCTGGATCTGGCGTATGCCAGCCCCGGACCCCACCGACTGGTAATTCACCTTTGCGCCGGAGAGCTTGTGGAAAGCATCGGCCCATTTTGCATAGATGGGCGCCGGAAACGTGGCCCCGGCGCCGGTCACGTTCTGCGCTTGCACACCACCCGACAGGGACCACAGCGTCGCAGCAGCCAACACCGTGGAAGCCAGCCTCTTGCTACCGATCACATTGCTCATCACTGAACCCGTTACTGAAAAGGCGAGGGTCCGCCGTTGCCCGCAACTGTAATCACGATGTGTGACATGTTTATGACAATTCACCGACCCGATCTGACGGACGATCTGGTCGCGGGCAGCGCCGACGACCGATCGAGTATCCGGATCAGCCTTCCTGTGCAGCGACGGCCAGTCGGTCGGCACAAAGGCGGGCCTGCGCAGCGTCGCGCGCCTCGACCATCACGCGCAGAAGCGGCTCGGTACCGGACGGACGAATGAGCACACGGCCCGACTGACCCAGTTCATTGCCGATGGCGATGCGCTCGCGTGCCAGGCGATCGTTGAGTTTCCAGTCCTGACCGGCGGCGAGCCGCACATTGATCAGCGTTTGCGGGAACAGTTCGACGCCGTCGAGCAGTTCGGCAATCGAACGGCCATTGCGCTGCTGCGCCTGCAGCACCTGCAAGGCACTGACGATGCCGTCACCGGTGGTGTGCTTGTCCAGCGCCAGCAGGTGGCCCGAGCCCTCACCGCCAAGCTGCCAGCCCCGCGAAACCAGCTCTTCGAGCACGTAGCGGTCACCCACCTTGGCACGCACGAATTCGACGCCGCGCTGCTGGAGCGCCACCTCGACCGCCATGTTGGTCATCAAGGTGCCGACCGCGCCAGGCACCGGCTCGCCCTGGGCCAGTCGATCGGCGACCATCACGTAAAGCAGTTCGTCACCGTTGTAGAGCCGGCCGTTGCGATCGACCAGCAGCACGCGGTCGGCATCACCATCGAGGGCCACACCGTAGTCGGCACCGTTCATGCGGACAGCCTCGACCAGCGCCTGCGGCGACGTGGCACCGACACCATCGTTGATGTTCAGGCCATCGGGCTCGCAGCCGATGCGCACCACATCGGCGCCGAGTTCATGAAACACGTCCGGAGCCACGTGGTACGCCGCACCGTTGGCGGCATCGACGACGATCTTCAGGCCCTTGAGTGAGAGCTCGTTCGAGAAGGTCGACTTGCAGAACTCGACGTAACGCCCCGGCGCATCATGCAGACGCCTGGCGCGGCCGATCTGCGACGAATCGGACCACTGCGGCGGCGCTTCGATGGCGGCCTCGACCTCCATCTCCCAGGCGTCGGACAGCTTTTCTCCCCGTGCCGAAAAGAACTTGATGCCGTTGTCCATGAAGTGGTTGTGCGAGGCGCTGATCACCACGCCCAGACTGAGGCGCAACGCGCGTGTCAGGTAGGCCACTGCCGGCGTGGGCAGAGGTCCGGTGAGCATCACGTCGACACCAGCCGAGTTCAGACCCGCCTCGAGTGCAGATTCGAGCATGTAGCCCGAGATGCGCGTGTCCTTGCCAATCAGCACCACCGGCCGGTCATGCGTGCCACGCAACACCCGGCCGACAGCGTGCCCGAGTCGCAGGACAAAATCAGGCGTGATCGGAGACGTGCCAACTTCACCACGAATACCGTCGGTGCCAAAATACTTTCTGCTCATGTGTACTCGCTGAAAAACCTGAAGAACGCGATGGACTGCACCGCAAGCGGTCGAGCCTAGGTCAAGCTCAGCACTCGGGCAAGCCGGCAGCACGCCACACGGCCAGTGCGTCGACTGTCGCTGCCACATCGTGCACACGAATCACACGGGCACCACACTGAACCGCAGCCAGCGCAGCGGCAACGCTGCCATGAACCCGCTCCCCGACGGCACGCCCGGTGACCGTGCCGATCGACGACTTGCGCGACCAGCCCGCCAGCACCGGGTAGCCCAGATCCAGCAAGGCGCGCTGACCCTTGATCAATGCGAAGTTGTGTTCGACCGTCTTCCCGAACCCGATGCCCGGATCGAGCACGATGCGCGCGGCCTGCACGCCGCGCGAACGCAAGGCATGACTGCGGTCGGCCAGGAAGTCGCGCACCGACCGCGTCACGTCGTCGTACCTGGGATCGCGCTGCATCGACCTGGGTTCGCCCTGCATGTGCATGAGACAGATGCCGCACGACGGGTGCGCAACCACGGCCTCGAGCGCACCATCGGCTTGCAGGGCAAGGATGTCGTTGACGATGTCCACGCCGAGGTCGAGCGCGGCACACATGACCTCCGGCTTCCATGTGTCCACCGACACCGGCACCCCCATCTGCAGAGCCCCACGCAAGACCGGAATCACACGAGCCAACTCATCCTCGACCGATACCGCAGGCGCGCCTGGACGGCTGGATTCGCCACCGATGTCCAGGATGTCAGCACCCTCGCGCAGCAACATCTCGGCATGAGCGAGTGCCTGGTTCGGGCTGCGTCCACCGTCTGAAAACGAATCGGGCGTCGCATTGACGATACCCATCACGCGAGGTTGTGACAGGTCAATCTGGAAACGGCTGGTTTGCCAGTGCATCGCTCTACTCCTTTGCGGCCGGCAGCAAGCGGACAGAAGCCGCGGCACCAATGCAAACGGGGCCGAAGCCCCGTCATTGTGTTTCACCCGACGCCTGGATCAGACCGTCGCCGCAGCATTTGGACTCACGGACGGATTCGACGGACCACCGGGGGGCTTCGATGCGGGCGGCACCCAGTCCTTCGGCGGACGCGGTTGACGACCCTGCATGATGTCTTCGATCTGGTCAGAGTCGATGGTCTCCCAGTCGAGCAATGCACGCGCCATCGTGTGCATCTTGTCCTGGTTCTCCTCGATCAACTGACGAGCCAGCGAATACTGGGTATCGATGATCTTGCGGATCTCCTTGTCGACCTTCTTCATCGTTTCTTCGGAAACGTTGACCTGCTTGGTGATGGAGCGGCCCAGGAACACTTCGCCCTCGTTTTCAGCGTAGACCATCGGACCGAGTTCTTCGGTCATGCCGTAACGGGTCACCATGTCACGCGCGATCTGCGTGGCCCTTTCGAAGTCGTTGCTGGCGCCGGTGGTCATCTGGTTCATGAACACCTCCTCGGCAATGCGCCCACCGAACAGCACCGAAATCGTCGACAGCATCCGCTCCTTGTCAAGACTGTAGCGATCGCCTTCGGGCAGCTGCATGGTCAGACCGAGAGCACGGCCACGCGGAATGATCGTCACCTTGTGAACCGGATCGGTCTTGGGCATCAGGCGGGCAACCAGCGCGTGTCCGGATTCGTGGTACGCAGTGTTCTTGCGCTCCTCTTCGGGCATGACCATCGACTTGCGCTCGGGGCCCATCATGATCTTGTCCTTGGCCTTCTCGAAGTCGACCATCTCGACCACCCGCGCGCTGCGGCGGGCAGCGAACAGGGCTGCTTCGTTGACCAGATTGGCAAGATCGGCACCGGAGAAACCGGGGGTGCCACGCGCAAGGATGTCGGCACGAATGTCCTGACCCATCGGAATCTTGCGCATGTGCACGTTCAGGATCTGCTCGCGCCCACGCACGTCGGGCAAGGTCACGTAGACCTGCCGGTCAAAGCGGCCCGGACGCAGCAGCGCAGGATCCAGGATGTCCGGACGGTTGGTCGCTGCAATCACGATCACGCCGAGGTTGGTCTCGAAACCATCCATCTCGACCAGCATCTGGTTGAGCGTCTGCTCGCGCTCGTCGTTGCCGCCCCCCAGACCAGCACCGCGATGACGACCGACAGCATCGATTTCATCGATGAAGATGATGCACGGCGCGTTCTTCTTGGCCTGCTCGAACATGTCCCGCACGCGAGCAGCACCGACACCCACGAACATCTCGACGAAGTCGGAGCCGGAGATCGAAAAGAACGGAACCTTGGCTTCACCCGCGATGGACTTGGCCAGAAGCGTTTTACCGGTACCCGGCGGGCCGACCATCAAGACGCCACGCGGAATTCGTCCGCCCAGCTTCTGGAACTTTTGCGGGTCCTTCAGGAAGTCGACCAGTTCCTTGACTTCCTCTTTCGCCTCGTCGCAACCTGCAACGTCGGCGAAGGTGACGGAGTTGTTGCTCTCGTCGAGCATGCGCGCACGGCTCTTGCCGAAGCTGAAAGCGCCGCCCTTGCCACCGCCTTGCATCTGGCGCATGAAGTAGACCCATACGCCGATCAGCAGCAGCATCGGCCCCCAGGAAATCAGCAGGCTCGTCAGCAATGACGGCTCTTCACGCGGCTTGACCTTGAACTTGACTCCGTTGGCGATGAGGTCGCCCACGAGGCCACGATCCAGGTAGGTGGCCGTGGTGCGAATGCGCTTGTCATCGGTGGTCAGGGCTTCGATCTCGGCACCACCAGGATTTTCCTGCAGCACCACCTCGCGAATGCGCTTGGCGCGCACTTCCTCGAGAAACTCCGAATAGCCGATCTGGTTACCAGCGGTCGCCGTGCGGTCGAACTGCTTGAACACGGTGAACAGCACCAGGGCGATCACCATCCACACTGCAACTTTGGAGAACCATTGATTGTTCACCGCGGCTCCTTCTTACAAATCTGTCTGCCCCGGACGGGCCCAGCAGCCGCAGCAGATTTGCTGCAACCAACGCGGTAGGTGGGGACGATTCTAGTCGAGTCAATACCCCTGACCCGATCAGCTTCACCCTGCGAAACGATGGGCAAGCTGCACGTTCGTGCAGTCTCACACCGCATCGGCATTTGGCATGCCAGTCGATTTCAGACCGATGCCGACCAGAAAAGTTTCAGCCGACCTGTCACGTGAAGCCTTCGGCTTCACTGCCTTGACGACCCTGAACGTGCGCTTGAACTGGTCGACCAGTTGGCTGTAGCCGCTGCCATGGAAGACCTTGCACACGAGGGCCCCCTGCGGCTTCAGGTGACTCTGGGCGAACTCGAGCGCCAGTTCGACCAGATTGGCGATGCGCGCAGCATCGGTGACCTCGACGCCCGACAGGTTCGGCGCCATGTCGGACAACACGACGTCCACCGCGCGGCCATCGAGCAAGCCCACCAGTTGCGCAAGCACGGCCTCTTCGCAGAAGTCGCCCTGCAAGAACGCCACCCCCTCCAGCGGTTCGAACGGCAGCAGGTCGAGGGCGATGATCCGACCATTGAGTTCACCGGCCGCAGCCCCGCCGACACCCGCCTCGCGTGGCGCAAACCGGCGCCGGACGTACTGGCTCCAGGCGCCCGGGACGGCCCCGAGGTCGACCACCACCTGACCAGGCCTGATCAGGCCACAGGTCTCGTCGATCTCCTTGATCTTGTAGGCGGCACGAGAGCGATATCCCTCCTTGTGCGCCAGCTTCACATAGGTATCGTGGATGTGGTCGTTGAACCAAGCCTTGTTGACTTTCTTGCTTTTTGTATTGATCTTCATGTCGACCCGATAATACGGACATGGCTGCCCTACAACTCACCCCTGCCCAGCGCAAGCAATATCGCGCTGCGGCACATCACCTTCACCCGGTCGTCATGATCGGCGCCGAGGGCCTAACCCCTGCTGTCATCAAGGAGACCGACGCCGCGCTGCTGGCCCACGGCTTGATCAAGATACGCGTCTTCAGCGATCAACGCGCCGAACGCGAGACCTTGCTGTCCACTCTGGCCGATCAACTCAAGGCCGCTCCCATCCAGCACATCGGCAAGCTGCTCGTCCTGTGGCGCCCTGAGCCCGAGAAGCACGCCACCCCTGCCGCGGACGAGTTCAAGGCTTCCGGGCCTCGGGTGATCAAGATCCTGAAGTTTTCCAAGAGCGGATCCCAGCGCGCCCAAGTCAAGAAGATGACCGTCATGGGCAATGAACGACTCACCGTCGGCGGCATCGTCAAGCGGGCCAAGAAACGGATCATCAGCCAGAAGAAGCGCTCGCTCGCCGAATGAGCACGCAACCCGTCCACCGCCGGTTCGCGGCGAGTGGGCGGGTTCAGAGCGGAACGCGAGGCGCCGTTGCGCGCCAAGCCAGGACAAGCAACAGCACGCCCTTGAGTGCAAACAGGGCACTCGAGGCGCCATGAATCGCGCCGAAACTCCAGGCCCCCTGTCCTGCACGAGCGGCCTCCATCGCCGGCTGCAGCGCGAAATAACCCAGCACGGTACAGAAAAGCGCCCCGAGCACCAGCAGGATCTCGGCGGACATCACCGAGACCTGCGCCTCCGGCGCCTTCGCGGCACGGTCGCAAGCGAGGCGACGATGGATCAGCAACAGCAGCAGGGCCAAGCCCAGCGACAGCTGAGCCTCGATCCGGAAACATTGCCCCGCCACCCGGCCAGCCAACGAGCGCTCCAGCACGGCAAACGCCGCCGGTGCGGCCACCGCCCCCAGCGTCAGTACCAGACCCAGCCACAGGCTGGCCAGCAAGGCGGCGAGACGTCCGAGCATCACGACGCCGTTCAGACGTAACGCACTTCGACGACCTCGTAGCGCTTGACGCCACCGGGCGCCTGAACCTCGGCCACGTCACCGGCTTCCTTGCCGATCAGGGCGCGGGCGATCGGCGAGCCGACGGAGACCAGTCCCTTCTTGAGATCGGCCTCGTCCTCGCCGACGATCTGGTAGGTCACGGCGTCGCCGCTTTCTTCCTCCTCCAGATCGACGGTGGCGCCGAACACCACCCGTCCGCCGGCATCGAGCACGGCCGGGTCGATCACCTGGGCGATCGCCAGCTTGCCCTCGACGTCCAGGATGCGGCCTTCGATGAAGCCCTGCTTGTCCTTTGCGGCTTCGTACTCGGCGTTCTCGGACAGGTCCCCCTGGGCGCGCGCTTCGGCAATCGCATTGATCACCCACGGACGTTCGATGGTCTTCAGGCGCTGCAGCTCTTCCTTGAGCAGTTCAGCGCCACGTTTGGTCAGCGGAATCGTGGCCATGTGCTTCAGTCAGGTCATTCGGGTGAACAAAAAAATGAGCCGCCGACGGCCTCCTGTACAGGAGGCTGGCAGCGGCAGACGCGATGCAAACAGTTTAGTTCAGTTGCGCGTGCAGTTCCTGCAGGGAGACCACCGACAACCCGGCCTGATGCTTGAGCGCCTCGGTGGCCGCCTCGCAGCCGGCCATCGTGGTGTAGTAGGTCACCCGGTTGGCCAGAGCCGCGGTGCGGATGTGGCGCGAATCCGCGATCGCCGTGCGGGTTTCATCGACCGTGGTGAACACCAGCTGGATCTCGCCGCCCTTGATCATGTCGGCGATGTGCGGCCGGCCGTCCTTGACCTTGTTGACCACCTTGACCGGCACGCCGCCCTGGGCGATCGCGGCCGCGGTCCCCTTGGTCGCCACGATCGTGTAGCCGAGCTGATGCAGGTCGCGCGCGACACCGACGGCCCGCGCCTTGTCGCTGTTCTTGACCGAGATCACCACCGTGCCCTTGGTCGGCAGGCGCGAGCCGGCACCCAGCTGGCTCTTGAGCATCGCCTCGCCGAACGTCAGACCCACGCCCATCACCTCGCCCGTCGAGCGCATTTCGGGGCCGAGGATCGGATCCACGCCCGGGAACTTGTTGAACGGGAAAACCGCTTCCTTGACGCTGAAATAAGGCGGAATGACCTCGTGCGGCGCACGACCGCCCACACCGCGCTGGTCGGCCAGCTTCTGACCGGCCATGCAGCGCGCGGCGATCTTGGCCAGCGGCTGGCCGGTCGCCTTCGACACGAAGGGCACCGTGCGCGACGCGCGCGGGTTGACTTCCAGCACGTACACCGTGCAGGCATCGAGCCCCTGCGTGACGTCGCCCTGGATCGCGAACTGCACGTTCATCAGGCCGACCACCTTCAGCCCCTTGGCCATGACCGTGGTCTGGCGGCGCAATTCGTCCTGCAGCACGGTCGACAGGGTGTACGGCGGCAGCGAGCAGGCCGAGTCGCCCGAGTGCACGCCGGCCTGCTCGATGTGCTCCATGATGGCGCCCATCATCACGTCGACGCCGTCGCTGATGCAGTCGACATCGACCTCCACCGCGTCATCGAGGAAACGGTCCAGCAGCACCGGCGACTTCTCCGACACGCGCACCGCGTCGCGCATGTAGCGCTCGAGGTCCTTGTCGCCGTGCACGATTTCCATCGCGCGGCCACCCAGCACGTAGCTCGGGCGCACCACCAGCGGATAGCCGATCTCGTGCGCCAGCGCCAGCGCGGCTTCTTCGGTGCGCGCGGTGCGGTTGGGCGGCTGCTTCAGGCCGAGTTCGTGCAGCAGCTTCTGGAAGCGCTCGCGGTCCTCGGCCGCGTCGATCGAATCCGGCGAGGTGCCGATGATCGGCACGCCCGCGCGCTCCAGATCCAGCGCCAGCTTCAGCGGCGTCTGGCCGCCGTACTGCACGATCACGCCGACCGGCTTTTCCTTGTCGACGATCTCGAGCACGTCTTCGAGCGTCACCGGCTCGAAGTACAGGCGGTCGGAGGTGTCGTAGTCGGTCGAGACGGTTTCCGGGTTGCAGTTGACCATGATGGTTTCGTAACCATCCTCGCGCATGGCGAGCGCCGCGTGCACGCAGCAGTAGTCGAACTCGATGCCCTGGCCGATGCGGTTCGGGCCACCACCCAGCACCATGATCTTCTTGTTGGCGGTGGGTTCGGCCTCGCACTCGCCGTCCTCGTTCTCGTAACACGAGTAGAGGTAGGCGGTCTGGGTCGAGAACTCGGCCGCGCAGGTGTCGACCCGCTTGTAGACCGGCCGCACGCCCAGCGCATGACGCGCCTCGCGCACGGCGTGCTGGTTGGTGCCCATCAGCTTGGCCAGGCGGCGGTCCGAGAAACCCTTCTTCTTCAGGAAACGCAGTTCGGTCGCCGTCAGGCTCGCGAGCAACCGGGTCTTGAGCTCGGTCTCGGTCTGGATCAGCTGCTCGATCTGGGCCAGGAACCACGGGTCGATCGCTGTTTCCTCGAAGATCTCGTCGAGCGACAGGCCGATGCGGAAGGCGTCGCCGACATAGAGGATGCGCTCGGGGCCGGCCTCGCCGATCTCCTCGATGATCTCGTCACGATCGGTGGAGCGCTCGCTGAGGCCGTCGATGCCGGTCTCCAGACCGCGCAGCGCCTTCTGGAACGATTCCTGGAAGGTGCGACCCATCGCCATCACCTCGCCAACCGACTTCATCTGCGTCGTCAGGTGCGAGTCGGCAGCCGGGAACTTCTCGAACGCGAAACGTGGGATCTTGGTGACGACGTAGTCGATCGACGGCTCGAACGAGGCCGGCGTGGCGCCGCCGGTGATGTCGTTCTTCAGCTCGTCGAGCGTGTAGCCCACGGCCAGCTTGGCGGCGATCTTGGCGATCGGAAAACCCGTGGCCTTGGAGGCCAGCGCCGACGAGCGCGAGACGCGCGGGTTCATCTCGATGACGACCATGCGGCCGTCGACCGGGTTGATCGAGAACTGCACGTTCGAGCCGCCGGTGTCGACGCCGATCTCGCGCAGGATCGCGATCGAGGCGTTGCGCAGCAGCTGGTATTCGCGGTCGGTGAGCGTCTGCGCCGGCGCCACGGTGATCGAGTCGCCGGTGTGGATGCCCATCGGATCGAGGTTCTCGATCGAGCAGACGATGATGCAGTTGTCCGCCTTGTCGCGGACCACTTCCATCTCGTACTCTTTCCAGCCGATCAGCGATTCCTCGATCAGCAGTTCCTTGGTCGGCGACAGGTCGAGGCCGCGCTTGCAGATCTCCTCGAACTCTTCGGGGTTGTAGGCGATGCCGCCGCCGGTGCCGCCCAGCGTGAAGCTGGGGCGGATCACCATCGGGAAGCCTGCGCCGCCGATGTCGGCCTGGATCGCCTTCTGCACCGCCCAGGCTTCTTCCATCGAGTGCGCGATGCCCGACTTGGCCGAGCCCAGGCCGATCGAGGTCATCGCGTCCTTGAACTTCAGGCGGTCCTCGGCCTTCTCGATCGCGTGCTCGTTGGCGCCGATCATCTCGACCTTGTACTTGTCGAGCACGCCATTCTTGTGCAGGTCGAGCGCGCAGTTGAGCGCCGTCTGGCCGCCCATGGTCGGCAGGATCGCGTCCGGGCGCTCCTTGGCGATGATCTTCTCGACCACCTGCCAGGTGATCGGCTCGATGTAGGTGACGTCGGCCGTGGCCGGGTCGGTCATGATCGTGGCCGGGTTCGAGTTGACCAGGATGACCTTGTAGCCCTCTTCGCGCAGCGCCTTGCAGGCTTGCGCGCCGGAGTAGTCGAACTCGCAGGCCTGGCCGATGATGATCGGGCCGGCGCCGATGATGAGGATGGATTTCAGGTCAGCGCGCTTAGGCATTCTTCTTCTCCGCTTGGTCGCTCATCAGCTTGGTGAAGCGGTCGAACAGGTAGGCAATGTCATGGGGACCGGGCGAGGCTTCCGGGTGGCCCTGGAAGCAGAACGCCGGCTTGTCGGTGCGCGCCAGGCCTTGCAGCGTGCCGTCGAACAGGCTCACGTGCGTGGTGCGCAGGTTGGCCGGCAGCGACTCGGCATCGACCGCAAAACCGTGGTTCTGGCTGGTGATGGAGACGCGGCCGGTGTCGAGATCCTTGACCGGATGGTTGGCGCCGTGGTGGCCGAACTTCATCTTGAAGGTCTTGGCGCCCGAGGCCAGCGCCATGATCTGGTGGCCCAGGCAGATGCCGAAGGTCGGGATGCCGGTCTCGATCAGTTCGGCAGCCGCCTCGATGGCGTAGTCGCAGGGCTGCGGGTCACCCGGGCCGTTGCTCAGGAAGATGCCGTCGGGCTTGAGCGCGAGCGCTTCGGCGGCCGGCGTCCTGGCAGGCACCACGGTGACCTTGCAGCCGCGCTCGGCCAGCATGCGCAGGATGTTGCGCTTGACGCCGAAGTCGTAGGCCACGACATGGAAACGCGGTGCGGTCTGGTCGCCGAACCCTGGCGTGCCGTCGGCGCCGAGGAGCTGCCACTCGGTTTCGGTCCAGGGATACGAGACGTCGGTGGTGACGACCTGAGCCAAGTCGAGGCCGGCCATGCTGGGGGCCTTGCGGGCCAGCGCGACGGCCTCGTCGCGCATGGCTTGTGTCACGACGGTGTCAGCTGCAAACGCCACGATGCAGCCGTTCTGGGCACCGTGGGTGCGCAGGATGCGGGTGAGGCGGCGGGTGTCGAGGTCGGCGATCGCAACGGTGCCTTCACGCACCAAGTATTGCGACAGCGTCAGCGACTGGCGAAAGTTGGACGAACGGATCGGGAGGTCTTTGATGATCAGGCCCGCAGCGTGTACTTTGCGGGCCTCGACATCCTGTTCATTGACGCCGTAGTTGCCGATGTGCGGATACGTCAGGGTGACGATCTGCCGGCAGTAGCTCGGGTCGGTCAGGATCTCTTGATAGCCGGTGAGCGCTGTGTTGAACACAACCTCACCCACGGTGTGACCGGCAGCGCCGATCGAGACACCTTGAAAGACCGTACCGTCTGCGAGTGCGAGGATGGCGGGAGGCAGGACGGGCAGCACGGGGACTCCGGATAGGTGGCACGCCCAGCTCTGCAGGTGGCTCGCCGGATGGCCATCCCTTCAAGAGATGTCATCCGGTCGACTGGCGCGAGTCCGCGGGGGGATTCGACGACAAATTCGCTAGGCGGCGGTGTTGACGGGCAAACCGCGGGATTATAGACGGCCGCGGGTTTTCCCCGGCCGCTGCGACCTACTTTGGGGCGTTGGCGCTCACGCGCCCAGGGCCGCGATACCCGCCTTGGCGACCTGCGCGTCCTCGACCGACTTGACGCCGCTGACACCCACGGCACCGATGCACTCGCCATCGACCATGATGGGCACGCCACCTTCGAGCAGGCCGTCGATCTCGGGCGCGCTCAGGAAGGACGTGCGCCCCTGGTTGATCATCTCCTCGTAAATGCGGCTCTCGCGCCGACCCAGCGCCGAGGTGCGCGCCTTGGCCGGAGCGATGTGCGCCGACAGCGCCGCAGCCCCATCCAGGCGTTGCAGCCACAGCAGGTGCCCCCCGTCATCGACGATGGCGATCGTCACGGCCCAGTTGTTGTTCAGCGCCTCGGCCTCGGCGGCAGCGGCCATGCGACGCACATCTTCAAGGGTCAGAACGGGCTTGGTTTTCATCGGTCGATCTCGTCTTCAAGCTCCGAAACGGAGCGGCGCGCCACTCTACCAAAGCCGCAGGAACCATCCGGCAGCCCGCAGGCCGGGCAATCTGCACGGCGGCAACGACAATCGGCGCGGGAACTAGAATGGATTTGAGCGATCTCATGTCGCGTCTGTTCAACCTGACTCTGGAGGTCACATGAATCAAAGCCTGCACACCTACACCGGCAACGCTGGCACGGGAGCGCTGGGCCTGCAGCGCAACCGCGTGCTGCGCAACACGTACGGGCTGCTCGCGCTGTCGATGCTGCCCACCGTCCTGGGCGCCTGGATCGGCGTCTCGACCGGCATCATGGCCGCACTCGGAACGGGCGCCTCGCTGGCGGTGTTCCTGATCGGCGCCTTCGGTTTCATGTTCGCGATCGAAAAGACCAAGGAATCGGCGACCGGCGTGGCCGTGCTGCTGGCCTTCACGTTCTTCATGGGCCTGATGCTGTCGCGCATGCTGGCCGCAGTGCTGGGCTTCAAGAACGGCGGCTCGCTGATCATGATGGCCTTCGGCGGCACCGCCGGCGTCTTCTTCGCGATGGCGACGCTCGCCACCGTGATCAAGCGCGACCTCAGCGGCATGGGCAAGTTCCTGTTCGTCGGCGCGATCGTCCTGCTGGTGGCCGGCCTGATCAACGTTTTCGTGCAGTCGACGGCGCTGATGGCGACCCTGTCGGTGATCGCGATCGGCCTGTTCTCGGCCTTCATGCTGTACGACATCAAGCGCGTGCTCGACGGCGGCGAAACCAACTACATCAGTGCCACGCTGGCGATCTACCTGGACATCTACAACGTGTTCCAGAGCCTGCTGGCCCTGCTGGGCATCTTCGGCGGCGAGCGCGACTGAGCGACAACGCACAGCGCATCCAGATCCCTGAATGAAGAAGGGGCTCCGAGAGGAGCCCCTTTTTTCTGACCTGCCTGGCCGACGCGATCAGTACTCGCTGCCGCCGCCGAAGCTGCCCGGCGCCAGGTTCTCGAACTTGGTCAGCGGCCGCAGGAACGCCAGCCGCACCGTGCCCACGGGCCCGTTACGCTGCTTGCCGATGATGATCTCG
The DNA here is from genome assembly GCF_000019785.1 of Leptothrix cholodnii SP-6. Taxonomy (NCBI): domain Bacteria; kingdom Pseudomonadati; phylum Pseudomonadota; class Betaproteobacteria; order Burkholderiales; family Sphaerotilaceae; genus Leptothrix; species Leptothrix cholodnii. The sequence continues at coordinate 3,113,234 of NC_010524.1, forward strand.
GCCACGCCGGGCTCCTTCGACTCCTTGTTGTAGTACTCGTCGCGGTAGATGAACATGATGACGTCGGCGTCCTGCTCGATGGCGCCCGACTCGCGCAGGTCGCTCATCATCGGCCGCTTGTCGGTGCGCGTCTCGACCGAGCGATTGAGCTGCGACAGCGCGATCACCGGACACTGCAGCTCCTTGGCCAGCGCCTTCAGTCCGCGCGAGATCTCGCTGATCTCGGCCGTGCGGTTCTCGCCGCCGCCACTGTTCGAGCCGCTCATCAGCTGCAGGTAGTCGACGATGATCAGTCCGAGCTTGCCGCACTGGCGGGCCTGGCGCCGCGAGCGCGCACGCAGTTCGGCCGGCGTGAGCGCCGGGGTCTCGTCGATGAAGAGGCTGACATTGCGCAACTGGTCGACCGCCTCGGACAACCGCCCCCATTCATCGTCACGCAGCGAGCCGGTGCGCAGGTGCTGCTGGTCGATGCGCCCGAGCGAGCCCACCATCCGCAGCGCCAGTTGCGAGGCGCCCATTTCCATTGAGAACACGACCACCGGCAGCTGTTCCTTCACCGCCACGTGCTCGCCGATGTTGAGCGCAAAGGCGGTCTTGCCCATCGAAGGCCGTGCCGCCAGCACGATCAGGTCGCCGGGCTGCAGCCCGGACGTCATGCGGTCCAGATCGGCAAAACCGGTCGGAACCCCGGTGACTTCTCCAGCGCCGTTTTCAGCCAGCTCCTGGACCCGGTCGATCAGCTGAACCACCAGCGTGTCCATCGAATGAAAGCCCTGCTTGTTGCGCGAGCCCTCTTCGCCGATCTGGAAAATCCGGGTTTCCGCCTCGTCGAGGATCGAGGCAACGCCACGCCCCTGCGGATTGAACGCGTTGGTGGCGATCTCGTCGCTGGCGGCAACCAGCTTGCGCAGGATGGCGCGCTCACGCACGATTTCGGCGTATCGCCGCAGGTTGGCCGCACTCGGCACGCTCTGCGCCAGCGCGTTGAGGTAGGCCAACCCCCCCACCTCTTCAGCCTTGCCCAGGCTCTTGAGCTGCTCGAAGACCGTGATGACGTCGGCCGGCTTGTTGGCCGAGATCAGCGCCATCATGGCGCCGTAGATCAGCTTGTGTTCGAAGCGGTAGAAATCGCTCTCGGTCAGCAGGTCGCCCGCCCGGTCGGACGCCGAGTTGTCGATCAGCAGGCCACCGAGCACGCTCTGTTCGGCCTCGACCGAATGAGGCGGGATGCGCAGGCGGGCGACTTCGTCATCGGCGCCTCGTGGCGGGTAGGGGGATCCTGACAGCTGAGCAGACATCTTTTGATGATAGGCCGGTGCAGACGCCATGCGCGAGGCATGGAACCGAGGGAAGGGAGTCCGTTCGCTGCCGCAGCGTCACGACGCTTGCGGAGCGCACAAACAACAAGGCCGGCATGAAGCCGGCCTTGTCAGGTCCATCGCAGGCCGTGCCCGAGGCACAGGCCTGCCGTGTGCGTCAGACGTGCTCGCCGACCACCGCCACGGTGATTTCAACCACGGCGTCGGTGTGCAGAGCCACCGAGACCGGGAACTCGCCGACGGTCTTCAACGGCCCGTTGGGCAGACGGATCTGCGCCTTGACCACATCGAAGCCCAGCGCCTTCAGGCTCTCGGCGATGTCGGCGTTGGTCACCGAACCGAACAGACGGCCGTCGACGCCAGCCTTCTGGCTGATCGAGACGGTCTTGCCGGCCAGCTTGTCGCCTTGTGCCTTGGCGGCAGCCAGCTTCTCGGCCTGAACCTTCTCGAGCTCGGCGCGACGAGCCTGGAACTCGGCGACGGCCTTTTCGGTGGCACGACGAGCGGCACCGGTCGGGATCAGGAAGTTGCGGGCGTACCCGTCCTTGACCTTGACGACATCACCGAGGACGCCGAGGTTGGCCACTTTTTCAAGCAGGATCACTTGCATCGCGTTTCTCCTCAGACCTTGTGCTGGTCGCTGTACGGCAGCAGAGCCAGGAAGCGCGCACGCTTGATCGCGGTCGTCAGCTGGCGCTGGAAGAACGCACGGGTGCCGGTCAGGCGAGCCGGCGTGATCTTGCCGTTCTCACCGACGAAGTCGCGCAGCACGTCGAGATCCTTGTAATCGATCTCTTTGACGCCGGTGACGGTGAAGCGGCAGAAACGCTTGCGCTTGAACAGCAGGGACTGCTGGTTGCGCTTGGTCTTGCGGTCTTTGGAAAACTTACCACGTGGCGGGGGCATGAAGACCTCCTTAGTTCAATTCAGGTGACTGGGGACTGGAAACGAAAGCGCTGATGTGCAGCATCACCCCTTTGCCATGTCGCTGCTTGCCGAGAAAGCCGGTGAACTCGGCGGTGGTGCCCACCGCAAGTCGACCGAGCTCCAGGGCGACATCCCCGATGGCAGTGGCGTGGATCTCCATCGAGACCTGCCTGGCCTGACCGGCATGTTCGACCTGCGAGGCGTGAGCCAATCGCACGTCGAGCGCCGGCAGACCTGCCGGGGTGTAGCGCATGACCGCACGTTCAAGCAGCTGCGCGGTGAGCAGGACCCGATTCATCATCGAGCCTGTCGTGCAGCGCAAACGCGCAGGGGATCAGGCATTCAGGCTGCCGTCTCCTGTTGCGACGACTTGCGGGCTTCTTCCTTCTCAACCCGCTTCATCACGGCCGACGGGCCGGTCTCGGCCTTGTCGCGCTTGACCGTGAGGTGACGCAGCACGGCGTCGTTGAAGCGGAAGCCGGTCTCGATTTCAGCCAGGGTTTCCTTGCTGCACTCGATGTTCAGGCACAGGTAGTGCGCCTTGGCCAGCTTGTTGATCATGTAGGCCAGCTGGAAGCGGCCCCAGTCTTCGACCCGATGGACCTTGCCGTTGGCGGCCGTCACCAGGGTCTTGTAGCGTTCCAGCATGGCCGGAACCTGTTCGCTCTGATCCGGATGGACCAGCAGCACGATTTCATAATGACGCATAGATGCTCCTTGTGGATTCCAGTTGCGGAAGCCGCCCCGTTGCGTCAAGAAACAGGTGCGGCAAAGGCAAGCCGGCTAGTATATCAGCGCGGCAGGCGCGGCCCCGAGCATCACGCTCAGTCGGACTCTCGGCCCGGGTCGCGCAGGCGGTCGACCATCGCCAGTTCGGCCGGTCCGGGGCCGGGCGTCAGCAGACTCGCCACGAACATCACGGCGGCGCCGACCGGCACGCCGAAGACCCCGGCGGCGGCCGGATCCACATCCCACCAGCGGGCCTGATCGATCGGCATGCCGATTCCGAACAGATCACGCAAGCGCGGATGCGTCGTGATCATGTAGTACAGGCACACACCCAGCCCCGAGAGCATGCCCAGCGTCGCCCCGGATCGGTTGGCGCGCCGCCAGAAGATGCCCAGCACCAGGGCCGGAAAGAACCCCGCGGCCGCGAGCGAGAACGCGGCCGTCACGAACTGCAGGATGTCGGCAAACCGCATCGACGCGATGAACGCGGCCAGCAAGGCGATCACCAGTACCAGGAACTTCGACAGCATGACGCGCCGCATCGCCGGCGCCCGCGGGTTGACGAAGCCGAAATACAGGTCGTGCGACAAGGCGTTGGAGATCGTCAGCAGCAGCCCGTCGGCGGTCGACAGCGCCGCGGCCAATCCGCCCGCCGCGACCAGGTAGGTCACCACCAGCGGCAGGCCGCCGATCTCGGGGGCGGCCAGCACGATGACGTCGCCGGCCAGGCGCAACTCGGCCAGCTGCAGCAGGCCGTCGCCATTGATGTCCTCGACCGATACCAGCGACGGATCCAGCTTGGACCAGCGCCGGATCCAGCCGGGCAGCTGATCGAAAGGCGTGCCGATCAGATTGGTGAAGACCTCGTACTTCACCATGGCGGCCAGCGCCGGTGCCGCCATGTAGAGCAACGCGATGAAGAACAGAGACCAGGCCACCGACTTGCGTGTCTCGGTGACGGACGGCGTGGTGTAGTAGCGCGTCAGCACATGCGGCATGGCGGCCGTGCCCAGCATCAGGCACAGCACCAGTGCCAGGAAATTCCGTCGTGCCGCACCGGGCGCTTGATCCGCTTTCGCCGCCCCCGAATCCGGATAGGGCTGGGCCTGCGGCGGCATGCCTGCCAGCGGCAACGCCCGCAAGGCCGACTGGTCCATTTCGCGCTGATAGACGACCCGCGCCTCGTCGATCGTGTGAGGCCGTGTCGCCAGCTTGCGCTCGGCCTGCTGGATGCGCGCCAACGGCGCCTCGGCCGCCTGCAGCGCGCGCACCTGGGCGGCCATGGTTTCGGCGTCGTCGATCATGGCCTGCGGCACGTCGGCCAGCTTGCGCCGGGCGTCGTCGGCACGCACCTGCAGCTGGTTGCGCACCTGCAGCTCACGCGGATCGTGCAGCAGCGCCTGTTCGCGCAGGCCCACCTGCTGAAGCTGCTGCCCGTATGAAAAGAGCGGGAACGGACTGCCGGTCTGGTTCATCGAGAGCCAGAACACGGGCGTCAGATAGGCCAGGATCAGCACGATGTACTGCGCCACCTGCGTCCACGTCACCGCCCGCATGCCGCCCAGGAACGAGCACACCAGCACGCCACCCAGGCCGACGAAGATGCCGATCTCGAAACTGAAACCGGTCAGGTGCGACGTGATCAGCCCCACGCCGTAGATCTGCACCACCACGTAGACGAACGACACCAGCACGGCCGCAGCCACGCCCACGATGCGCGGCAGCACGCCGCCATAGCGGGCGCCGAGGAACTCGGGAACCGTGAAGTAGCCGACCCGGCGCAGATAGGGCGCGAGCAGCAGCGCCACCAGGCAGTAACCGCCGGTCCAGCCGAGGATGTAGGCCAGACCCGCAAAGCCCTGCAGGTACAGCACGCCGGCAGTGCCGATGAAGGACGCGGCCGACATCCAGTCGGCTGCCGTGGCCATGCCGTTGTAGATGGCAGGCACGCGCCGCCCGGCGACGTAGTACTCGGACTCGTCGGTGGTGCGCGACATCAGGCCGATCGCCGCATAGACCGCCACCGTGCCGATCAGGAAGGTGCCGCCGATCCAGGTGCGCGGCCAGCCCATGCGCTCGAGGAGCGCCATCAACACGATGAAGCAGAGCACGCCCACGGTGTACGCGGCATAGCGCCGGTGCAGCACATGGGTGAAGACGCGCGTGGCCTGGGTCGGCCGGATCTGGCCGCCTCGACGTTCAGCCATGGGCGATGGACGACGCGTCAGTCAAGTGAGGACTCCGGTGATGAGCGCCCTGGTGCGACATCGGCTGCGGCCTGGCTGCGCCGCTCCAGCGCATCCATGATCCGGCCGTGCACGATGATGATGATCAGGTAGCCCCCGATCGCGCCCTGTGCCGCCAGCCAGTAGCCGGCGGGCGCACCGGCAACGGTCCAGGCATTGAAATCGCTGGCGAACCAGACCACCCCCCAGGTCACCAGCAGCCATCCGGACAGGCCCAGTGCGGTCCAGAGACACACCTTGCGCCAGTGCAAGGCGCGCGCCTCGACGGAACCTGCAGCGACCTCAGCCGTTTCTTGAACTCCCATGGATGAGATTGTGTCCGTGGCGGCACGCAGCCGCCACGGGGGAGTCACGGAGTAGAAGACGCCCGCCGAATTCGACGGTCGCCGCGACGTGTCAGCGCTTGGCCAGGCGCTGCCAGGTGGCGATCACCGAATCCGGGTTCAGCGACATCGACACGATGCCCTCCTGCGCCAGCCAGTCGGCGAAGTCGGGGTGGTCGCTGGGGCCCTGGCCGCAGATGCCGATGTACTTGCCGTGCGCACGGCAAGCCGCGATGGCACGCGAGATCAGCGCCTTGACGGCCGGATCGCGCTCGTCGAAATCGGCCGCCAGCAACTCCATGCCCGAGTCGCGGTCCAGGCCCAGCGTGAGCTGGGTCAGGTCGTTCGAACCGATCGACATGCCGTCGAAGAACTCGAGGTACTGGTCGGCCAGGATCGCGTTGCTCGGGATCTCGCACATCATGATCACGCGCAGGCCGTCGACGCCGCGCTTGAGACCCTGGTCGGCCATCATGTTGACCACCCGCTCGGCCTGCTTGAGCGTGCGCACGAAGGGCACCATGATCTCGACGTTGGTCAGCCCCATGTCGCGACGCACGCGCTTGAGCGCCTCGCATTCCATGGCGAAGGCCTCGCCGAAATCGGCGCTCAGGTAACGTGCAGCGCCGCGGAAGCCGAGCATCGGATTCTCTTCTTCAGGCTCATAACGTGAGCCACCGATGAGCTTGCGGTACTCGTTGCTCTTGAAGTCAGACAGCCGCACGATCACCGGCTTGGGCCAGAACGCCGCCGCGATCGTGGCAACACCCTCGACCAGCTTGTCGACGTAGAACGCGCGCGGGCTGGCATGGCCACGCGCCACCGACTCGACCGCCTTCTTCAGGTCGGCATCGACGTTCGGGTAGTCGAGGATCGCCTTCGGGTGCACGCCGATGTTGTTGTTGATGATGAACTCCAGGCGCGCCAGGCCGACGCCCGAGTTCGGCATCTGGCAGAAGTCGAACGCCAGCTGCGGGTTGCCCACGTTCATCATGATCTTGACCGGCGAGTACGGCAGCTCGCCGCGCTGCACCTCGCTGACCTCCATCTCGAGCAGGCCGTCGTAGATGAAGCCGGTGTCGCCTTCGGAGCAGGCCACCGTCACCAGCTGGCCGTCCTTGAGGATCTCGGTGGCGTCACCGCAGCCGACCACCGCCGGGATGCCCAGTTCGCGCGCGATGATCGCCGCGTGGCAGGTGCGCCCGCCGCGGTTGGTGACGATCGCGCTGGCGCGCTTCATCACCGGCTCCCAGTTCGGGTCGGTCATGTCGGTGACCAGCACGTCGCCCGGCTGCACGCGGCTCATCTCGGCGATCGAATGCACCAGCCGCACCGGGCCGGTACCGATCTTCTGACCGATCGCGCGGCCTTCGGCCAGCACCGTGCTGTGGCCCTTGAGCTTGTAGCGGTGCTCGACCTGGTTGCCCGCCTGGCTCTTCACCGTCTCGGGGCGCGCCTGCAGGATGTAGAGCAGGCCGTCGCCGCCGTCCTTGCCCCACTCGATGTCCATCGCGCGGCCGTAGTGCTGCTCGATGATCACCGCGAAGCGCGCCAGCTCGGTCACGTCGGCATCGCTGAGCGAATAGCGGTTGCGCATCTCGGGCGGCGTGTCGGTGGTGCGCACCAGCTTGCCGCTCGCGGCCTTCTCCTCGGGCGTGGCGAACTCCATGCGGATCAGCTTGGAGCCCAGGCTGCGGCGGATCACCGCCAGCTTGCCGTTCTTGAGTGCCGGCTTGTGCACGTAGAACTCGTCGGGGTTGACGGCGCCCTGCACCACCGTCTCGCCCAGGCCGTAGCTGGAGGTGATGAAGACCACGTCCTCGAAACCCGACTCGGTGTCGATCGTGAACATCACGCCGGCTGCGCCCAGGTCGGAACGGACCATGCGCTGCACGCCGGCCGACAGCGCCACGTCGTGGTGGGCGTAGCCCTTGTGCACGCGGTAGCTGATGGCGCGGTCGTTGTAGAGCGAGGCGAACACCTCGCGCATCTTGTGCAGCACGTCGTCGATGCCGACCACGTTCAGGAAGGTCTCCTGCTGACCGGCGAACGAGGCGTCGGGCATGTCTTCGGCCGTGGCCGACGAGCGCACCGCGAACGAGGCGCCCGGGTGCTCGGCCGTCAGCTTGACGAACTCGGCACGGATCGCCGCCTCGAAGTCGGCCGGGAACGGCGCCGACTCGACCCAGCCGCGGATCTCGGCACCGGCCTCGGCCAGCGCGCGCACGTCGTCGGTGTCGAGCGCCGACAGCCGCGCGTTGATCTTGTCGGTCAGGCCGCCGGCGGTCAGGAACTCGCGGAAAGCCAGCGCCGTGGTGGCGAAGCCGCCCGGCACCCGCACGCCCGAAGCGGCAAGCTGGCTGATCATTTCGCCGAGCGAGGCGTTCTTGCCGCCCACGACCTCGACGTCGGTCATTCTCAGGTGTTCGAACGGTACGACCAGGGCGGTCGCCAGGTTGATTGCAGACATGGAAAAGCTCCGTGATGTAAAAAAACCGGGGCTCGCGTCGAAGGCGCACAGGCCGACCCACAGCGCTTTATGGGCTGTTTTTCGTGGCGTGGGTGGAACGGCAGGTGCATGACGGCGAGCGTATGGGCGCGGATTCTACGGGCGGCCCGGCCTATCATGTAATCCGAAAGTACCCAACGACCCCACACTCGCGCGCCCATGCCCAATCGCACCGTGTTCTTCGTCTCCGACGGCACCGGCATCACTGCCGAGACATTCGGCAACTCCATCCTGGCCCAGTTCGCGATCAAGCCGCGCCATGTGCGGCGGCCCTTCATCGACAACGCCGAAAAGGCCGATCAGGTCATCACCGAGATCAACGGCGCGGCACTGGCCGAAGGCAAGCGGCCGATCGTCTTCATCACGATCGTCAACGACACCGTGCGCGAGAAGATCGGCTCGCACTCCAATGCGCTGGTGCTCGACATGTTCCGCACCTTCGTCGAGCCGCTCGAAGCCGAGTTGCAGCTGACCAGCAACCACCGCGTCGGTCGTTTTTCGGACGTGGCCAAGAGCCAGGAGTATCACGACCGCATCGAGGCGATCAACTTCTCGCTCGCCCACGACGACGGCCAGTCGTCGCGCAACCTGGCCGAGGCCGACGTGATCCTGGTGGGCGTGAGCCGCAGCGGCAAGACGCCGACCTCGCTGTACCTGGCGATGCAGCACGGCATCAAGGCCGCCAACTACCCGCTGATCCCTGAAGACTTCGAGCGCGACAGCATCCCGTCAAGCCTGGCGCCCTACAAGCGCAAGTGTTTCGGCCTGACGATCGATGCCGACCGCCTGAGCCAGATCCGCAACGAGCGCCGCCCCGGCAGCAAGTACGCCGCGCTGGCGAACTGCCGCTACGAGATCAACGAGGCCGAACGCATGATGAAGCGCGAGGGCATCTCGTGGCTGTCGTCGACGCACAAGTCGATCGAGGAAATCGCCACCACCATCCTGCGTGACATCCGGCCCGACCGGCTGATCTACTGACCGACACGGCGGGCATCCCGCTCACGATTCAGCCCGTGAGCGCCTGCCGGGCCGATTCGTAGAGACAGATCGCCGCGGCCGCCGCCACGTTGAGCGACTCCTCGCCGCCCGGCTGCGGGATGCGCACCGTCAGCGCGCAGCGGCGCATCACCGCCTCGGCCACGCCCTGGCCTTCGTGGCCCAGCACCCAGGCGCAGGGCTGCGGCAGCCGCACCTCGTGCAGGGACTGCTCGGCATGCGAACTGGTGGCCAGCAGCGGCAGATCGAGCGTGTCGAGCTCGTTGACCTCGACCCCTTCCACCAGATGCAGCGCGAAATGCGCGCCCATGCCCGCGCGCAGCACCTTGGGCGACCAGAGCGCGGCGGTGCCCTTCATCGCCAGCACCTGCTTGACACCCAGCGCCGCCGCGCTGCGCAGCAGCGTGCCGACGTTGCCGGGGTCCTGCAGGCGGTCGAGCACCAGCGTGTTCACGCCCGACTGCGTCGGCACCCGCGCGGCCGGCGCGGCGATCAGGAAACCCAATGGCGCGGGTGATTCGAGCGAGCTGATCTCGGGCAACAGGTTGTCGGCGATCACCACCACCTCGGGTGCGGCCAGCGCCAGTTCGCGCCAGTTCGGCTGCAGCCAGGCACTGGCGCCGACCACGCAGATCTGTGGCCGTCCACCTCGCGCCAGCAAGGCGCGGGCGAGGTGATCGCCCTCGAGCCAGATGCGGCCGAGCTTGCGGTAGGCGCCGGCCTCGTGCGCCAGCCGGCGCAGGTCCTTGACCAGCGCATGGCTGTGCGAGCTGACCTCGCGCACCTTGTGGGCGGCGGCGATCGCCGAAACGGGTGTGGGCGTGAGATCGGAAGGTTGTGTCATCAGGATGAGCTGGAGAGGGTCAGCCGCTGCAGACCCGCCTCGCGCACCGGCGCATAGGACTTGCGGTGGCTTTCGCACGGCCCGTGATCCTTCAGCGCCTGCAGGTGCGCCGCGGTCGGGTAACCCTTGTGGACCGCAAAACCGTAGTGCGGATAAAGCTCGTGCAGCGCCTGGCAGAGCCGGTCACGGTGCACCTTGGCCAGGATCGACGCCGCGCTGATCGCCGGCACCTTGGCGTCGCCCTTGACGATCGCCTCGGCCGGGATGCGCAGCACCGGCACGCGGTTGCCGTCGACCAGCACCTGCGCGGGCTTGAGGCGCAGGCCTTCGACGGCACGTTTCATGGCCAGCATCGTCGCCTGCAGGATGTTCAGGCGGTCGATCTCCTCGACGCTGGCCTGCGCGATGCAGAAGGCCAGCGCCTTGGCGCGGATCTCGTCGAACAGCCGCTCGCGGCGGCGCTCGGTCAGGATCTTGGAATCGGCCAGGCCGGCGATCGGCTGCAGTTCGTCGAGGATCACCGCCGCAGCCACCACCGGGCCGGCCAGCGGGCCGCGGCCGGCCTCGTCGACACCGGCCATCAGGCCGACGCGCTCGAAGTGCAGCGGCAGCTGCTCGCGCAAGGGCTCAGCGACCGAGGACTTGCGCGATCGCATCGGTGGCGCGCTGCGCGGTGTTCTGGCGCAGCAGGTGATGGAGTTCGGTGAAACGCCGGGCGAGCTGCTCGCAGCGCACGGGGTCGTCCAGCCATTCGAGCGCGGCGGCGGCGATCGCCTGCGGCGTGGCGGCGTTCTGGATCAGCTCGGGCACGGCAAAGTCGCGCAGCAGGATGTTGGGCAGGCCGACCCACGGTTGATAGGCCAGGCGCTTCATGATCTGCCAGCTCAAAGCGTGCAGGCGGTAGGCGATCACCATCGGCCGCTTGAACAGCGCCGCCTCGAGCGTGGCGGTGCCGCTGGCGATCAGCGTCAGGTCGCAGGCGGCCAGCGCGCCGTGCGACTGGCCGTCGAGCAGTTGCAGCGCCAGGCCGGGTGCGTGTTCGGCGATCAGCGGGTCGAGCAGCGCACGCAGCCCCGGCGCGACCGGCAGCACGAACTTGAGTTCGGGGCGCTGGCGCGCCAGCAGCATGGCCGCTGCCAGCAGGCTGGGCGCGATGTAGCGGATCTCGCTGCGCCGGCTGCCGGGCAGCAGCGCGATCACGGTGTCGTTGTCCGACAGGCCGAGTTGCGCACGCGCCGCCGCACGCGGCACCTCGAGCGGGATGTGGTCGGCGATCGGGTGGCCGACGTAGGTGGCCGCGATGCCCGCGCGTTCGTAGATCTGCGGCTCGAACGGGAACAGGCACAGCACGTGATCGGCCGAGCGGCGGATCTTCTCGATGCGCCCGCCGCGCCAGGCCCAGATCGACGGGCTGACGAAATGCACCGTCGGCACGCCGGCGGCCTTCAGGCGCTCTTCGAGGCCGAGGTTGAAGTCGGGCGCGTCGACGCCGATCAGCACCTCGGGCTTGTCCTGCAGCAGCCGGTCGCCGAGTTCGCGGCGGATGCCGGCGATCTCGCGGTAGTGGCGCAGCGCGTCGACATAGCCGAACACCGCCAGCTTGTCCTGCGGCCACCAGCTTTCAAAGCCCTGCGCGATCATCTTCGGCCCGCCGATGCCCTGCGCGCGCAGTTGCGGCCAGCGCTGGCGCAGGCCGCCCAGCAGCAGGCTGGCGAGCAGGTCGCCGGAGGCCTCACCGGCCACCAGTGCGAGCCGGGGGTCGGCGCGATTCATGGGTGGATGCGTGTCGGGCAGGCCGCGCGTCAGCGCACCAGGCCGCGCTTGGCGCCGGCAATGAAGTCGAGCATCACGGCGATGTCGGCGTCGCTCTGTGCTTCGGCCTGCTGGCCGCGCAGGGCGCCGACCGCCTCGACGGCCTGTTCCAGCGTGAGCGAGTCGCGGTACAGCAGCTTGTGCATCTGGCGGATCACGCCGATGCGTTCGTTGCTGAAGCCGCGCCGACGCAGGCCGGTGAGGTTGACCGCACGCACGGTCAGCGGGTTGCCGTCGACCGTCATGTAGGGCGGCACGTCCTGCGAGACATGGCCCTGGAAGCCGATCATCGCGTGCGCGCCGATGTGCACGAACTGGTGCACGCCGCTCAGGCCGCCGATGGTGGCCCAGTCGCCCACGTGCACATGGCCGGCCAGCGTGGCGTTGTTGGCCAGCACGCAGTGGCTGCCCAGCCGCACGTCGTGGGCCAGGTGCACGTAGGCCATGATCCAGTTGTCGCTGCCGACACGGGTGACGCCGTCTTCCTTGCGGGTGCCGGTGTTGAAGGTACAGAACTCGCGCACGGTGTTGCGGTCGCCGATCACCAGCTCGGTGATCTCGCCGTCGTGGCTCATGTCCTGCGGCAGCGCGCCGATCGACGAGAACTGGAAGAAACGGTTGTCGACACCGATCGTCGTGCGACCCTCGATCACGCAGTGCGGGCCGATCGTCGTGCCGGCTCCGATGCGCACCTGAGGCCCGATGACCGCGTAGGCGCCAACGACGACCGAATCGGCCAGTTCGGCCGCAGGGTCGACGATCGCGGTGGGATGAATCTGCGCCATGGGATCGGGCCGCCTCAGGCGATCTTGCGCATCGTGCACATCAGCTCGGCCTCGGTGGCGAGCTCGCCGTTGACCGTGGCACGGGTCTGGTACTTGAAGATACCGCCCTTGGCGCGCACCAGGGTCGATTCGAGGATCAGCTGGTCACCCGGCTCGACCGGGCGCTTGAAGCGCGCGCCGTCGATGCCGACGAAATACACCACCGTGTCGTCGCCCGGGTCCTCGCCCATCGACGCGAACGACAGCAGCGCCGACGCCTGCGCCAGCGCCTCGAGGATCAGCACGCCCGGCATCACCGGCCGGTGCGGGAAGTGGCCCATGAAGAACGGCTCGTTGATGGTGACGTTCTTCAGCGCCTGGATGCGCTTGTTGAGCTCGAGTTCGACCACGCGGTCCACCAGCAGGATCGGGTAGCGGTGCGGCAGCTTCTTGAGGATCTGGTGGATGTCCATCACGGTCATGGGGAACTCTTCTTTTCAAGGGTGCGCAAACGGTCGCGCAAGGTATGCAATTGACGCAGGGTGGCGGCGTTCTTTTCCCAAGACGCGTTGTCGTCGATCGGGAACACGCCGCTGTATTGGCCGGGCTGCTTGATCGAGCGCATCACGACACTGGCCGCCGAGATGTGCACGCCGTCGGCCAGTTCGAGGTGGCCCAGAACGATGGCGCCGCCGCCGACGGTACAACCGCGGCCGATGCGCGCGCTGCCGGCCACGCCGGCACAGCCGGCCATCGCGCTGTGTGCGCCGATCTGCACGTTGTGGCCGATCTGGATCAGGTTGTCGAGCTTGACGCCCTCGCCGATCACGGTGTCGTCGAGCGCGCCACGATCGATGCAGGTGTTGGCGCCGATCTCGACGTCGTCGCCCACCACCACGCCGCCGAGCTGCTCGATCTTTTCCCAGCGGCCCTGGTGCGGCGCGAAGCCGAATCCGTCGGCGCCGATGACGACCCCGCCGTGCAGCAGGCAGCGCTGGCCCAGCCGCGTGCCGGGCATCAGCGTGACGTGCGGCGCCAGCCGGGTCTGTGCGCCGATCTGCACGCCCGCACCGATGTGGCACTGGCTCGCGATCACCACGCCGTCACCCAGTACCGCACCGGCCTCGATCACCGTGAGCGGGCCGACCGAGACGCCCTCACCCAGGCGCACATCGGCCGCCACCACCGCGGACGGGTGCACACCCGATGGCGGCGCGACACGCAACCGCGCCGCCCACCATTGCGTCAGGCGGGCGAAGTAGTGGTAAGGATCGGGCGTGACGATGGCCGCGCCGCGCTGGGCGGCGTCTTCGGCCAGCGCGGGTGCGACGATCACGCAGGCCGCGGCGGTCTGCGCCAGCTGGGCGCGATAACGCGCGTTGGAGACGAAGCTGATGGTCTCGGCGTCGGCGCTGGCGAGCGGGCCGATGCGGCGGATCACAAGCGACGGATCCCCCAGCAACTCACCGCCCAACGCCGCATGCAGTTCATGCAGAGCGGCTTGCATCACGGGCGTGAAACCGGCTGGGTTGGGATGCGTCGCGCAGCAGGTGGGCGCAGCGCTGTGGCCGCGCGGCTCACCGGGCAGCGGCGGGGGGAGCCGCGTTGAGCGCCTTGATCACCTTGTCGGTGATGTCGACCCGGGCACTCCAGTGCACCGCGTCCTGGATGATGAGGTCGTACTTTTCCTGTTCGGCGATCTGCTTGATCACCTTGTTGGCGCGTTCGACCACCGCCGCCAGCTCTTCGTTCTTGCGCTGGTTCAGGTCTTCCTGGAACTCGCGGCGCTTGCGCTGGATGTCGCGCTCCTGCTCGACCAGTTCGCGCTGCCGGCGACCGCGTTCGGTCTCGCCCAGCGTGGGCTGATCCTTCTGGAACCGGTCGTCGGCCGCCTTCAGCTTGGCGGCGGCTTCGTTGAGCTCCTTGTCGCGCCGGCTGAATTCGGTCTCCAGCTTGGCCTGCGCGGCCTTGGCAGGCAAGGCGTCACGCAGCACGCGGTCGCTGCTCACGAAACCGATCTTCAGCTCCTGGGCCTGAAGCACCGGGGCCGACAGCAGCAGGCTGGCCGCACTGGCCAGCGTCAAGAGCATGGACTTCATCATCAAAATGCGGTACCGATCTGGAACTGGAAGCGCTGAATTCTATCCGTACGCGCATAGCGCAAAGGGACACCCCAGCTCAGCTTGAGGGGACCGACCGGAGAGACCCACGACAGGCCCACGCCGGCCGAGACCCGGATGGGATTGGCCTCGGTATCGGCCATCGATTCACCCTCGCGCCAGACGTTGCCGGCATCGGTGTAGCCGAAGATGCGCAACGTGCGGTCGTTGCCGGTGCCGGGGAACGGCACGTAGAGCTCGGCGTTGAGGTTGAGCCGGCGATTTCCACCGATGTAGGCACCCGTCACGTCGACCGGGCCGAGCGAGTTCTGGTCGAAGGCCCGCACCGTGCCGAGGCCGCCGCCGTAGAAGTTCTTGTAGATCGGATAGGCACGCCCACCCAGCCCGCGGCCGATGCCGAACTCGCCGTTGAGTCCGAGCGTGAAGCGCTTGCTGAGCGGAAAGTACTGCTGATACTGGTAGTTGCTGCGCAGGTAGCGGGTGTCGCCGCCGATGCCCCACTCGAGATTCAGGCGCTGATAGCGGCCATCGTTGGGCACCAGTGCGCTGTCGCGGCCATCGCGCTGCCAGCCGAGCGTGAGCGGAACCGAGGTGCTGCTGTCACCGAACAGCGCACGCTGGCGGAAGAAGTTCTCCGGCAGCGCGTTGGCACCCTTGATGGTGGTGCGCTCGATGCCGATGCCGACAAACACCGTGTCGAGCTCGGAGAAGGGCACGCCGAAACGGATCGCCGCACCCGGCGTGACGAGCTGGTAGTCCTCGCCCTGGCTGTTGAGCGGCTTGGTGGTGCGGTAGAACACGTCGATGGCACGCGACACGCCGTCATCGGTGAAATAGGGATCGACCGTCGACACCACCAGCGAGCGCGCCGACTTGCTGGTGTTGAATTCGATGCCCAGGTAGTTGCCCGAGCCGAACACGTTCTCCTGCTTGACCGAGGCATTGAAGGCGAGCTTGTCGGCGCTAGAGAAGCTCGCCCCCAGCAGCAGGCTGCCGGTGGGTTTTTCCTTCACGCTGACGGTCAGGTCGACCTGGTCGAAGGTGCCGGGCACCTCGGTGGTCTCGATGTCGACTTCGCTGAAATACCCGAGCCGGTCGATCCGGTCGCGCGACAGCTTGATGCGCGCGCCGTCGTACCAGGCCGATTCGAACTGGCGCAGTTCGCGGCGGATCACTTCGTCGCGCGTGCGTGAATTGCCCGACACGTTGATGCGCCGCACGTAGACCCGGCGCGCCGGATCGGCGTTGAGCTGCACCTGCACGCGGCCGGTGTTGCGGTCGATCTGCGGCACCGCCTCGACCCGCGCGAAGGCGAAGCCGAACAGGCCGAAACGATCGGTGAAGGCCTTCTGGGTGTTCGTGACGGCCTCGGCGCGATACGGTTCGCCCGGCTGGATCGTCACCAGCGACTTGAACTCGTCGTCCTTGCCGAGGTAGTCGCCGCTCAGGCGGACCGCGGTGACGGTGTAGCGCTGGCCTTCGCGGATGTTGATCGTGATCGAGATGTTCTGCTTGTCGGGCGAGATCGCGACCTGGGTCGACTCGACCACGAACTCGAGGTAGCCGCGGTTGAGGTACCAGGCACGCAGGGTCTCGAGATCGGCATTGAGCTTGGCGCGCGAATAGCGATCGCTCTTGGTGTACCAGGTCATCAGGCCGCCGGCCGTCAGATCGAGCTCGGTGAGCAGCGTGTTCTCGGAGAACGCCTGGTTGCCGGTGATGCGGATCTCGTTGATGCGCGCCACGCCGCCTTCGGTGACGGCGAACGTCACGTTGACGCGGTTGCGTTCGACCGGCGTGATGGTGGTGACGACCTCGGCGCCGTAGAGGCTGCGTGTCAGGTACTGGCGCTTGAGCTCCTGCTCGGCGCGGTCGGCCAGGCCCTTGTCGAACGGCTGGCCTTCGCCGATGCCGATGTCCTTGAGCGCCTTGATGAGGGTCTCGCGGTCGAACTCCTTGGTGCCGGTGAAGTCGACGTTGGCGATGATCGCGCGCTCCTCGACCACCACCACCACCACCTGGCCGGTGACCTCGAGGCGCACGTCCTTGAACAGGCCGGTGGCGAACAGCGCGCGCAAGGCCGCCGAACCCTTGTCGTCGTTGTAGGTGTCGCCGACCCGGAACGGCAGCGAGGCAAACACGGTGCCCGCTTCAGTGCGCTGCAGGCCTTCGATGCGGATGTCCTTGAGCACGAAGGGCTGGACCGCCCAGGCCGGCAAGCTGACGCTGGCCGCACTGACCGCGATTGCAAGGACGAGGGGATGAAAACGAGGGTTGGAGGCGGGAAAGTGCATGCGATCAGTGCAGGCCCATCAGGCGGGCCACGTCGTTGTAGAGGGCGAGCGACATCATCATGAGGATGACCACCAGCCCACCTCGCTGCAGCCGCTCGATCCAGACATCCGGGATCGGGCGCCCGACCACCCCCTCGAACAGATAATACAAGAGGTGTCCGCCGTCGAGCATCGGCAGCGGCAGCAGGTTCAGCATGCCCAGGCTGACGCTGACGACCGCCAGAAAACCGAGGTAATAGGCGATGCCGAGCTCGGCCGACTGACCGGCAAATTCGGCGATCGTGAGCGGGCCGCTGAGGTTGCGCACCGAGGCGTCACCGGTCAGCATGCGGCCGAACATCTTGAGCGTCAGGGCCCCCATCTCGACGGTGCGATCGAGGCCACGCAGCAGGCCGTCGACCAGGCCGTGCTGCACAGGGTCCATCTGCACGCGCGCGCCCACCACCGCCTCGATGCGGCCGATGCGCTGGCCGCGGTCATCGACGATCGCCGGCGTCACGACGACCTCCATCGCCTGCCCCGCACGCTCGATGCGCCAGCGCTGGCTGCCGGGGGGCAGAGCCACCGCTTCGACCGGCAGATCCGGCGCCGACAGCTCCTGCGCCAGGGACGAGTCCGGCGCCGACGGTGTCGGGACGGGTGACGTGACCTCCTCGGCGGGCTTCTGCGCCTCGAGCGCCGCAGCCCGGATCGTGGCGCGCAGCGCCGCCGCATCGTTGACCGACTTGCCGTCGACGCTCAGCACCCGGTCGCCCGGTCGCAGTCCTGCGCGCGCTGCCGCTCCGCCAGCCACGACTTCGCCGAGCACCGGCTCGGCAAAGGGCGCGCCCAGGCCGATGCGGCGCATCAGGCCGGGATCGGCATCGGTGGCATCGAGTTCGGACAGCGGCAGGCTCACCGAATCGATCCCGGTGCCGCCCGAACGCCGCAGCTCGAGGCGAACATCCTGGCCGTTGAGGGCAGCACGGGTGAGCTGCCACCGCAGGTCGGTCAGCGACAGCACCTCGTCCCAGTCGGCGTCAGGCCCGACCGCCATGCGCAGCACGTGGTCGCCGGCACGCACACCGGCACGCTCGGCCTGGCTGCCGGCGATCGGCGTGCTCAGCAAGGCACGTGGTTCGTCGGTGCCGATCCAGCTTGCCGCGGCGTAGAGCATCACGGCGAGGATCAGATTGGCCAGCGGGCCGGCGGCGACGATGGCGGTGCGCTGCCACAAGGCCTTGCGGTTGAACGACTGATCGAGCTGGTCCGGCGGCACGGGCGCCTCGCGCTCGTCGAGCATCTTCACGTAGCCGCCCAGCGGCAGCATGCCGATCACCCACTCGGTATCGCCGGACTGGCGCCGCCACAGCGGGCGGCCAAAGCCGATCGAGAAGCGCAGCACCTTCACGCCGCAGGCCCGAGCGACCCGGTAATGGCCCCACTCGTGGGCCACGATCAGCACCGCCAGCGTGATCAGGAAAAACAGCAGACTGTTCATGCGTACTCAGATTCTTCCGGTGCGGATCAGTTCGCCCGCGAGCGACCGGGCACGCCCGTCGAGCGCCAGCAGACCCTCGACCGATGCAGCCGCGTCGGCCGGGACGGCCAGGCGCTCGAGCACGGTCGCATTCAGGCGGGCGATCTGGTCGAAGCGCAACCGGCGGTTCAGGAAGGCATCCACCGCGATCTCGTTGGCAGCGTTGAGCACCGTGGTGCTGCCTTCACGCGATTCGAGCGCCTGCCAGGCCAGTTGCAGGCCGGGATAACGCTGCGCGTCGGCCGGCTCGAAGGTCAGGTTGGCAAGGCCGAGGAAATCGAGCTGCGACGCGCCCGACTCGATGCGCTCGGGCCAGGCCAGGCCGTAGGCGATCGGCACCCGCATGTCGGGCGTGCCCAGTTGCGCCAGCACCGAGGCGTCGCGGCACACCACCATCGAGTGGATGATGCTCTGCGGATGGATCACCACCCGCACCTGCCGCGGCGTCAGGTCGAACAGCCAGCGCGCCTCGATGACCTCGAGCGCCTTGTTCATCATCGTGGCCGAATCGACCGAGATCTTGCGGCCCATCACCCAGTTCGGGTGAGCGCATGCCTGTTCGGGCGTGACCTCGGCCAGCGTCGCCGGATCACGGCTGCGGAACGGTCCGCCCGAGGCGGTCAGCACGATGTGGTCGATGCGCTGCGGCCAGGTACGACGGTCTTCGGGCAGGCACTGGAAGATCGCCGAATGTTCGCTGTCGATCGGCAGCAGCGTGGCACCGCCCTCGCGCACCGCCTGCATGAACAGGGCGCCGCCGACCACGATGGCCTCCTTGTTGGCCAGCAGCAGGCGCTTGCCGGCACGCGCCGCGGCCAGGCACGGCGCCAGGCCGGCGGCACCGACGATGGCGGCCATCACGGTGTCGACCTGGTCGTGACCGGCCACCTGCACCAGCGCGTCGGCACCGTGCAGCACCTCGGTGCCCAAGCCGGCTGCACGCAGGCGCTGCGAGAGATCGAGAGCCTGCGCGGCGGTCGCCATCACGGCCCAGCGCGGGCGCCATTGCAGGCACTGCGCGGCCAGTTCGTCGACCCGGCTGTGGGCGGTCAGCGCGACCACCTCGAAGCGGTCGGGATGGCGCGACAGCACGTCGAGCGTGCTGGTGCCGATCGAGCCGGTGGAGCCGAGGATGCAGACGCGTTGCCGCGCGGCGGGCTTGTGATCGAGGTTCATGTCAACACCAGCGCCAGGGCCAGGGGAAAGACCGACAGCAGCGCATCGATGCGATCGAGCACGCCGCCGTGGCCGGGCAGCAGCGCGCTGCTGTCCTTGGCACCGGCGCTGCGCTTGACGAGCGACTCGAACAGGTCGCCGACCACGCTCATCGCCGCCAGGAACAGGCAGCCGAGCAGCAGGCCGAGCCAGCCGGCGCGATCGAGCAGGACGGTGTAGAGGCTCGCGCTGTCGGTGCCGCCGGAGCGGTCGAACGCGATCCAGCCCAGCGCCAGCAGCACCACGCCCGCCATGCCCGTGTAGACCCCCGCCCAGCTCTTGCCCGGACTGATGGTGGGCGCCAACTTGCGTCGACCCCAGGCCCTGCCACCGAAATACGCCGCGATGTCCGCCGCCCACACCAGGCAGAAGACCGACATCAGGAAATTCAGGCCGCGCGCGTGGCTCTCGGCGATCGCCAACCACGCCAGCCACAGCAGCAGCACACCGCCGGCCATGCGCAGGCCACGCGGCGTCGCCGGCCATGCCGACACGCCCCGGCGCAGCGCCAGGGCACCGCCGAGCACCCACACCAGCAGCGCCAGCACCCAGACCACGCCAGGCGTGTAACCGATCCAGCCGGACCACCAGGCCCAGGCGGAGCCCAGAGCGACCAGCGCGCCGATCAGCCAGGCCCCCACTCCCGGCAACTGGTTCAGGCGCGACCATTCCCAGCCGGCCGCGCCGATCAGCACCAGCGTCAGCAGTGCAAACGGCCATGCCGCCTCGGCCATCAGGGCGGGCAGCAGGATCGACAGCAGGACCACTGCCGTGATGATTCGGGTCTTGAGCATGGGGGCCGATCAGCGGTCAGGCGCCAAGGCGATGCGCTGGCCGTCGGGCGTCACATCGGTCTTGACACGGCCGAAGCGGCGGTCGCGCGAGGCGTAGTCGGCCAGCGCTGCGTCGAGCGCACGCTCGTCGAAGTCGGGCCAGAGGCAATCGGTGAAATACAGCTCGGAATAAGCCGCCTGCCAGAGCAGGAAATTGGAGATCCGCACCTCACCGCCTGTGCGGATGAAGAAGTCGGGGTCCGGCGCGTACGCCAGCGACATGTGGCGCGACAGCGCCGCCTCGTCGATCTGATCGGCGGTGACCCCCGAGGCCACCAGCGCGCGGCAGGCCTGCACCACGTCCCAGCGGCCGCCGTAGTTGAACGCCACCGACACGGTGATGCGGCGGTTGTTCTCGGTCAGTCGCTCGGCCTCGTCCCAGGCGGTGCGCACCTTCTGCGACACCTCGGCACGGTCGCCGATGATGCGGATGCGCACGCCGTCCTCGGCCATGCGGGCGAGGTACTTCGAGACCGCCACCAGCACCAGGTTCATCAGCCCGGAGACCTCCTCCTGCGGCCGGTTCCAGTTTTCGGACGAAAACGCGAACACCGTCAGATGGCCGATGCCGCGATCGGCGCAGGCATTGATGATGCGGATCAGCGCATCGACACCGAACTTGTGGCCGACCACACGCGGCATCAGGCGCCGGTTGGCCCAGCGGCCGTTGCCATCCATGACGATGGCAACGTGGCGTGGCAGGGATGAGGTCAGATCGGTCACCTTGCTTGTCGTGCTGCTCATGCCATCAAGCCGGGCGCGCACTCAGACGGCCAGGATTTCGGCTTCCTTGCCATGCACCAGCCGGTCGATCTCGGCGATCACGCGGTCGGTCAGCTTCTGCACCTCGTCGACCGAGCGGCGCTCGTCGTCCTCGGAGATCAGCTTGTCCTTGAGCAGCTTCTTGGCCTGGTCGTTGGCATCGCGGCGCAGGTTGCGCACCGCCACCTTGGAGTCCTCGCCGGCATGGCGCACGACCTTGGTGAGTTCCTTGCGGCGCTCTTCGGTCAGGGCCGGCATCGGCACGCGGATCAGGTCGCCCATGCTCGACGGGTTCAGGCCGAGATCGGATTCGCGGATCGCCTTCTCGATCTTCTGCGCCATGCTCTTTTCCCACGGCTGGACGCTGATGGTGCGCGCATCGATCAGCGTGACGTTCGCCACCTGGCTGAGCGGCAGGTTCGAGCCGTAGTAGTCGACATGCACCTGGTCCAGGATGCCCGGATGGGCCCGGCCGGTGCGGATCTTCTGCAGTTCGTTCTTGAACGCTTCCACCGACTTGGCCATCTTGGCTTCAGCGTTCTTCTTGATCTCGGCGATGCTCATCACTCGGTTCCTTGCAATTCAATCTTCTAGCCGACTCGGGGGTCAGACGTGCACCAGCGTGCCCTCGTCCCCACCCATCACGACGCGCTTGAGCGCGCCCGGCTTGAAGATCGAGAACACCTTGAGCGGCAGCTTCTGGTCGCGGCACAGCGCGAAGGCGGTGGCATCGAGCACCTGCAGGTTCTTGATGATCGCCTCGTCGAAGGTCAGCGTCGGATAACGCGTGGCGGACGGGTCCTTCTTGGGGTCGGCGGTGTAGACGCCATCGACCTTGGTCGCCTTCAGCATGATCTGGGCGCCCATCTCGGCGCCGCGCAGGGCTGCGGCGGTGTCGGTGGTGAAGAACGGATTGCCCGTGCCACCGGCGAACACCACCACCTTGCCCTCTTCGAGGTACTGCAGCGCCTTCGGGCGCACATAGGGCTCGACCACCTGGTCGATGCTGATGGCCGACATCACGCGCGCGGTCATGCCTTCCTGGCGCATTGTGTCGGCCAGCGCCAGCGCGTTCATCACGGTCGCCAGCATGCCCATGTAATCGGCGGTGGCGCGGTCCATGCCCACCGAACCGCCGGCCACGCCGCGGAAGATGTTGCCCCCGCCGATCACCACCGCCACCTCGCAACCGAGCTGCGTCACCTCCTGGATCTCGCGCACCATGCGCACGATGGTCGCGCGGTTGATGCCATACGCGTCGTCGCCCATCAGGGCTTCTCCGGAAAGTTTCAGCAGGATTCGTTTGTAGGCCGGCATGCAGGATCCCTCAGGGGCAGTCAAAACAGATCGAGTTTAGGTCAAGCCAACCGCGCGGACACCGGAAGCCCGGGTCCGCGCCGCTGACTCACTGACCCTTGGCAGCAGCGACCTGAGCCGCCACTTCGGCCGCGAAGTCGTCCTGCTTCTTCTCGATGCCTTCGCCCACCACGTACATGGTGAAGCCCTTCACCGTGGTGCCGGCAGCCTTGAGCATCTGCTCGACCGTCTGCTTGTCGTTCTTGACGAAGGTCTGGTTGAACAGCGAGACCTCCTTCAGGAACTTCTGGATCGAGCCTTCGATGCGCTTGGCGACGATCTCGGCCGACTGCGCCGGCTTGCCGGCCGCTTCGGCGGCCTTGGCATCTTCGGCAGCCTTGCCGGCCGCAACGGCACGCTCTTTCTCGATCAGGTCGGCGGACACGTCGGCCGAGGTCAGCGAGACCGGCTTCATGGCGGCGATGTGCATCGCCACGTCCTTGGCGGCGACCGCGTCACCGCTGTACTCGACCATCACGCCGATGCGCACGCCGTGCAGGTAATGCGCGAGGCTGCCGCCGTCGCCATAACGCTTGAAGCGGCGGATCGCCAGGTTCTCGCCGATCTTGCCGATCAGGCCCTTGCGCACGTCCTCGACCGTCGGGCCGAAGTCTTCCATCGCCAGCGGCAGCGCCGACAGCGCAGCCACGTCGGCCGGGTTGTGCTCGACGACCAGATTGACACAGGCCTGCACGAAGGCCAGGAACGAGTCGTTCTTGGAGACGAAGTCGGTTTCGCAGTTGACTTCGATCAGGGCGCCGGTCGAGCCCGACACGGCCGAGGCGACGACGCCTTCGGCGGTCACGCGCGACGCGGCCTTGCTGGCCTTGTTGCCGAGCTTGACGCGCAGCAGCTCTTCGGCCTTTTCCATGTTGCCGTCGGCCTCGGTGAGGGCCTTCTTGCATTCCATCATCGGGGCGTCGGTCTTGGCGCGCAGGTCGCCCACCATCTTGGCAGTAATCGTGGCCATGTATTTCTCCTGTTCAGGCATGACGCGCACGGGTGCGGTCACGAAAAATCTTGAAAAAAAGGGGCTGAATCAGCCCCTTGCACAGCGAGCCGGGAAGACTCAGGCGGGGTCGCTGACCTCGACGAACTCGTCGCTGGCGCCGGCGGCAGCCTCGACCACTTCATTGAGCGAGTTGGCCTTGCCTTCGATGATCGCGTCGGCCATGACACGGGCGTACAGCGCAACCGCCTTGGCCGAGTCGTCGTTGCCGGGGATGACGTAGTCGATGCCGACCGGCGAGTGGTTGGTGTCGACCACGCCGATCACGGGGATGCCGAGCTTCTTGGCTTCGGCGATCGCGATCTTGTGGAAACCGACGTCGATCACGAACAGCGCGTCAGGCAGCGCGTTCATGTCCTGGATGCCGCCGATGTCCTTCTCGAGCTTGGCGATCTCGCGCTGGAACATCAGCGCTTCCTTCTTGATCGCGGGCTGGGTGCCGGCCTCGACCTGGGCCTGCATTTCCTTGAGCTTCTTCAGCGAACCCTTGACGGTCTTGAAGTTGGTCAGCATGCCGCCGAGCCAGCGGGTCTCGACGAACGGCATGCCCGCGCGTGCGGCTTCCATCGCCACGACGTCACGCGCCTGGCGCTTGGTGCCGACGAACAGGATGGTGCCGCGCTTGCCTGCGAGCTGGCGTGCGTACTTGGTCGCCTCGTTGAAGAGCGGAACCGTCTTCTCGAGGTTGATGATGTGGATCTTGTTGCGATGGCCGAAGATATACGGGGCCATCTTGGGGTTCCAGAAGCGGGTTTGGTGACCGAAGTGGACACCGGCTTCCAGCATTTCGCGCATCGTGAATGACATAAGCACTCCAAAGGTTGGATCTAGAATCCGGCTCGAATTGCTAACAGTGACAAAAGATGCAAAACCTTGCGAACAGGTTCGATCTTTTGCGGCGCAACACCTTCAGGCAGCCGGATTCGGACTAGGCTCTCCCGCCCGAACGTGGGCGGAAAAACCCGAAAAGTATAACAGCCGTGAACGTCACCGACCTGAGCGCACACACATCGCAGGTTCGGCAGCGCACCGTCCGTGCCGCCGACCTGATCGAAACCAGCCTGACCGCAGCCGCGGCACCCTCGGCAAGACACGCCTTCATGGCGGTCGACGCGGAAGGTTCGCGCCAGGCGGCCGCCGCGGCCGATCGAGCCCTCCTTGAAGGCCGCGACGCCGGCGTGCTGTGCGGCCTGGCGGTCAGCATCAAGGATCTGTTCGACGTCCAGGGCCAGCCCACCCGAGCCGGCTCGACCTGGCTCGGCGCCGATCAACCGGCCCGGGCCGATGCCCCCGCCGTGGCGCGCCTGCGCAAGGCCGGCGCAGCGCTCGTCGGACGCACGCAGATGACCGAGTTCGCCTTTTCGGGCGTGGGCATCAACCCGCACAGCGGCACGCCGGCCAATGCCGCGATGGCAGCGCTCGGGCGGCCCGATTGTGTGCCCGGCGGATCGACCTCCGGCGGCGCCGTGTCGGTCGCCTGCGGCGCGGCCTGGGCGGCACTCGGCAGCGACACCGGCGGCTCGATCCGCATTCCCGCGGCACTGCACGGCCTGGTCGGCTACAAGAACACCCAGGCCCTGACGCCGCTGCACGGCAGCGTGCCGCTGGCGCCCAGCATGGACACCGTCTGCGCCGTCACCCGCAGCGTGCGCGACGCCGTGCTGCTGCACCAGGTGCTGGCGCAGCGTCGCGTCGCCCTGGCCGGGCGGACGTTGTCGAACCTGCGGCTGGGCTGGATCCGCAACCACTTTCTGGACGGCCTCGATGCCGAGGTCGCACAGGCCTTCGAGGCCAGCCTCGGCACGCTCGCCGCGGCTGGCGTGCAGCTGAAGGAACTCCGCGTGGACGCCCTCGCCGAGCTGCCGGCGCTGACCGAACAGGGCGGCATCACCGCAGCCGAAGCCTGGGCCTGGCACGCGCCGCACCTGGCGGCGCACGGCCACGAATATGACCCGCGCGTGCTCGGGCGCATCCGCCGGGGTGCGTCGATCTCGGCCGAGCAGCTCGCTGCATTGCATCAACGCCGCCGCGCCTGGATCACGCGCATGGAAGCGGCGCTGGCCGACGTCGACCTCGTGCTCAGCCCCACCGTGCCGCTGATCGCCCCGGCGATGGCGCCGCTGCTGGCCAGCGACGACGAATTCTTCCGCGTCAACGCGCTGCTGCTGCGCAACCCCGCCGTCGTCAACCTGCTCGACGGCTGCGCGATCACGCTGCCTTGCCACACGCAAAGCCAGCCCCCCGTCGGGCTGATGCTGTGGGCGCCAGGCGGGCGTGACGATC
The DNA here is from genome assembly GCF_000019785.1 of Leptothrix cholodnii SP-6. Classification (NCBI taxonomy): domain Bacteria; kingdom Pseudomonadati; phylum Pseudomonadota; class Betaproteobacteria; order Burkholderiales; family Sphaerotilaceae; genus Leptothrix; species Leptothrix cholodnii. Next base: position 3,139,097 of record NC_010524.1, read on the forward strand.
TGCTGCTCGACGCCGCCGGCGCGGTCGAAGCCGCCTTGCAACCGCAGCGGGGCGCCTGATGCGCGTCGGGGTCGTCGGTGCCGGCATTGCCGGAGTCACCACCGCGTTCGAGCTGGCCGAAGCCGGCCACGAAGTGACCGTGTACGAGCGCTGCGATGCGGTCGCCGAGGCCGCCAGCTTCGCCCACGCCGGGCTGCTGACGGCCGGACTGGTGTCCCCGGCCGCAGCACCCGGCCTGCGTCGCTGGCTGCTGCGCGGACTGCGCCACCACGAGTCGGCGCTGCGCTGGCGCCCCGGCCTGGATCCGGCGCACTACCAGTGGCTGTGGCAATGGTGGCGCGCCAGCAGCAGCGGACACGCCGGCGACGTGCGCGCCATGACCGAGCTGGCGGTCATCAGCCTGCAGCGCCTCGACCAGCTCACCCGCGACCTCGGCCTCAGCCACGAGCGCAGCCGCGGCGTGCTGGTGCTGCTGCGCGACAGCCGCGAGCTCGCGCCCACCCACCGCCACGCCGGCATGCTGCGCGAGCTGGGCTGGGCAGTGAACGAGCTGACGCCGCAGGCCTGCCTGGAGATCGAGCCCCACCTCGGCCGTTCGCGCCTGGCCGGCGGCCTGCACCTGCCCGACGACGGTGTCGGCAACTGTCGCCAGATGACCCAGCAGCTGCGCGACCACGCCGAGCGGCGCCAGGGCGTGCAGTTCACGTTCGGCACCGAGGTCGGCGCCATCCGCACCGAGGGCCGACAGATCACCCTGCAGCTGCGCGCACGTGAGCGCGACGCTGCCACGCCCTCACGGCCCGGGCCCGTGCTGCGAAGCCGCGCCAGTGCGGCCCATCCGCCCGATACCGCCGAGGCCGACTTCGTGCCGACCCAGCCGCTCGACCGCGATCGTCAGGCAACCCACGATGCCGTGGTGCTGTGCAGCGGCGCCGACACGACACTGGTCCACCGGCACGCCCAGGCCCTGCCGATCCAGCCGGTCTGGGGTCACGCCGCCACCTTCCGCATCCATCCGGACGGTCAGGCGCTGCAATCGGCGGTGGTCGACGCCAGCGCGGGGGTGACGCTGTCACGGCTGGGCCCGCGGTTGCGCGTGACCGGCGGCTTCGAGCTCGGTGGCTCGCCGGGCCCGGCCGGCGAGGCCGCGCTGAGCCCGCTCTATGCCGCGCTGGACCGCTGGTTTCCGCATGCGACCGAGCGCCGGCAGGCGCAGATCTGGCGCGGCGCGCGGCCGATGCTGCCGCACGGCCCGCCGGTGATCGGGCCGAGCGCGACGCCGGGCGTCTGGCTCAACCTCGGCCACGGCGCCCACGGCTGGACACTGGCCTGCGGCAGCGCGCGCCTGCTGGCCGAACAGATCAGCGGCCGGCCCTGCTCGACCGATCCGGCGCCGTTTGCGGCCTCACGCTGGGCGCACCCATGAACCCGCCGTCCGACGTCATTCTCGACACCAACGCTGTACTCGACTGGCTGGTGTTCGCCGAACCCGCAGCCCAGCCGCTCGGCGACGCGGTACGCCGCGGCGCGCTGCGCTGGATCGCCACCCCCGACATGCGAGTCGAGCTGCACGACGTGCTCGGCCGGCTCCTGACCCACCCGCCACTGCAACGCTGGCAGGCCGCCCATGCGCCGGCGCACGCCGAAGTCGAGCGCTGGATCCGGTTGGTCGACACGCCCGCGCCGCTGTCGGCGGCGCTGCGCCTGCATTGCACCGACCCGGACGACCAGGGCTTCATCGACCTGGCGCTGGCCCGCCGCACGCCGTGGCTGGTCACCCGCGACCGCGCGCTGCTGCGCCTGGCTCGTGGCGCCCGGCCGCATGGCGTGGCGGTGCTGACGCCCGCCCAGTGGAGCGCCACGGCCGCCGCCGGGCTGGTCTGACGATGACGCCGCACCCGTTCGACGCCGCAAGCGCACCGCCCCGGTCGGTGCTGACCGGCCGCGACCGCTCGAACCTGCTGCTGCACGATGCCCGCCACGGCAGCGAGCTCGAGCGTCTGCACGCGCTGGCGCTGCCACCGCACACGCTGATGCAACGCGCCGGCCAGGCGCTGGCACGGCTGGCCATCGCGCTGGCGCCGCACAGTCGGCGGATCGAGATCGTCGCCGGCCCCGGCAACAACGGCGGCGACGGCTTCGAAGCCGCGGCCCTGTTGCAGCAGGCCGGCAAGACGGTTCGGGTCTGGTGGCTTGGCCAGCCCGATCGACAACCGGCCGATGCCGGCGCTGCGCGACTGCGGGCACTCGCCTTCGGCGTGCCGGTCGTGCCGATCGACGACACCGGCCAGACGCTGCTTCAGGACACCCTGAGCCGCTGCGATCACGGCACGCTGGTGATCGACGCCCTGCTCGGTCGCGGCCTGAACCGCGCCGCCGACGGACGGATCGCCGAACTGATCGCGACCATCAATGCGAGCGCCGCAGCCGTGCTGGCGGTCGATCTGCCGTCCGGGCTGAACGGCGACACCGGCAGCTGGCCACCGGCTCCGGCAGGCGGTGCGGCGGCGGTGATCGACGCCGACTGGACGCTCGCGCTGCTCAGCCCGGCGCCCGGACTGTTCACCGGCTCCGGCCGCGATCACGCCGGCGAGATCTGGTGGCACGACCTGGCGGTCGACCTGCAGGCCGTGCCGGCGCAGGCCGTGCTCGAGCGTGGCGCCGCCTTCGATGCGGTGGCGGTGCCGCGGCGCCACGCCCAGCACAAGGGCAGCTTCGGCGACGTGTGGGTGATCGGCGGCGCGGCATCGATGGCGGGCGCCGCGTGGCTGGCCGCACGCGCGGCGCTGCAGTGCGGCGCGGGGCGGGTCTATGTCGATCTGCTGGACGCCCGCTCGCGCCACGCCGACACGCTGCATCCCGAACTGATGCCGGGCGCCACGCCCGACGCGGCGCGGCTGGGCGCATCGACCGTGGTAGCCGGTTGCGGCGGCGGCACCGACATCGCCGCACGCCTGCCGTCGCTGCTGGCGCACGCCGCCCGCCTGGTGCTCGACGCCGATGCGCTCAATGCGATCGCCGCCGATCCGGCACTCGATCGAGCGTTGCGGGCGCGTGGCACGTCGGGCCGGCCCACCGTGATGACACCGCACCCGCTGGAGGCCGCACGGCTGCTCGGCTGCAGCGCCGCCGACGTGCAGCGCAACCGGTTCGAGGCCGCGCAGACCCTGGCCGATCGCTGGCAGGTCGTGGTCGTGCTCAAGGGATCGGGCTCGGTGATCGCCGCGCCAGGCGAGCTGCCGTCGATCAACGGCAGCGGCAACGCCGCACTGGCCACGCCCGGCAGCGGCGACGTGCTGGCCGGCTGCCTCGGCGGCCTGTGGAGCCGTCACGCCAGCACGCGCCGCGACGCAGCCTCGGGCCCGCATGCGGACTCGCTGCAAACCGCAAGGCAGGCCACGCTGGCGGCCTGCCACCTGCACGGCGCCACCGCCCAGGCGCTCAGCCCGCAGGCCGAAGCACTGCCCGCGGCACGCGTCGCCGAAGCGCTCGGCGACGAGCTGCGACGCATCGCCGCGGCACGCCGGGCCTGAGGGCAGACCCGGCGGCGGGCTCAACCGCGGCCGTTGCGCCTGGCCTTGGCCTTGCGCGCCTCGGCACCCGCGGCGCTCTTGCGTGGCGTCGCCGGCTTGCCGGTCGACTTGCCGCCGGCCTCCTTGCGGCCGGCACGGCGCACCTGGCGATCGGCGTCCTTGATGGCCGCCAGCTCGTCCTGCGCATTGGCATGGCGTTCACGCGGAGCTCGCGCCGTCGGCTGCGGCGCGGCGCCTTCGCGCACCATCCGGAAATCGATCTTGCGGCCGTCGAGATCGACGCGACTGACCTGCACCCGGATGCGCCCGCCCACCACGTAACGCACGCCGGTGCGCTCGCCACGCATTTCCTGGCGCGCCTCGTCATAGCGGAAATACTCGCCACCGAGTTCGGTGATGTGCACCAGGCCCTCGACGTAGAGCTCGTCCAGCTGCACGAACAGCCCGAAGCTGGTGACGGAACTGATCGTGCCGGCGTACTCCTCGCCGAGGCGATCGCGCATGAACTTGCACTTGAGCCAGGCCTCGACGTCGCGCGAGGCCTCGTCGGCACGCCGCTCGTTGGCGCTGCAGTGCGCGCCGGCGGCTTCCCAGGCGGCACTTTCATGGTGTGCGGCCGACACCGGTTTGCCGCGCCGGGTCTCGGCCGGCGCGGCATGGCCTTGCGGCAGCGTCAGGTGATAGCGCTTGTTGTGCAGCAGCGCCTTGATCACCCGGTGCACCAGCAGATCCGGATAGCGCCGGATCGGGCTGGTGAAGTGCGTGTAGGCGTCGTAGGCCAGGCCGAAGTGGCCGCTGTTGGTCGGCGTGTAGATCGCCTGCTGCATCGAACGCAGCAGCATCTGGTGGATCTGCGCGACGTCGGGCCGATCGCGCGTCTGCTGCGCGATCATCTGCAGCTCCGCCGGCTTGGGTTCTTCGCTCAGGACGAAACCGAGGCCCATGCTGCGCAGGTAGTTCTGCAGCGTGGTGCGTTTTTCGGGCGTCGGCCCCTCGTGCACGCGATAGACCGACGGATGTTTGCCGCCGTGGATGAAGTCGGCCGCGCAGACGTTGGCCGCCAGCATCGCCTCTTCGATCAGGCGGTGCGCCTCGGTGCGGGTGCGCGGCACGATCTTCTCGATGCGGCCGTTGTCGTCGCAGACGATCTGGGTCTCGGTGGTCTCGAAATCGACCGCCCCGCGCAGTGCGCGCTGCTTGAGCAAGGCGCGATAGATCTCGTGCAGGTGCACCAGATGAGGCACCAGTTCATGACGACGCTGCGCCTCGGGGCCGCGCGTGTTGGTCAGGATGGTCGCCACCTCGGTGTAGGTGAAGCGTGCATGCGACAGGATCACCGCCGGATAGAACTGGTAGGCGTGCACCTCGCCGCTGGCGTTGACCAGCATGTCGCACACCATCGACAGCCGCTCTTCGTCAGGGTTGAGCGAACACAGCCCGTTGGACAGCTTCTCGGGCAGCATGGGAATCACGCGCCGCGGGAAGTAGACCGAGGTCGCGCGCTCGTAGGCGTCGTCATCGAGCGGCTCGCCGGGCTTGACGTAATGGCTGACGTCGGCAATCGCCACCAGCAGGCGCCAGCCCTTGGTGCGACCGACCTTGGCCGGCTCGCAATAGACCGCGTCGTCGAAGTCGCGGGCATCTTCGCCGTCGATCGTGACCAGCGGCACATCGCGCAGGTCGATGCGGCCCTTGCAGTCGGCCGCCCGCACGCGGTCGGGCAGCTTGCCGGTCTGCGCCAGCGTCTCCGGCGAGAAACGATGCGGCACCTCGTACTTGCGCACCGCGATCTCGATCTCCATGCCGGGGTCGTCGATGTCACCCAGCACCTCGGTGATGCGGCCAACGGGCTGGGCATAGAGCGAGGGCGGCTCGACCAGTTCGACGGCCACCACCTGCCCGACTTCGGCCTTGGCCAACGCGTTCTTGGGAATCAGGATGTCCTGACCGTAGCGCTTGTCTTCCGGTGCCACCACCCACATGCCGTTTTCGTTGAGCAGCCGGCCGATGATCGGCGCGCGCTTGCGCTCGAGGATCTCGAGCACGCGGCCTTCCGGTCGACCCTTGCGATCCTGGCGTATGACGCGCACCTTGACCCGGTCGCGGTGCAGAACCGCCTTCATCTCCTGGGGTGCCAGATAGATGTCGGGCTCGCCACCACCTCGGATCACGAAGCCGTGCCCATCGCGGTGGCCTTGCACCGTGCCCTCGATTTCACTCATCAGTGTTGTAGTCAAACAATACCTCTTGCTTTTCTGTTTGAATGGATGCTACACTTTCTTTCTCGGTTGATTACAGCAGTTCAGCAATCAACCGGAAGAAAATCCTGAAAGCCCAGGTGGCGGAATTGGTAGACGCACTAGTTTCAGGTACTAGCGGGTAACTCCGTGGAGGTTCGAGTCCTCTCCTGGGCACCAAACTCAATAATGGCCAGCACATGCTGGCCATTATTGTTTGTGGCGGCGAGAAATGTGCCGCACAGAGCCACACACCCGGTTGTATCGATGATCGTGTGAGCTGAACGTCGTCGATCCGATCGACGACCCAATAAAAAAGCGGGCCACAGACGGCCCGCCTTCTGACGACGGCGTCTTCACGCCTCATCATCGTCCGTCAAACCGACAGCTTCTTCGCCAAGCCATCCGGACGAAGATCGTCGTACTCCTCGAACGGCTGGTGGATCCAGGGGCTGGTCGGAAGCATCTCGACAAAATAGTCCGGCGTGTAGGTCGACACGCCCTTGACCCACAGCACGGCCGAGCGCAGATCGCTGATCGCAGGCATGCCGCGCAGCCGATCGACGACGGCCCGCAACGTCACACCGGAATCGGCCAGGTCGTCGACGAGCAGCACCCGCCCGGCCAACTCGCCCTTGGGCATGGTGATGTACTTGGCCAGATCGAGTCGACCCTGGATCGTGCCGGCCTCGGCGCGATAGGAACTGGTCGACATGATCGCCAGGGGCTTGTCGAACACGCGCGACAACACGTCACCCGGGCGCATGCCACCACGCGCCAGGCAGATGATCTGATCGAAGGCCCAGCCCGAGTTGTGAACCTTGATGGCCAGGCGCTCGATCAGCAGGTGGTACTCGTCCCAGGAAACATAGAGATGTTTTCCGTCATCGGTCAGCATAGGGGGCTCCTCTTGGGCACGATCTTCAACGGTCAAACCTTGTACGGATGCCGCAGCAAGATGGTGTGGTCGCGATCCGGACCGGTCGACACCATGTCGATGGGCGCGCCGATGAACGCCTGCACACGCTCCAGGTAACGACGCGCATTGAGCGGCAGGTCGTCCCAGTTCGTCACGCCGAAAGTTGTCTCGGTCCAGCCCGGGAACGTTTCGTAGATCGGCTGGCAGGCAATGATGTCGTCGGCGTCGAGCGGCAGGATGTCGACCTTCGTGTCACCCAGGTCGTAGCCGATGCACATCTTGATCTCGGCGAGACCATCGAGCACATCCAGCTTGGTCAGGCACAGCCCCGAGATGCCGTTGATCAGGATCGAGCGCTTGAGTGCAGCCGCATCGAGCCAACCGCAACGGCGGGCACGGCCGGTGACCGTGCCACGCTCCTGGCCGACGGTCGACAGGTGATGGCCCACCGTGCCGGGCTCGTCCATCGGCAGCTCGGTCGGGAACGGGCCACTGCCGACGCGGGTGGTGTAGGCCTTCGTGATGCCCAGGATGTAATGCAGCTTGTCAGGCCCGACGCCGGAGCCCGCCGCCGCATTGCCGGCCACGCAATTGCTCGACGTGACATACGGGTAGGTGCCGTGATCGATGTCGAGCAGCGTGCCCTGCGCGCCTTCGAACAGGACACTGCCGCCCTGCACATTGACCGCATGGATGCGCACGCCCACGTCGGCCAGCATCGGCTTGATCTGCTCGGCCACCTTCATGGCGTGATCGAAGATCGGCTGGAACTCGAGCGGCTGGCCATGGAGGTATCCCTCCAGCACGAAGTTGTGCAGGGCCAGCAGTTCCGTCAGCTTGGCGGCGAAACGCTCGGGATGCTTGAGATCCTGGGCACGCAGCGCGCGACGAGCCACCTTGTCCTCGTAGGCGGGCCCGATGCCCTTGCCGGTGGTGCCGATCTTGCCGATGCCGCTGGACTCGCGCATCGCCTCGCGCGCACGGTCGACCTCGACGTGGAACGGCAGGATCAGGGGGCAGGACTCGCTGATGTAGAGGCGCGAACGCACCTCCAGACCAGCCGCCTCCAGGCGCTCGATCTCGAGCAGCAGGTGGGTCGGGTCGACCACCACGCCGTTGCCGATGTAGCAGTTCACGCCGGCCCGCATGATGCCCGAGGGGATCAGCTGCAGCGCAGTCTTCTTGCCATTGATCACCAGCGTGTGACCCGCGTTGTGGCCGCCCTGGAAGCGCACCACGGCTGCAGCATGGTCGGTCAGCCAGTCGACTACCTTGCCTTTGCCCTCGTCACCCCATTGGGTGCCGACCACGACCACATTCCGGCCCGACGCAGCACTGCGTGTATCCATCTCAAACATCCGATCGAAAGGAAAGATCCAGCAACAACGGCGCGCGTTCAGCGCAACCGCACCTGCCACTGGCCATGCTCGGCGACCAACTCGCGGTCGCAATCAAATTCATCCGCCTCATGCTCGTGGCCCGGCAGCGCGCAGACCACGGCGTGGCCTTCGCCGCGCAGGCGTCGGACCTCGGCGCGCAGGCCCGGGTCTTCGCTCCAGGGTGCACGGATCGCCGAACGACGGCCATCGAAACCGACCAGGCCCACCACGGTCTTCAGGTCGAGACTGAAGCCCGCAGCAGGCCGCTTGCGACCGAAGACGGCACCGACATCGTCGTAACGGCCACCACGTGCCAGGGCATCGATGCCGCCCCGGCCGTAGATCGCAAACCGGGCACCGCTGTAATAGGCATGCCCCGACATGTCGCCCAGATCGAAGCCGACCGTGACAGCCGGATGGACCGCACCGATGTGCCGGGCCAGCCAGGCCAGGTCGGCGAGCGCGGCCTCGATCATCGGCACGGCCGGAAGCCGTTGCCGCGCCAGATCGAGAACACCGCTGTCACCATACAGGTCGACCAGAGCGAGCAGGCCGTCACGCACGGCAGGTGGCAACTCGGCCCCGATGGCCTCGAGCTCGGCCCGATCCTTGGCGGCCAACGCCGATTGCACCGCTTCGAGGACCGATGCCGAAATGGCTGCCGATCCGAGCACGCCGCGCAGCAGGCGCGCATCCGAAAGATCCAGCACCAGACCCTGGATACCCGCCAGGCTCAGGCAGTCGATCGCCAGCTCGAGCACCTCGAGATCGGCTTCGAGCCCGGCGTGACCGTAGGTCTCGGCCCCGAACTGCAGCGGTTCGCGGCTGCCATGCAATCCGGCCGGCCGCGTGTGCAGCACCGGGCCGCAGTAGCACAGCCGCGTCAGGCCGGCACGGTTGAGCAGGTGCGCGTCGATGCGCGCAACTTGCGGCGTCGTGTCGGCACGCACACCGAGCGTGCGGCCGCTGAGCTGATCCACCAGCTTGAAGGTCTTCAGATCCAGCTCGTGCCCGGTGCCGGAGAGCAGGGATTCGATGTATTCGAGCAGCGGCGGCATGACCAACTCGTAGCCACAGGTGCGCGCAGCGTCGAGCATGATGCGCCGCAACTCTTCGATGCGGCGCGCTTCGTGCGGCAGCACATCGGCTATGTGCTCGGGCAAAAGCCAAGCTGATGACATGGAAATCCGTGAAATCGAAACGGTGGATTCTAACGGGCCGGGCGTCGTGCTTCGACTCAACCCGCCACGAACACCAGGAGCAACAGCCCGACCAGGATGCTGCTGAGTCCGATGAAACGGATCTGCCCGTCACTCAGGCGCAGCACCTGCTCGAACACCTGGCGCCATCGGGTCGGATTCATGAACGGCATCAGGCCTTCGAACACCAGCATCAAGGCCAGTGCCGCCAACAGGATGTCGCCCATCCTGGTCGACTTACTTGCGTGGCGCAGGCGCGGCAGCGCCGCCACGCATGGCCCGGAAGAAATCGCTGCTCGGATCGACCACGATCACGTCGCTCTTGCTGCGAAAGCTCGCCCGATAGGCCTCGAGGCTGCGATAGAACTGCGCGAACTGCGGATCGCGGCCGAATGACTCGGCATACAGCGCCGATGCCTTCGCATCGCCCTCGCCCTTGATCTTCTGCGCATCACGATAGGCTTCGGCAAGCACGATTTCGCGCTGGCGATCGGCATCGGCGCGGATCTTCTCGCCTTCGGCCGACCCTTCCGACCGCAACTCGTTGGCCACACGCTTGCGTTCGGACTCCATGCGGCGATAGACCGACTCGGTCACCGACGAAGCGAAGTCGACACGCTTGATCCGCACATCCACCACCTCGATGCCGAAGTTCTTGGCGTCGTCACCCAGGCGGGCAAGCACGCCCTGCATGACACGATCGCGCTCACCCGACAACATCGCACGCACGCTGCGCTTGGTGACTTCCTCGTTCATCGCCGCCTGCACGATCGGCGACAAGCGGGCTTCGGCATTGCGAAGATCGGTGCCGGTGTTGCGGATGAACTGGCGGGCATCGACCACGCGCCACTTGACCAGCCAGTCGATCACCAGGCTCTGCTTTTCCGCCGTGAAGATGGGGCGCGTTTCCGGGCTGTCGAGCGACTGGGTGCGGCGATCGAGAAAGATCACGTTCTGCAGCGGCGGCGGCAGCTTGAACTTCAGGCCCGGCTCGGTGATCACTTCCTTGATCTCACCGAGTGAATAGACAACGGCAAAGTTACGTTGGTCGACCACGAAGAGGGTCGACATCGCGGTCATCAGCACCAGCAGGATGCCGACGACAATCAGTCCCAGACGGTTCATTTCTTGGTATCTCCGACTCAACGACCGTCACGGTCGCGGCTGCGCTGGCCATCGCGCGAACGCACATCCGTGACCGCACCCTGCATGGATTCAGGCGAGGGAATCACGGGCCCGGCCGCGGGTGCCGGACCGGACGCGGCCTGCTGGATCAGCTTGTCCAGCGGCAGATAAAGCAGATTGCTGCCATTGCGTGAATCGACCATCACCTTGCTGACGTTCGAATAGACCTGCGCCATGGTGTCGATGTAGAGGCGGTCCCGCGTCACGGCCGGCGCCTTCTGGTACTCGGTCAGCACGGAGCGGAAACGTTCGGCGTCACCTTCGGCCTGGGCGATCACGCGCGCGCGATAACCCTGCGCCTCTTCGGACAGCCGCGCCGCAGCACCCTGCGCCTTGGGCAGGATGTCGTTGGCATAGGCCTGGCCTTCGTTCTTCAGGCGCTCGCGATCGGCACCGGCCTTGAAGGCGTCATCGAACGCGGCCTGTACCTGCTCGGGCGCCTGAACGCTCTGAACGTTGACATTGACGACCAGGATGCCCGCCTTCAGGCGATCGAGCTGGGTCTGGATCGACTTGACCAGATCGACCGCGATCGCGTCACGCTGCTCGTAGAGCACCGAATCCATGTTGCTGCGCCCGACGATCTCGCGTACCGCCGATTCGGCCGCCTGCAGGACGGCCTCGTCGACATTGCGATTCTCGAACAGGAAGTCCTTGGCATCCTTCAGGCGCCATTGCACCGTGAACCGGATGTCGACGATGTTCTCGTCCTGCGTGAGCATCGACGAATCACGCAAGCCGGTGGCCTGCACGACATTGCTGCGCCCCACCTCGGTCGAGCGGGTCTGCGTCACCGACACGGTGTCGTGCGACTGGAACGGATAAGGCCAGCGGAACTGGATGCCGGCATCGACCGTGCGCGTGAACTTGCCGAAGGTCAGCACCACGGCTTGCTGGCCTTCCTGGACGATGAAGAAGCCGCTGCCGAACCACAGCAACGCGACGACGCCGGCGATCAGCCCACCACCGATGCCCATCACGCGGGCATCCGGCGGCTCACTTCCTGAGCCACCCGGATTGCCACGGCCGCCACGCGGACCACCGTTGCGACCGCCAAACAGGCCGCCGAGCTTCTGGTTGAAATCACGCCACAACTCGTCGAGATCGGGCGGCCCATCGTTGCGGCCATTGCTGGCCATGCCCGAGGCGCCTGCAGGCGAAACGAGGCGACGCACGGCAGCTGAAATCGAGGTCAAGCCTGATCCGATGGTGGCTCTCAGGCGCACTGGAAGACTGGGAAAGTAACGAATGGAAGTCATGAGAGTCAATGCTAACGGCAACGGCTCAAGCCTCGTGCGGGTGCGCCGGGACATCATTGGATGCCTCTGGCGCCATAGGTTCCGCATCAGGGGGCACGGGATCAAAACGGACATCGGCCAGAGGCTGGCCGCGACGGGCGTCGGCGTCGAGAGAAGCCTGGGCGATCGCGCGGCGCAATGCGCCCAGGCCTTCGTTGGCCGCTGCGCTGATGAAGAATCGGGACACGACCCGTCCCGGCTCGATCTCGTACTGATCGCACATCACACGCGGGAGCGCGTCATCCTCGAGAAGATCGATCTTGTTGAAGACCAGGAACTGCGGCACCGACTCGGCACCGATCTCGCGCAGAACGCGCTGCACTTCATGCAGCTGTTCAAGCCAGGTCGGACTGGCCGCATCGACCACGTGCAGCAGCAGGTCGGAGTCGGCAGACTCCTGCAGCGTGGCCTGAAAAGCCTCCACGAGGCTGTGCGGCAGATCGCGAATGAACCCCACCGTGTCGGATAGCGACACGCTGCGCCTGGCATCTTCGAGGTACATCTGCCGCGTGGTGGTGTCGAGCGTGGCGAAGAGCTGATCGGCCGCGTAGGCCTGCGCCTTCACCAGCACATTGAACAGCGTGCTCTTGCCCGCATTGGTGTAGCCGACCAGCGAGACCCGGAACGTGCCATGCCGCTCGCGCGACTTGCGTTGCGTGCCGCGCTGGCGCTTGACCTTCTCGAGGCGTTCCTTGACCGACTTGATGCGCACGTCGATCATGCGGCGATCGAGTTCGATCTGGGTTTCACCCGGGCCACCGCGCAGGCCGACACCACCGCGCTGGCGCTCCAGGTGCGACCAGCGGCGGACGAGCCGTGTCGAAAGGTATTGCAGCCGGGCCAGCTCGACCTGCAGCTTGCCCTCGTGGCTGCGCGCGCGGGCGGCAAAGATCTCGAGGATCAGGCCGGTGCGATCGAGCACCTCGACACCGAGATGGCGCTCGAGATTGCGCTGCTGGGCCGGGCCGATCGCCTGGTCGAAGATGACGCAATCGGCCTGATGGAGCGCGATCAGCTCCTTGATCTCGTCGGCCTTGCCCGAGCCGACGAACAAGGCCGGATCGGGCGCCTTGCGGCGGGCGATCAGGCGCGCGACGGCTTCGTCGCCAGCCGACTCGGCCAGCAACGCCAGCTCATCCAGCGTGGGATCAAATGAAGAACCGACCCCCAGATCCACGCCCACGAGCAAGGCACGTGGGCGGGGGGTGACATCCGATGCAGTCAAGGTGCTGATGGCGGGTGCGCTCTGGGTGCCGGTAGGGAAGCTCAGTTGGAGTCCTGGGCTTCGGTGGCGTGGAAATTCACGGGGCGACCCGGGACCACAGTGGAAATTGCATGCTTGTAGACCATTTGCGTGACCGTGTTGCGCAGCAGGACGACGTACTGGTCGAACGACTCGATGTGGCCTTGCAGCTTGATGCCGTTGACCAGATAGATCGAGACCGGCACATGCTCTTTGCGCAGCAGGTTCAGAAACGGGTCTTGTAGCAATTGCCCTTTGTTGCTCACGATATGCTCCGTGTTGGAAAGTTCGGAAGCCCTCACGTTATCACACGTGTACGGGCCGGCCGGGAGGGCTCAGGAATCCTTCGAGACGAAGGGATTGTGCGAGGCGCGCAACTCGATTCGCATCGGCGTGCCCACGAGCTTGAAGTGCTCGCGGAAGCGCGCTTCCAGATAGCGTTTGTAGACCTCGGTGACGTGCTCGACCGCATTGCCGTGGATGACGATGATCGGCGGGTTCTGGCCGCCCTGGTGGGCATAACGCAGCTTCGGACGCACGGCGCCGGCGCGCTTGGGCTGCTGGTACTCCACCGCCTCCAGCAACAGGCGCGTGAGCTGCGGCGTCGGCAGCTTGCGCGTCGCCGAGGCCCAGGCATCGTCGATCGCCTTCCACAGCGGCCCCAGGCCCTGGCGCTTCTTGGCCGAGATCATCAGCACCGGCGCGAACTTCAGGAATGCCAGCCGCTGCTCGATCGAACGCTGCAGCGTCTCGCGCTGGTAGCTGTCGATCGCGTCCCACTTGTTGATCGCGATCACCACCGCCCGGCCGGCATCGAGCACGTAGCCGGCGATGTGCGCGTCCTGGTCGGACACGCCTTCGGTGGCGTCGATCAGCAGCAGCACGACGTTGGCATCCGAGATCGCCTGCAGCGTCTTGACGACCGAGAACTTCTCGATCGACTCGAACACCTTGCCCTTGCGGCGCAGGCCGGCGGTGTCGATCAGCTCGTACTTCTTGTCGCCACGCTCGAACGGCACGTGGATGGCGTCGCGCGTGGTGCCCGGCAGGTCGAAGGCGACCAGCCGCTCCTCGCCCAGCCAGGTGTTGATCAGCGTCGACTTGCCGACGTTGGGACGGCCGGCCACCGCCAGCCGGGTCGGCCGGTTGCGCAGTTCTTCTTCCGAGTAGCCTTCTTCGGGCTCGGGCGGCTCGATGCCTTCGAGCGCCATCTCGATCAGGCTGCGCACGCCCTGGCCATGCGCCGACGACACCGCCAGCGGCTCGCCCATGCCGAGCTCGTAGAACTCGGCCAGCTGCGGGCCGTCCTTCATGCCCTCGGCCTTGTTGGCCGCCAGCAGCACGCGCTTGCCGGTGGCGCGCAGATAGCGGGCGATGTCGTGGTCCTGCGCCGACAGGCCGGCGCGCACGTCGACCACGAACACCACCGCGTCGGCCTCGGCCACCGCCTGGCGCGTCTGCTTGGCCATCTCCTTGTAGATGCCCGAGGTCGAATCGGGCTCGAAGCCGCCGGTGTCGATGACGATGAACTCGTGGTTGTCGAGCTTGCCGTCGCCGTAGTGGCGGTCACGCGTGAGGCCGGCGAAGTCGGCGACGATGGCGTCGCGCCGGCCGGTCAGGCGGTTGAAGAGTGTGGACTTGCCGACGTTGGGTCGTCCGACGATGGCAATCACGGGTTTCATCAAGGGATTCCGTTCAATGCGGTGCGCTGGCGTTCATTGCGGGCGGAAGGCGTAGACGCCCCCCGACCGCGACACCGCCAGCAGGGTCTGGCCCGAGCGCACCAGCGGCGCGGCGATGCCGCTGCTGTCGGTGGGCAGGCGTAAAAGGGTTTCGCCGCGATCGCGGCTGAGGAAGTGCAGCCAGCCTTCGAAATCGCCGAAGACCACGGTGCTGCCGCTCACCAGCGGCGCGCTCAGGCCGCGGTTGCGCAGCCGCTCGCTGGTCCAGGCGATGTCGCCGCTGGCGCGTTTCCAGGCGCTGATGCGGTCGCTGCCATCGGCGGCAAAGACGAAGTCGGCATCGGCCGCCAGGCCCTGGTAACCGCCGAAGGTGCGGGTCCAGACCGACACGGCACGCTCGACCTGGATGCAGCCGACCGACGACTGGAAAGCGCGCGCGCAGACCACGTCGCCCACCCGCGCCGCCGGCCCGACCAGGTCGGCCAGGCGTTCGACCTCGTTGGTGCCGCGCTGCGCCGGCAGGCCGACCTCGTTGCGCACCGAGCCCGTCAGCGGGTCGATCGCCACCAGCCGCGACCCCTGGCCCGCCAGCAGCGTGTCCTTGTAGGGCAGCAGCAGGCCGGCCTGCGCCAGCGCCAGCGGCTCGCCGCTGCGCGCCAGGCTCCAGAGCCGGCGGGCATCGAGCACGTCGTAGGCCTGGATGGTGCGATCGACCATCTGGATGAAGACCCGCTCGCCCGCCACCAGCGGCGCCGTGACGACCCGCGACGACAGGCGGATGCGCCAGCGCTCCTTGGCGCCGTCGATCAGCACCAGGTCGTTGTTGTCGCTGACGACCGCGCTGTAGCGGCCATCGCTGCCGACCCCCGCCGACAGCTTGACGCCCAGCGCGACGCGGCTGCGTTCGGCACCGGTCGCGACGTCGTAGCTGAGCACCACGCCGTCGCGGCTGGCGAGCACGAACCGGTCGCCGACCACGGCCACCGACAGCGCCGCCACCGGCTCACCCAGGCTCTGGCGCCAGATCTGCTTGCCGGCGATCTTGGCCGTCACGGCCTCGAGCGGGGCCGGCGTCGGCTTGCTCGGTGACGAACACGCCGCCAGCGCGGCGAGGCCCAGCCCGGCCCACGCCAGCACCCAGCGACGCGCCGGCGCGCTGCGCCCGACCTGCGGTCGTGCCGTGGCGTGTGCGCTCATGGCTTGGCAGCCGCCGATGCGGCTTCATCGACCGGCGCAGCGCCCAGCGCGGTCAGCTTGGCCTCGATCAGGCGGCGGTAATCGAGCGTGCGGTCCATGCCCTTGAACGCCACCTGATAGGCCGCCACGGCCTCGGCGTTCTTGCCTTGTGCGAGCAGGATGTCGCCGCGGCGGTCGGCCACCAGGGCCTCGTAGCTCGGCGGCACGTCACCGGCCAAGCGGGCCAGCGCCTCGTCGTATTGCTTGGCGTCCAGCAGCAGGCCGGCCAGACGCAGCCGTGCGCCCGCGCTGTATTCGGGTTCGCGGGCCTTGTCGGCCACCCAGGCCAGCGTGGCCTGCGCGGCATCGATCTGGCCCTTGTCGAACTGCACCTGCGCGGTCAGCAAGGCGGCCTGCTCGGCGAACGTGGTGCCCGGATAACGGTCCTTCAGGTCGGCAAAGACCTTGGCGGCGCGGTCGGCCTCGCCGGCCAGCACGGCGCGCTCGACCTCGTCGTACATGCCGCCAGCCTTGGAGGCCTGGTCACGCTGCCAGTAGTTCCAGCCGTTCCAGGCGGCGTAGGCACCGAACACCAGCACCAGCGTCCAGGTGATGAGGTTGCCGTAGGCGCGCCAGAAATGCTTCAGCTGGTCGAGCTGTTCCTGTTCTTCGAGGTCGAGATGCGTGGCCATGCTGTGCCTGATGGGAGAGAGCGTGCCGGGCGAGCTGGGCTGCGTCCGGCCTGTTGTGTGGGCCGCCGGGAGACGGCGACCGATGATCCGCGGGCGGCGCAGGCAGGCTGCGCGGCCACGGCGGACAGGTTCGCGATTATGCGGGCAGCGCGGCTTCGCCCTGCAGGCCGGCAGCCCAGAGCGCCACGTCGGCGATCGGGCGCAAGACCTGCGCGCCGCCACCGGCACGCAGCGGCTTGACCGCCACCATGCCCTGCGCCAGCTCGTCGGCGCCGAACACCAGTGCGAACGTGGCGCCGCTCGCGTCGGCCTTCTTGAACTGCGACTTCATGCTGCCCGGGCCGTCCTTGCCGGCGGCATGCATGACGACGGCGATGCCGGCCGCGCGCAGCGCCTCGGCGCAGGCGGTGGCGATCGGCAGTGCCGCCGCATCGGGCACCACGGCGTAGGCGTCGGGCGAGGTGGCGGGCGCGGTCACGCCGCTTTCCTTCAGCAACTCGATCACCCGCTCGATGCCCAGACCCCAGCCCACGGCCGGCGCCGGCTTGCCGCCGATCTGCTCGATCAGGCCGTCATAACGCCCGCCGCCGCAGATCGTGCCCTGCGCGCCGAGGCGGTCGGTGACCCACTCGAACACCGTCAGGTTGTAGTAGTCCATGCCACGCACCAGCCGCGGGTTGATGCGGTAGGGCTGGCCGACCGCATCGAGCTGCGCCTTGACCGCATCGAGGTGCTTGAGCGAAGCCTCGCCGAGAAAATCCATCAGCTGCGGCGCGGCCTCGACGATCGCCTGCATCGCCGGATTCTTGGTGTCGAGGATGCGCAGCGGGTTGCTGTGCAGGCGGCGCTGCGCCTCGGCATCCAGCTCGTCGAGGTGCTGCTCGAAATAGGCGATCAGCGCGGCACGGTGCGCGCGGCGCTCATCGGCCTGGCCCAGGCTGTTGAGCTCCAGGCGCACGTCGGTCAGGCCCAGATCGCGCCACAGGCTGCGCGCCATCAGGATCACCTCGGCGTCGACGTCCGGCCCGGCAAACCCCAGCGCCTCGACGCCCACCTGGTGGAACTGCCGGTAGCGCCCGCGCTGCGGCCGCTCGTGGCGGAACATCGGGCCGATGTAAAACAGCCGCTTGCCGCCCTCGTAGAGCATCGAATGCTCGACCACCGCGCGCACCACGCCGGCGGTGCCCTCGGGGCGCAGCGTGAGGGCGTCGCCGTTCATCTTGTCCTCGAAGGAATACATCTCCTTCTCGACGATGTCGGTCACCTCGCCCAGGCCGCGCACGAACAGCGGCGTGGGTTCGACGATCGGCGTGCGGATGTTGGCGTAGCCGTAGCGGCGCATCAGCGCGCGCACGGTGTGTTCGAACCACTCCCAGCGCGCCGACTCGGGCGGCAGGAGGTCGTTCATGCCTTTGACGGCTTTGAGGGCTTCGGCCATGGGAAATGTGTCTTCTGAAAAAACAAGGCCGGCCACGCACCGCGGGCCGGACCGGATCTGACGTGCCGTTCAGGCCTGCGGCGCGGTGGCGGCAGCGCCGAAACGCCGCTCGATGTACTGCTCGACCAGCGCCTGGAACTCGCCGGCGATGCCCTCGCCGCGCAGCGTCAGCGCCTTCTCGCCGTCGATGAACACCGGCGCGGCCGGCGCCTCGCCGGTGCCGGGCAGGCTGATGCCGATGTCGGCGTGCTTGCTCTCGCCCGGGCCGTTGACGATGCAGCCCATCACGGCCACCTTCATGGCCTCGACGCCCGGATAGCGGGCGCGCCAGACCGGCATCTGCGCGCGCAGGAAGTCGTCGATCTGCTTGGCCAGTTCCTGGAAGGTGGTGCTGGTGGTGCGCCCGCAACCCGGACAGGCCGTCACGCTGGGCACGAAGGTGCGCAGGCCGAGCGCCTGCAGGATCTCGTTGGCGATCAGCACCTCCTGCGTGCGCGATTCGCCCGGCTGCGGCGTGAGGCTCACGCGGATGGTGTCGCCGATGCCCTGCTGCAGCAGCACCGCCAGCGCCGCCGCCGACGCCACCGTGCCCTTGGTGCCCATGCCGGCTTCGGTCAGGCCCAGGTGCAGCGGGTAGTCGCAGCGCTGGCGCAGCGCCTGGTAGACGGCGATCAGGTCCTGCACGCCGCTGACCTTGCAGCTCGGGATGATCTGCGACGGCTTCATGCCCAGCTCGACCGCATAGGCGGCCGAATCGAGCGCCGACTGGATCAGCGCCTCGTACATCACCTGGCGCGCCTCCCAGGGCTGGGCGCGAGCGTGATTCTGATCCATCAGGCGGGCGAGCAGCTCCTGATCGAGGCTGCCCCAGTTGACGCCGATGCGCACCGCCTTGTCGTGCTTCAGGGCGGCCTCGATCATCATGCCGAACTGGCGATCGCGCTTGTCGCCCTTGCCGACGTTGCCGGGGTTGATGCGGTACTTCGACAGCGCCGCAGCGCAATCGGGATACTGGCTCAGCAGCGTGTGGCCGTTGTAGTGGAAGTCGCCGATCAGCGGCACGTCGATGCCCATGCGGTCGAGCTGCTCGCGAATGTGCGGCACGGCCATCGCCGCCTCGGGCGTGTTGACCGTGATGCGCACCAGCTCGGAGCCGGCGATCGCCAGTTCCTTGACCTGGATCGCCGTGCCGATGACGTCGACCGTGTCGGTGTTGGTCATCGACTGCACGCGCACCGGGGCGCCGCCGCCGATCGTGACCACGCGCTCGCCCCAGGTCACGCGCGCCTGCAGGCTGCGCTGCTGCCGGGGCTCGCCCAGCGCGATCGGTTGCAGTTCGGACGAATCGGACTCGATGGCCATGGCCGGACTCACTTCAGTTCGAGACGCGCCACGTTGTCGCGCGTGTGGGGGTTCAGGTCGATCGGCTGGCCTCGAAAGTGCAGCCGGGTGCCGTCGGCGTTGCCGATCTTGAGCCGGATCGGCAGGCTGCCGTCGAGCCCGACCACCTCGCCGGCCGGCAGCATGCGCGACATCAGCAAGGCACCGGCGCCGTCACGCGCCTCGATCCACGAATCGGCGCTGGTGCGCAGCACCACCGAGCCCGCGGCGGCCGCATTCTGCGACGACGCCGGCTCCTCGGGCGGCGCCGAATGCACCGTCTCGACCACGGCGCTGGCGCTCGACTCGAGGGTGGTGCTGACCGCGCCACCGTTGTCGGCGCCGTCGGCCGAGCGCACCTCGTTGGTGACCGCCTGGCTGGCCGCCACGGTGGCCTGCACGGCGCTGGCCGCGGCGGCCACCGGCTCGCGCATCAAGGCGCGCATCGGCGGCGCCAGCCAGAACAGCAGCGCCAGCAGCAGCAGCAGGGCCGGCACGATCACGCCCGGGCGCAGCCACTCGGGCCAGCTGCCCGGCAGCATGCGCGAGCCCGGTTCGCGATAGGGCGTCGCCAGCCCGCGGGTGACGTTCTCGAGCGCCTGCGGTGCCTGCGCCGCGGCCGGCAGCGCGGCCAGGATCGGCTGCGGATCGATCTCGAGCTGGCGGGCGATCGCCGTCGCCAGGCCACGCACGAAGGCCAGGCCGGGCAGCTGGTCGAGGCGATCGGCCTCGAGCGCCTGGAGCTTGGGCACCGGCACCTTCAGCAGCAGCGCGAACTGGTCGAGCTCCAGGCCACGGGCCTCGCGGGCGGCGCGCAGCAAGGCTCCGGCGCTGGTCCGGGCGCCTTCGGCGGATGGCGTTGCCGAGGCCGGCGACTTCGGTTCACTCATCGAGTTGTCCTCGTTCAAAAGCCGCACTTTCCCGTGAACCGGGGAAGCGGGTGCGCAACTGGCTGCCGAACTCGTCGACCGCCGTCGGATTCTTGCGCTTGTGTTCGATGCGTGCGGCCAGCCACAGCGTCTCGGCGGTGGCCAGTTCGTTGGCCTGGTTGACACGCTGGATGTAGAAGCGCGCCCGATCGAGGTCGCCCTTGCGCAGCAGCACCTCGGCCAGGTTGAAGGCGGTGGCCGGGTTGCCTGCGTCGAGCTCGTAGCTGCGCAGCAGCAGGCGCTCGGCCGCGTTCAGGTCGCCGGCGCGGGCTTCGCAGACGCCTTGTGCCAGCAGGCTCTTGGTCTGTTCGCGGTATTGGGGGATCGCCAGTGCCTGCTCGAAATAGCGGCGCGCATCGGGGTAGCGCTGCTGCCGGCACAGGAACCAGGCGTAGTTGTGCAGCGCGTCGGCATCGCCGCCGTTGAGCGACAGCGCGCGCCGGAAGCTCTCTTCGGCCAGCGCGTTCTCGGACATGCTGGCGTAGATCAGGCCACGCAGGTTGAAGGCCGAGGCGCTGTTCGGGTCGGCCACCAGGGCGCGCTTGACTTCGTCGAGCGCCGTGCCGGCCTGGCCCTGGGCGAAATAGGCCGAAGCCAGCTCGAGGCGGATGCGCGAGCGCTTGGCCGCATCGGTTTCATCGGACGCCGTGACCAGATCCGGCCGCGTCGCCGCATTGCTGCTGCTGTTGACCGCGACAGGCTGGGAGGGCGCCGGGATGCGCGTGTCGCCCACCGTGGTCGACACCACCTCGGTGGTCGTGGTGCACGCCAGCAGCGTCGACGCCAGCAGCAGCGCAGCGCCGAGCCGGACACCGATCCGGGTCAGGTGCGCGCCGGTCACGGGCCGGCGCTCGGATGAAGCAGGTTCACGCATGCGGGTTCACCGGAAATGGGAGGAGCAGGCCACCGAGGGCACCGACAGCGCCAGCACGCATCAAGCGGCGTCGGGCTGGGCGGCCGAGCGGATCACGCGGATCGGCGAGCGCGTCATGCGCTCCTGGACGCGGGTGCGGTCCTGCACCTCGCCGGCGAGCTGGCCACAGGCGGCGTCGATGTCGTCGCCGCGGGTCTTGCGCACGGTGGTCACCAGGCCACCGTCGATCAGCACCTGGGCGAAGGCCTGCACGCGCTCGTTGCCCGAGCGCTTGAGGCCCGACTCGGGGAAGGGGTTGAACGGGATCAGGTTGAACTTGCACGGCAGGCGCCCGACCGGCCCCTTGTCGCCGACCAGCTTGAGCAACGCACGCGCCTGCTCGTCGCTGTCGTTGACGCCGTCGAGCATGCAGTATTCGAAGGTGATGAAGTCGCGCGGCGCCGAAGCCAGATACGCCTGGCAGGCGCCCAGCAGTTCGGCCAGCGGGTACTTGCGGTTGAGCGGCACCAGCACGTCGCGCAGCGCGTCGTCGCACGCATGCAGCGACACCGCCAGCGCCACCGGCAAATCGGCGGCCAGGCGATCGATCATCGGCACCACGCCGGAGGTCGAGACCGTCACGCGGCGCCGCGACAGGCCGTAGCCGTGGTCGTCGAGCATCACGCGCAGGGCCGGCAGCACGGCGGCGTAGTTCTGCAGCGGCTCGCCCATGCCCATCATCACGACGTTGCTGATGATGCGCTCGCTGGCCGGGCCGGTGGCCGCACGCGCGCCCACCGAAACACCCTCGGCGCGCTCGCGGCGCAGGCTGTGCTCGGCATACCAGAGCTGCGCCAGGATCTCGGCGGTGCTCAGGTTGCGTGAAAAGCCCTGGTGTCCGGTCGAGCAGAAACGGCAGCCCACCGCACAGCCCGCCTGCGACGAGATGCACAGCGTGGCGCGGTCGTCCTCGGGGATGTAGACGGTCTCGACGGCGTTGCCGTCACCCACGTCGAACAGCCACTTGATCGTGCCGTCGGACGAGCGGTGTTCGGACAGCACCCGCAGGGGCGCGATGCACGCCACGTCGGCGAGCTTGCTGCGCAGCGACTTGGCCAGATCGCTCATCTGGCCGAAATCGGCCGCGCCGCGCTGGTGGATCCAGCGGAACAGCTGGACCGCACGGAAACGCTTCTCGCCCAGCTGCTCGCAGTAGGCGGCCAGCGCGTCGAGGTCGAAATCGAGCAGGTTGACCGCGGTCATGGCGTGCCAGGAAGTAGAAGCCGGCTGCAAGGCCCGCCTCGAACCGATCGCGGCTCGAGGCAGCTTGCAGCCAGGGGTTCCTCAGCGGCTGTAGACAGCCATGCCGGGGAAGAAGAACGCGATCTCGACCGCAGCGGTCTCGGGCGCGTCGGAGCCGTGCACGGCGTTGGCGTCGATCGAGTCGGCGAAGTCGGCGCGGATGGTGCCCTTCTCGGCCTTCTTCGGATCGGTGGCGCCCATCAGGTCGCGGTTCTTCAGGATCGCGCCTTCGCCTTCGAGCACCTGGATCATGACCGGGCCGGAGATCATGAAGTTGACCAGGTCGTTGAAGAACGGGCGGGCCTTGTGCACGGCATAGAACTGCTCGGCTTCGGCGCGCGACAGCTGTGCCAGGCGGGCGGCAGCGATCTTCAGGCCGGCGCCTTCAAAGCGGGCGAGGATCTGGCCGATGACGTTCTTGGCGACGGCGTCGGGCTTGATGATCGAGAGGGTGCGTTCGATGGCCATGTTTTTCTCCTGAATTCGGGGATGGGGGCAAAGCCCGATATTTTAGCCTGCGAGGCCACCCGGTGCCCGGTGGGGGCCACCGGTGCAGCCAGGCCCTGCCGCATGCAGGCCCGGCAGGTCAGCGGCGGCGACCGCCACGGCCGCGGTTCGGACCGCCCGGCTTGTTGAAATAGGCATCGGAGCCGATGTAGCCGACCGAGGTCTGCAAGGGATCGGGTTCGCGCGGGCCGCCCTTGCGGTTGTCGCCACCGCGGCCACCCGGCACGTCGTCGCTCGGCCTGCCGAAACCGGCGCTGATGCGCTTGGAACCGGTGGCAAAACGGCGATCGAAGGTCTGCTCGAGCGGGTTCGGGATGTGCAGCGGATCGTCGCCGAAATCGCCGTCTTCGCGCTCGCGCGGCGGCTCACGACTGACGTTGCCGTCGCGCGCCGGGCGCTCGTCGCGCCACTCGGCGCCCCCGCTGCGCGGCGCGCCGGGCCGGCCGTCCGGACCGCGGCGCTCGAAGCCCTGTCCACCCTGCCCGCCCTTGCCCACCGGCTTGTTGCCGCGCTGCTGATTGCCACGTCCACCCGGCGCGTTCTGGCCGCCCTGGGACATCTGCGGACCCTGGCCCTGGCCTTGGCCGCCACCCTTGCCCTTGCCGGCGCCGCGGCCGGGCTGCTGGCCGTCACGCGGGCCACGCTCTGCACGGTCGGCACGCGGGCCCCGTTCTTCGCGCTCGCCACGCTCGGCACGCGGGCCGTTGGCGATCTGGCGGATCTGGCGCACGTCGTTGTCGTCGAGTTCGACCCAGACGCCGCGCTTGAGGCCACGCGGCAGCACCACGGTGGCGTAGCGGATGCGGATCAGGCGGCTGACCGTCAGGCCGACCGCATCGAACAGCCGGCGCACCTCGCGGTTGCGGCCTTCGGTGATCACCACGCGATACCAGTGGTTGATGCCTTCGCCGCCGCCGTCATCGATCGACTTGAACATGGCCCGCTGGCCCTCGATCTCGACACCTTCGAGCAGGCGCGCACGCGCGGCCTCGTCGAGCGAACCCAGCACGCGCACCGCGTACTCGCGCTCGACGCCGAAACGCGGGTGCATCAGCTGGTTGGCCAGTTCGCCCGAGTTGGTGAACAGCAGCAGGCCTTCGGTGTTGATGTCCAGACGCCCCACCGACAGCCACTTGCCGACCGGCAGGCGCGGCAGCCGGCGGAACACGGTCGGCCGGCCTTCGGGGTCGTGGTGCGTGACCACCTCGCCGACCGGCTTGTGATAGGCCAGCACACGTGCCGGCGGCGGCGCGATGCGCACCTTGATCGGCCGGCCGGCAATCTTGATCTGGTCGCCCTGGGCGATGCGCATGCCGATGTGCGCCACCTCGCCGTTGACCGACACCTGACCCTCCTGGATCAGCTGTTCCATGTCGCGGCGCGAGCCGACACCCGCCTGCGCCAGCACCTTGTGCAGCTTGGGCGCCTCGGGCTCGGGACGCAGCACGCGCTTGCCCGGATCGGCGGAAACCTCTTCCTCTTCGGCGTCCTCGACGTCGTAGTCGCCCGACAGCACGGCAGCGAACAACTGCCCGGCATCGACCGGCAGCGCAAGCGCGGCGTCGGCAGCACCGGCCTCGCCTTCGGGCATCTCGCCCAGCGTGAAGATCGCCGGAGCCGCCTCGGCCTCGACCGCGCGCGGGCGCTCTTCACGCTGCTTCTGGCGGCGATCGCGGCGGCGCGTGTCGCGCTCGGGGGCCTGGACGACCGCACCGGACTGCGACGTTTCGCCCGGCTCGACAGCGGCCTCGACGCGGTCGCCTGTCGGCGCGTCGCCGGACGGAGCCGCCGACGCCTCATCGGCAGCCGCCACGGCGACGGCATCGCCTTGCGTCTTGCGGCCGCGCGAGCGACGAGCCGGACGGACTGCCGCATCGGCGCCCTCGTCCGACTGGACCGACGCCTCGGCCACGGGAGCCGGCGCGACGGCGTCAGGCGCAGCCACCACCTCGACAGGCGACGCATCGGCGCTCGGTGCGTCGACCCGCCGCGGCGCACGCGGCTTGCGGGCCGGGGCGGCAACGCCTTCAGCAGGCGCCTCGGCCGCAGCAGCGACAGGCTCGACCGACGCACGCGCAGCCCTGCGCTTCTTCTCGGCCGGCGCCTGAGCAGCGGGCGCCTGCTCGACCGGCGTCTCGACCGGCAGCTCAGCCGCCTGCGCAGCGCTGCTGTCGAGCGCGGGGACCGTGTCGTCCGCAG
Organism: Leptothrix cholodnii SP-6; assembly: GCF_000019785.1. Classification (NCBI taxonomy): domain Bacteria; kingdom Pseudomonadati; phylum Pseudomonadota; class Betaproteobacteria; order Burkholderiales; family Sphaerotilaceae; genus Leptothrix; species Leptothrix cholodnii. The sequence continues at coordinate 3,164,248 of NC_010524.1, forward strand.
ACTTGCGGGTGCGGCGACGCTTAGGTGCAGCGGTCGAGTCGGACGAGGGCGTGGCCGCAGTCGTGTCGGGTGTGTCGGGCATGTCGTTCATGGGTGCGGCCTCAGGCCTCGGAAGAAAGTGGAACATCGCTCGGCGCGAGATCGCGCTCCAGCGCATCGAGCAAGGAAGGTTGTATCGGCAAGGCCTGGGCATTGCCGGCGGCACTCGGCAGCGCCGCATCGAGCAGGGGCAGCTGGTCCAGCGACTTCAGCCCCAGGTCATCGAGAAATTGCCGTGTCGTTGCCAACAAGGCGGGACGCCCCGGCGCCTCGCGGTAGCCGATGGTGTCGACCCAGCCGCGGTCCTCGAGCTGGCGCAGCATCTGGCTGCTCACCGTCACACCGCGGATCTCTTCGATGTCGCCGCGCGTGACGGGTTGGCGGTAGGCAATGATGGCCAGGGTTTCAAGCGCCGCGCGGGTATATCGCGGCGGTTTCTCGGGGTGCAATCGGTCGAGATAGGTGCGCATCTCGGGTCGGCTCTGGAAACGCCAGCCGCTGGCGACGCAGACCAGTTCGACGCCGCGATCGCGCCAGTCGCGACCCAGTTCATCGAGCAGGTGCCGCAGCGTGTCGGCACCGATTTCGCCATCGAACAGCACCCGCATCTCGCGCAGCGGCAAGGGCTGATGCGCGCAGATGAGCGCCGTCTCGAGGACGCGTTTGGCATCCTGTGTATTCATGTGATCCGTCAACCACCTCGGCAACCGTCCCGGCTGCCCGTGCGTCGGGCCTGAGCCCAGGGATACTGACCATCCGGTCACGCGCCAGTGAGATGAGGCCTTGCCCATCATCACCTTGCATCGCGCCAGTCTGTGTTGTGTGCGGGAGACTTGGTCCCGTCTGATCTTGTCGTCCTGACGCCACTCACCGTTACTCGGGGCGACAGTCGAATGCGTTCGATGGGCTTGTCGCAGGCGGTGGACTTTTCAGTCCCGTGCAGGCCCTCTTCGGGGCCGCGACACCTGCTGCGGGCAAGCGACATCTCTCGTTATTGGCCCCGATTGTAGCCATATGGCGGCAATGCACTCGCGGGATCTCCCGCAACCGCGCGCCAGGCCAGCGCCAGATCGGCCGGCAGTGCGGCTTCGAAGGCCAGCGGCCGACCATCGATCGGATGCAGCAGATGCAGCCGTGCCGCGTGCAAGGCCTGTCGCTGCAGACCGAAGGCCGGCGCGCCACCGTACATGGCGTCGGCCAGCAAGGGGTGGCCACGCGAAGCCAGATGCACCCGGATCTGATGCGTGCGCCCGGTGTGCAGCTGGCAGTGAACGGCGCTCACCTGCCGCGGCGCGCGGGTGGCGCCGGGCAACTGGCGAACGCCGTCACCGGGCAGCTCGGCCACCGCAAGACGCCGCACGTCGGTGCGCGCTGGCTTGCCGCTGGCAACGATCGCCATGCGCACGCGCGACACCGGATCGCGGCCGAGCGGCGCATCGATCACCTGCAGGCCGTCCATCACCGCGCCATGCACGAGCGCCAGGTACTCGCGCTTGACGTCGCGTGCCGCGATCGCCCGCACCAGCGCGGTGTGCGCCTGCAGCGACTTGGCCACCAGCATCAGGCCCGAGGTGTCCTTGTCGAGCCGATGCACGATGCCGGCACGTGGCAGGTGGGCCGCCGCGGCGTGATGCGCCAGCAGGCCGTTGAGCAGGGTGCCGCTCCAGTGGCCCGCCGCCGGGTGCACCACCAGGCCGGCCGGCTTGTCGATGACCAGCAGGTGCGCGTCCTCGTGGACCACCGCCAGCGTCATCGCCTCGGCGCGAAAGGCCGTGCTCTGCGCGGTCGGCCAGAGCGCCACTTCGATCTGCTGGCCGGCCATCACCTTCTTGTGCGACTGCCGCAGCACCTGCTCGCCGCAGCGCACATGACCCCCCTCGACCAGCCCCTGCAGATGAGCGCGAGAGAACTCGGGCGCGATGCGCACCAGCCACTTGTCGAGCCGTTCGCCATGCGCAGCAGCCTCGACCACCGCCAGGCGCCGCTCGACTTCCAGCGGCTCGACCGTCGCCGCATCGGCCGATGCGACCTCGTCGTCGTCGGCCACGACCTCGTCATCGCCGAGCGGCCTCGATTCGTCGACCACGGAAACCCCGTTCATATAATCGACCGGATGCACCAGCCCGCGCCGGCGCCGATCAACCGGCAAACCCAGATCATGTTCAAGTTCGTTCAACCCCAAGGTTTGCGTGTGCTGACCGCGACTGCCGTCGTGGCCGTGCTGCTGGCGGGCTCGCTCGGCGGCTGCGCGGCCGATCCGAAGGCGCTGCCCGAGCACCAGAATGTCGGCAAATTGTACGAAGAGGCCCGCGAGGAAGCCGCCGCCGGTGCGAGCGACCGCGCCATCAAGCTCTACGAGCGCCTCGAAGGCCTGGCCGCCGGCACGCTGTTGGCCCAGCAGGCGCAGCTCGAACGCGCCTTCCTGCACTACAAGATGCAGGAGAAGGCGCAGTCGCTGGCGATCATCGAGCGCTTTCTCAAGCTGCACCCGACCAGCCCGGCGGCCGACTACGCCTATTACCTGCAGGGGCTGATCAACTTCAACGACGACCTGGGCCTGTTCGGCAGCATCGTCAAGACCGATCTGGCCGAGCGCGATCAGCAGGCCTCGCGCGACGCCTACCAGAGCTTCAAGCAGCTGGTCGATCGCTACCCCGACTCGCGTTATGCGCCGGATGCGCGGCTGCGCATCAACTACATCATCAACGCGCTGGCGGCGCATGAAGTGCACGTGGCGCGCTACTACTACCAGCGTGGCGCCTATGTGGCGTCGGCCAACCGGGCCCAGCAGGCGGTGCAGGATTTCCGCGGCGTGCCCGCGGCCGAGGAGGCGCTCTACCTGATGGCGGCCAGCTACCACCAGCTCGGCATGGCGCCGCTGCGTGACGACGCCTGGCGGGTGCTGCAGAACAACTATCCGAAGAGCCGCTGGCTGAGTCAGCGCCTGGGCAGCAGCGCGCTGCGCTGAGGTGCAGGCTCAGGCCGGCTCGGCAGGCCGGGCCAGCGAGGCCAGCCACTGCAGCGCCTCGGCCTCGTCGCCCACCAGCGGCATCGGTGGCAACGCGCCCATCAGGCGGCGCCCGTAGTTCATCGTCAGCAGGCGGGTGTCGCAGATCACCAGCAGCCCGCGATCGGTCTCGCTGCGGATCAGGCGCCCGGCGCCCTGCTTGAGCGCCACCGCCGCCTCGGGGATGAAGTAGTCGTCGAACGGCTTGCCGCCCTGCGCCTCCAGGCTGCGGCAGCGCGCCTCGGCCAACGGATCGTTGGGCGGCGGGAACGGCAGCTTGTCGATCAGCACGCACTGCAGCGCCGAGCCCGGCACGTCGATGCCCTCCCAGAAGCTGTGCGAGCCCACCAGCACCGCCCGCGGCGTGGCCAGGAAGCGCGCCATCAGCGCCCGCTTGGGCGCTTCGCCCTGCACCAGCACGTCGATCGGATCGGGCAGGGTCGCCAGACGGGCGCGCAGGTCGGCGCCGATGCCCTGCAGCGCCCGCAAGGTGGTCGTCAAGACGAAGCAGCGTCCGCCCAGCGCCTGCGCGCAGCGCGCAGCCAGCTGGCTCACGGCGGCCGGATGCGTCGCCTCGCTGGGCCGCGGGAAGCGCGCCGGCACGAACAGCCGCGCGTTGCGCCCGTAGTCGAACGGGCTGCCGGCGCGCAGCGTGTGGGCATCCTCGACGCCGGCGCTGCGCGTGAACCAGCTCAGCGCCGGGTCATCGCCCAGCGTGGCCGAGGTGAAGATCCAGGCGCGCCGCTCGCCCTCGATCTGCTCGCGCAGCGTCTCGCGGATGTCGAGCGGCGATTCGGCCAGCCGCGCCTGGTGCAGCGTCAGGTCGATCCAGCGCACGTGGCCATGTTCGACCGGGCCGAGAAACGCCGCCAGTTGTGCGGCCAGCGCCTGCGCGCGCTCCTGCAGCTTGGCGAGATCGGGCGCGGCGTCGGCCACCACGCCCAGCGCGTCCGACGCCGCCACGCAGGCCGCGCGGGCATCGGTCAGCGCGGCGACAAAGTCTTCCGACAGCCCGCGCTCGTCCCAGCGCAGGCGACCGGCCGCGCGCAAGGTGCCGGCGCAGGCCAGCCGCAGGCGGCGCGCGCCCTGTTCGACGGCACCGGCCAAGGCCTGCCAGTCCTGCAGGCCGCGGGCATGGGCCAGGCCGGCGGCGAGCAGGTCCCGGCCGATGTCGAGCAGCTGGCCGGTGCCGATGTGGCGGCCGAGGAACTGCACGCCGGCCTCGTTGAGCTGGTGCGCCTCGTCGAACACCACCGCGTCGACGCTCGGCAGCAGCTCGGCCATGCCGGTGTCGCGCAGGGCCATGTCGGCAAAGAACAGGTGGTGATTGACGACCACGATGTCGGCCTGCATCGCCTCGCGGCGCGCCTGCACGAGATGGCATTGGCGGAACTGCGGGCAGTCGCTGCCCAGGCAGTTCTCGCGGTTCGAGGTCACCAGCGGGATCACCGGCGAGCGTTCGTCCAGCACCTCGAGTTCGGCCAGGTCGCCGCTGCGGGTGGTCTTGGACCATTGTTCGACGCGCGCGAGCACCCGCAGCGAATGGCGATCGGGCAGCTCGGCGGTGTGGCGGGCGTGGTCGAGGCGGTGCAGGCACAGATACGACGCGCGGCCCTTCAGCAAGGCGACCTGCACCGGCAGGCCCAGCAGCTGCACCAGCCGCGGCAGGTCGCGCAGATAGAGCTGATCCTGCAGGCTCTTGGTGGCGGTGCTGACCAGCGCGCGCAGGCCCGACAGCAGCAGCGGCACGAGGTAGGCGTAGGTCTTGCCGACACCGGTGCCGGCTTCGGCCACGAGCACGCTGCGTTCCTCGAGCGCGTGAGCGACGGCGTCGGCCAGCCGGGTCTGCACTTCGCGGGGGCGGAACTGCTTTTCCGTGCGGGCCAGCACACCGGTCGCGGCAAAGGCCAGCGCGACTTCTTCGCGCAGCGCGCTCACTGGCGTCATGCGGGCTCGGGCGGGTTCTGCGTCATTTCCATTCGGACAATCATGTCGCGCAAGGCCAGTCGGCGCTTCTTCAGGCGCCGCAGCGCCAACTCGTCCAGCGGCTGCTGGTGCACGAGGCGGTCGATCATGTCGTCGAGATCGGCGTGTTCAATGCGCAATTCGATCAATCGACGCTGGGGAGAGTGCAGGTTGTCGTCCATCCTCGTGCATCGTCGACATGCTGAGACAGCACAAGCGATTATAGTTTTCGTCCATGACACTCAAGGCACCGGGACACCGGCTATCGGCCGCCACCGGCATCGACCGGGGCGACCGACTCTATCAACAAGATCAGGTCGAGATCTTCTCCCACCCACGTGTGTCCGGCTGTCTGCTCGCGGTACTCGCCGACGGCATGGGCGGCAAGAGCGGTGGCCGCAAGGCGGCCGATCAGGTGCTGCTGATCGCCAAGCAGCTGTTCGAACGCTTCGTGCCCGGCAAGGACAACGCCGCCGACCTGCTGCGCAAGCTGGTCGAGGAGTCGCACCTGCTGATCAAGCTGACCGCCATCACCTCCGAGCAGGAGCCGCACAGCACCATCGCCGCCAGCCTGCTGCTGCCGAGCCGCGAATGCCACATCATCCATGCGGGCGATTCGCGGGTCTACGTGTTCAGGGGTGCGCAGATGTTGAGCCGCACCTTCGACCACTCGCTGGTGCAGCGCCTGATCGAGCAGGGCGAGATCCGCGAAGAAGAAGCCAACGACCACCCGCACGGCCACCTGCTGATCGGCTGCCTGGGCGCCGACGAGGATCCGCCGATCACGCTGGCCCGCCACGACCAGCTCGAGGTGGGCGACTCGGTGCTGCTGTGCAGCGACGGCCTGTGGCACTACTTCACCCCGCGCGAACTGGGCACCATCACGCATGCGCTGCGTCCGCGCGACGCCAGCAAGATGCTGATCAGCAAGGCCCGCCAGCGCGCCCGTGGCGGCGGCGACAACCTGTCGCTGGCGCTGGTGCGGGTCGACACGCTGGCCTGACGCCCGACCCGCGCGCTGGCTCACCTGCCGAGCCAGCGCGCGCTCGCATCAGGTCAGCGAGGTGTCGACGTCGCGCCGCTCGAGCGCCAGGAATTCGGCCGACTGCATCTCGGTCAGGCGCGAGACCGTGCGCGGGAACTCGTGCGCCAGCGGGCCTTCGGTGTAGAGCGCTTCCGGCGGCACCGCGGCCGAGACGATCAGCTTGACGCGACGGTCGTACAGCACGTCGACCAGCCAGGTGAAACGGCGTGCCTCGGACGCCAGCTTGGGTGGCATCAACGGCACGTTCGACAGGATCAGCGTGTGGAACTGCGTCGCCAGCTCGAGGTAGTCGTTCTGAGAACGCGGCCCGCCGCACAGCGCCTTGAAATCGAACCACACCACGCCGCCGGCCTTGCGACGAGCCTGGATGCTGCGTTGCTCGATCTGCAGCACCGGCTCCTCGTCACGCGCCTCGGCCAGCTCGTCGAAAGCCGCGCCCAGCGCCGCATCGGCCTGCGGGCCCAACGGCGTGTGGTACAGCTTCACATGCTCGAGCGTGCGGCGGCGGTAGTCGGTGCCGTTGTCGACGTTGATGACCTCCATCTGCGCCTTCAGCAGCGCGATCGCGGGCAGGATGCGGTCGCGGTGCAGGCCGTTCGGATAGAGCCCGTCTGGGTGGAAGTTCGACGTCGTGATGATCGAGACGCGATTGCGGAACAGCGCGTCGAGCAGCCGGTGCAGGATCATCGCGTCGGTCACGTCGGCGACGTGGAACTCGTCGAAGCAGATCAGCCGGAAACGCCGCGCGATGCGCCGGCCGAGCTCGTCGAGCGGGTTCTGCACGCCCTTGAGGTCCTGCAGCTCGCGGTGCACCTCGCGCATGAACTCGTGAAAGTGCAGCCGGGTCTTGCGCGTCAGCGGCACGGCCTGGAAGAACGCATCCATCAGGAAGCTCTTGCCGCGCCCCACCCCGCCGTACATGTAGACGCCGCGCGGGATCGGCGGGCGCACCAGCGCCTTGGTCAGCGCATTGCTGCGCCGCGACTTGTAGGCCGCCCACTCGTCCTGGCAGCGCTGCAATGCGGCGACGGCGCGCAGCTGGGCCGGATCGGCCTGGTAACCCCGCTCGATCAGGGTCTGGTGATAGAGCTCGGTGACGCTGGTCATGCTGCTGACGCTTGATCGGACAGGAAATGGAAAAAGGGGCGACTCGCGCCGCCCCCGTTCGGGATCAGACCGACGGCCTGGCTCAGAAGTTGAGCGTGCGCTTGTCGACGGCCAGCGCGGCTTCCTTGGTCGCCTCCGACAGCGACGGGTGCGCGTGGCAGATGCGCGCGATGTCCTCGGCCGAGGCCTTGAACTCCATCGCCACGACGGCCTCGGAGATCAGTTCGGAAGCGAACGGACCGACGATGTGCACGCCCAGGATCTCGTCGGTCGTGGCATCGGCCAGGAACTTGACGAAGCCCGTGGTGTCACCCAGCGCACGCGCGCGACCGTTGGCGACGAAGGGGAACTGGCCCGCCTTGTACGCCACGCCGTCGGCCTTGAGCTGCTGCTCGGTGCGGCCGACCCAGGCGATCTCGGGCGAGGTGTAGATCACCCACGGGATGGTCGCGAAGTTCACATGGCCGTGCTGGCCGGCGATGCGCTCGGCCACCGCCACGCCTTCTTCCTCGGCCTTGTGCGCGAGCATCGGGCCACGCACCACGTCACCGACCGCCCACACGCCCGGCAGGTTGGTCTTGCAGTCGCCGTCGACCACGATCGCGCCGCGCTCGTCAAGCGCCAGGCCGACCGCTTCGGGGTTCAGGCCGATGGTGTTGGCGACCCGGCCGATCGAGACGATCAGCTTGTCGACCGCCAGCGTCTGCTCGGCGCCCTTGTCATCGGTGTAGGCCACGGTGACGCCGGCACCACTGGTGTCGACGGCCGAGATCTTGACGCCGAACTCGAACTTCAGGCCCTGCTTCTTGAACGCCTTGAGCGCTTCCTTGGCCACGCCTTCGTCGGCGGCGCCGAGGAAGTTGGGCAGCGCTTCGAGAATGGTCACTTCAGCGCCCAGGCGACGCCAGACCGAGCCCATTTCCAGGCCGATCACGCCCGAGCCGATCACGCCCAGCTTGGCCGGCACCGCGCCGATGCGCAGCGCGCCGTCGTTGGACAGCACCTTGTCTTCGTCGAACGCGGCACCCGGCAGCGCACGGGCATTGGAGCCGGTGGCGATGATGATCTGCTTGCCCACCAGCGTCTCGGCGGCGGCGCCGGCGACGTTGATCTCGTAGCCGCCCTCGACCGCCTTGGCGAACGAGCCGCGGCCGTGGAAGAAGCTGATCTTGTTCTTCTTGAAGAGATACAGGATGCCGTCGTTGTTCTGCTTCACGACGGTGTCCTTGCGGCCCACCATCTTGGCGACATCCATCTTCAGGTTGTCGAGCGTGATGCCGTGGTCACCGAAGTGGTGGGCGGCCTGTTCGTAGTGCTCGGACGACTGCAGCAGCGCCTTCGACGGGATGCAGCCGACGTTGGTGCAGGTGCCGCCGGGAGCGGGGCCGCCCTTGTCGTTCTTCCACTCGTCGATGCAGGCGACGTTGAAACCCAGCTGCGCTGCACGGATGGCAGCGATGTAGCCACCGGGGCCGCCGCCGATCACGACGACGTCGAATTGTTTGGACATGTTCTTGACCTATCTCGCCCGATCAGGCGGGTGGTTTGACGAGGGACGACGGCCCGCTCTCGAGGGGCACGAAGATCCACATCAGGATGTAGAGCAGCACGCCGGTGCCGGCAAAGAAGAAGAGCACCGCGAACACCAGGCGCCAGACCCAGGACTCGGCCCCGGTGATGCGTGCCAGCCCGCCGCAGACACCGGCGACCCAGCGGTCGCCGGCCGAGCGGCGAAAGTGATTGACCGCCACCACCGCCGGCGCAGGCATCGGCTGCGCCGTGAGCAACCGGGCCTTCGCGGCCGCGAACTCGTCATCACTGAGCACGCCGCGCTGGCGCAGTTGCTCGAGTTGCATCAGTTCGTCGGCCAGGCTCATGGCGGTCTCCTTGCGGTGGCAGGCCCGCACGCACGGCGCGCGGGCTCAGGTGACGCTCAGATGTCGAACAGCAGGCGCGCCGGGTCTTCCAGGGCGTCCTTCATCGTCACCAGGCCCAGCACGGCTTCGCGGCCGTCGATGATGCGGTGGTCATACGACATGGCGAGGTAGTTGATCGGACGCACGACCACCTGGCCGTTCTCGACCACGGCGCGGTCCTTGGTGGCGTGCACGCCCAGGATGGCCGACTGCGGCGGGTTGATGATCGGGGTCGACAGCATCGAGCCGAAGGTACCGCCGTTGGAGATCGAGAAGGTGCCGCCGGTCAGTTCTTCCATCGACAGCTTGCCGTCCTTGGCCTTCTGGCCGAAGCCGGCGATAGTCTTCTCGATGTCGGCAAAGCTCAGCTGGTCGGCGTTGCGGATGATCGGCACCACCAGGCCACGCGGCGAACCCACCGCGATGCCGATGTCGAAGTAGCCGTGGTAAACGATGTCGTTACCGTCGACCGAGGCGTTGAGCACCGGGTACTTCTTCAGCGCGGCGACCGCGGCCTTGACGAAGAAGCTCATGAAACCGAGCTTGACGCCGTGTTCCTTCTCGAACTTGTCCTGGAACTTCTTGCGCATCTCCATCACCGGCGCCATGTTCACTTCGTTGAACGTGGTCAGGATGGCGTTGGTCGATTGCGACTGCAGCAGGCGCTCGGCGACGCGGGCGCGCAGGCGGCTCATCGGCACGCGCTGTTCCGAGCGGTCACCCAGGTTCTGTGCGACCGGCGCGGCAACGGCGGGCAGCGGCTTGGCAACGGCCGGTGCTGCAGCGACCACGATCGGCGCGGCGGCGGGCTTGGCGCCGGCGGCCAGGGCATCACCCTTGGTCACGCGACCGTCCTTGCCGGAGCCGGCCACGTCGGTGGCCGACAGGCCCTTCTCGGCCAGGATCTTGGCGGCGGCGGGCATAGCCACGTCGCCCTTGTTGGCGGCGGCAGCCGGAGCAGCGGCAGCGGCGGCGGGGGCGGCAGCCGCAGCGGCGGCAGCGACAGCGCCGGCCTTGCCTTCGGTGTCGATCTGCGCGATCAGCTGGTCGCTGACCACCGTGCCGCCGTCACCCACCACGTGGGCGACCAGCACGCCGGCGGCCGGCGCGGGCACTTCGAGCACGACCTTGTCGGTCTCGATCTCGATCAGGATCTCATCGATGGCCACGGCTTCACCGGGCTTCTTCTTCCACGTCAGCATCGTCGCTTCTGCGACCGACTCGGACAACTGGGGGACTTTGACTTCAACGATAGCCATTTGGATTCTCTTGTTCGATAGGAAGGTGCGGCGCGTCGACAGACCGGCCCGGCCGGTCAAACACACGCGGTGGAGACGGCGCGCGGCGCCCGCCTCCACCACCCGTTACATCACTTGGTCAGGACGAAGCCCTTGAGCTTGCCGAATGCCTGGTCGAGCAGAGCCTTCTGCTGTTCCTGGTGCAGGTGGGCGTAACCCACGGCCGGCGAAGCCGATGCGGGGCGACCGGCGTAGCCGAGCTTCTGGCCGTCCTGCATGTTCTCGTGGATGTAGTGCTGCACGAAGAACCAGGCACCCTGGTTCTGCGGCTCGTCCTGGCACCACACGATGTCGTTCGCGTTCGGGTACTTCTTGAGCTCGTTGGCGAAGGCCTTGTGCGGGAAGGGATAGAGCTGCTCGACGCGGATGATCGCCACGTCGTTGCTCTTCTTCTCGTCGCGCTTCTTGACCAGGTCGTAATAGACCTTGCCCGAACAGGCGATCACGCGCTTGACCTTGGCTGCGTCGATGCCGGTATTGAGCTCGCCGATGACGGTGCGGAACTCGCCCTTGGTGAACTCGACCAGCGTCGAGGTGGCGTCCTTGTTACGCAGCAGCGACTTCGGCGTCATGATGACCAGCGGCTTGCGGAACTGGCGCACCATCTGGCGACGCAGCACATGGAAGATCTGGCTGGCCGTGGTCGGCTGCACGATCTGCATGTTGGTGTCGGCGGCCAGCTGCATGAAGCGCTCCAGGCGTGCCGAGCTGTGCTCGGGGCCCTGGCCTTCGTAGCCGTGCGGCAGCATCAGCGTCAGGCCGTTGACGCGGCCCCACTTGACTTCGCCCGAGGCGATGAACTGGTCGATCACGACCTGCGCGCCGTTGGCGAAGTCGCCGAACTGCGCTTCCCAGATCGTCAGCGTGTTGGGTTCGGCGGCGGCGTAGCCGTATTCGAAGCCCAGCACCGCCTCTTCCGACAGGATCGAGTCGATGACGGTGAAACCGGCCTGGTTGTCGCCGACGTGCTGCAGCGGGATGTAGGTGCCTTCGTCCCACTTCTCGCGCTTCTGATCATGGATCACGGCATGGCGGTGCGTGAAGGTGCCACGGCCGCAGTCCTCGCCCGACAGGCGCACCGGATACCCGGCAGCCACCAGCGAGGCAAACGCCATGTGCTCGCCCATGCCCCAGTCGACGTTGATCTCGCCACGGCCCATCGCGGCGCGGTCGTCGAAGACCTTCTTGACCAGCGGGTGCGGGCTGACGCTGGCGGGAATGGTGGTCAGGCGCTCGGCCAGACGCTTCCACTCGGTCAGCGGAATCGCGGTGTCGGCCGCGTCGGTCCACTTCTTGCCCAGGAACGGAACCCAGTCGACCGCGTACTTGCTCTTGAAGTTGCTGATGACCGGATCGACCGTGTGACGGCCTTCGTCCATCGCGGCGCGATAGGCCTTGGACATGTCGTCGCCGATGGTCTCGCCCAGACCCTGGGCGGCCAGCTTGTCGGCGTACAGGCGACGGGTGCCGGGGTGGGCACTGATCTTCTTGTACATCAGCGGCTGGGTCAGCGCCGGCGTGTCCTGCTCGTTGTGGCCGAGCTTGCGGAAGCAGATGACGTCGATGACCACGTCCTTGCGGAAGGCCATGCGGAACTCGAGCGCCAGCTGGGTGGCCAGCACGACGGCTTCCGGATCGTCACCGTTCACGTGCAGCACCGGGGCATCGATCATCTTGACGATGTCGGTGCAGTACAGCGTCGAGCGCAGGTCGCGCGGGTCGCTGGTGGTGAAGCCGATCTGGTTGTTGATGATCAGGTGCACCGTGCCGCCGGTGGAATAACCACGCGTCTCGGACAGCGCCAGGGTTTCCTGGTTGACGCCCTGGCCACCGAAGGCCGAGTCGCCGTGCACCAGCACCGGCAGCACCTGGGCGCCGATGGTATCGCCGCGACGGTCCTGGCGCGCACGCACCGAGCCTTCGACGACCGGGTTGACGATTTCCAGGTGCGAGGGGTTGAAGGCCAGCGACAGGTGGACCGGGCCGCCCGGGGTCGAGATGTCGGAGCTGAAGCCCTGGTGGTACTTGACGTCGCCGGCCGGCAGGTCTTCGGGCGCGGTGTGGTCGAATTCGGCGAACAGGTCCTTGGGCATCTTGCCCAGGGTGTTGACGAGCACGTTCAGGCGGCCGCGGTGGGCCATGCCGATGACGATCTCCTGCACGCCCTTCTCGCCGGCACGCTGCACCAGCTCGTCCATCGCGGCGATGAAGCTTTCGCCACCTTCGAGCGAGAAGCGCTTCTGGCCGACGTACTTGGTGTGGAGGAAGCGCTCCAGGCCTTCGGCCGCGGTCAGGCGGTCGAGGATGTGCTTCTTCTGCTCGACATTGAAGGTCGGCTTGGCACGGATGCTCTCGAGCCGCTCTTGCCACCAGCGCTTCTGCGTCTGGTCGGTGATGTGCATGAACTCGGCGCCGAGCGTGCTGCAGTAGGTCTCGCGCAGAGCCTGCAGGATCTGGCGCAGCGACATGTCCGCCTTGCCGAAATAGGTGTTCGTCGCGCTGAACGTGATGTCCATGTCGGACTCGGTCAGGTCGTAGAACGCCGGCTCGAGTTCGGGGATCTTCGGACGCTCCTGGCGCTTGAGCGGGTCGAGATCGGCCCAGCGGGCACCGACGTTGCGGTAGGCCGCGATCAGCGACTGGACGTGAACCTGCTTGCGCGCGACGGCGAGATCGGTCGAGCTGGCCTTGACGGCGAAGGCATTCGACTTGGCGCGCTGGGCGAACGATTCGATGACGGGGGCGTGAGCCACGTCACGGCTGTCGGTGCCGTCGGTGGCGGGAACGTGCTGGAGTGCGTCGAAGTAGGCGCGCCAGTTGTCCGGAACGGAGCCTGGGTTGTCGAGGTAAGCCTCGTACATCTCTTCCACGTAAGGGGCGTTGCCCCCGAACAGGTACGAGTTCGTCCTGTATTGCTGCATCATCTTGCGCTCACCTTTTGCCCTGGTATCCAGGACCTCGATGGGTTGAAAAACCTTCCGCGACACGGCTTGACCGGTTGGCGGATTGCGACCCGCCTTGACTGTTGCCAGATAAGGGGACGGGAAGGACCTTGTTCGTCAGGCGGGTGACTGTATCACCAGGGACCCGACGCGAAACTTGCAGCGACGCCTGAAAAGTGACGGGGTATATCCCGATGACACCGGCACACGGAGATGACTATCGCGAAGCAGGCGCACCGATGCTCAGCGGCGGGCAAACGGAGCCGCCAAGGGCTCGCCCACGAAAACGCCCTGCTGCGGCCAGCGCACGCTCTTCCAGTACGCCTCGATCAGCGTGCTGCCCTGCATGTAGTGCAGCAACACGAGTTGCGGGTCGGGGAATTTCTGCGGGTGGTTGCAGGGCTCGCTGACCGTGCCGTAACTGGCGGTCGCGCCCGAGTCGATCCACGCCAGGGCGGTGGTCTGACCGGACAGCTGATCGAGTTGGCCGGCATACGACGTCAGGTGATCCCCCAATGCGCCGGGCACCCAGCCCAGCGTGTCGAGGCCATCGAGCACCGCCAGACCGGTCTGGACCATCAGAAGCCGATCCTGTCCGCGGGGCAGATCGCCTTGTGCAAGCTTGATCGCCACCCCGGCGCGCGGCACCAGGCCCGGCGGCGGAAACATCGGCGCTCGCACATTGCGCGCGGCATCGGTGGTGGCCATGAAATAGGCGTCCACCGGAATCGCACCCCGCAAGCCGAGGCTCGCGTCAGCCGCGATGCCGCGATCGATCAACTGGCGGGCCGAGGCGGCGCTGCCGGCGGCCACCAGCATCGACGGACGGAATCCGTGATCACGAAACGGTTGCCCGCTGGCCGAGTTGAAATACGGCGACAGCGAGGTCTTGCCGCATGTGCTGCGGCACAGTTCGTCGTCGATCCCCAGCGCCAGCGCTGCGGTGATCGACATGCAGGAGACGGCGTAGGGCTGCACCCAGGTCAGCGCCAGCGCCTGCACCTGCGACCCGAAATGCGCATCGACATGCCGCTTCAGGACATCGAATTCAGGAACGGAAAGGCGGGCTTGCGTGGACAGTTCCAACCGCAGCACGTGAGCTGCGGGTATCTGCCGCTGGCGCACGTAGTACTCGCCCACCTCGACCGAATACGGATCGGCGGTATTGATCACCACCCCCAGTTCGGCCGGCATGACGCGCCCGATCACCCGGGGCGCCTGCGCGAACGTCCGCCGCACCGGCGCCGAAGCCGGCATCGATGCCGTCCGTGCTGCGGTGACGGGCAGCACGCCAGGCGCACTCGCTGACACCGCATGCTCCGACGCAGCGCTGGCGACACCGGCGGCAGCGCTGGCAGCAACGCGATCGCGCGCCGCTGCGGCAACGCCTTGTGCCTGTGCAGACACGCTGATGAGCATGGCAACCAGCATCGCAGCGGCCGGCATCGCGTTTGCACTCAGACGACACAAGGCCGCACGTTTGAACAGGCCCGAGGCCAAGGATGCTGACATCAACCTTTTCGCCATGCAAAAATAGCTTTTACGATTCAAGAGCACAGCCATGATCAAGAAAGACGGTCACACCCCGACGATCCAGGTACTGGAGCGGGTGTTCCATCTGCTGGACGTGCTGGCCACGCACCAGGATCCGGTATCGCTCAAGCAGATCAGCGAGCATACCGGGCTGCATCCGTCAACAGCCCATCGCATCCTCAACGACCTGGTGGCGGGGCGCTTTGTCGACCGCCCCGAGGCGGGCAGCTACCGGCTGGGCATGCGCTTGCTGGAACTCGGCAACCTCGTCAAGGCCAGGCTCGACGTGCGCGACGCGGCACTGGGGCCGATGCGAGAACTCCACAAGCTCACGCATCAGCCCGTCAACCTGTCCGTGCGGCAAGGCGACGAGATCGTCTACATCGAACGCACCTATTCCGAGCGCTCCGGCATGCAGGTGGTGCGCGCCGTCGGTGGCCGGGCGCCACTGCATCTGACATCGGTCGGCAAGCTCTTCCTGGCCCACGACGACCCGCAACGGGTTCGTGCCTACGCCACGCGCACCGGCCTGGCCGGCCACACGCGCAACAGCATCACCGATCTGCCGCAACTCGAGCGTGATCTCGCCAAGGTCAGGCAGACCACGCTGGCACGGGACAACGAAGAACTGGAACTGGGCGTGCGCTGCATGGCAGCAGGCATCTTCGACGATCAGGGCCGGCTGATCGCGGGGTTGTCGATTTCGGCACCGACCGACCGCCTTGAAGAAGGCTGGAGCGAACGACTCCGGGAAACGGCCAGCCAGATCTCGAAGGCCCTGGGCTATCTGCCGGCCTGACGAGGCAGGCCGATCACCTCAATGCGCGGTGCGCACACGGGGGCTGGCAGTCGGGTGTGCAGCGGTGGCGATCCCGGTGTCGCTCTCGAGCCAGCGGCGCACCCGCTCGGCATCGCCAAGACGCGAGTACTTGCCGGTTGAATCCAGGAACACCATGATCAGCTGGCGACCGGCAAACTTCGCCTGCATGACCAGGCAACGACCGGCTTCGACGATGTAGCCGGTTTTCTGCAGCCCGATGTCCCAGGTCGGATTGCGGATCAGGCCATTGGTGTTGCGGAACTGCATCGTGCGCCGCCCGACTTCGACCTCGGCCTCGGGCGTGGTCGAGAAATCACGAAGCAGCGGGTAGGCGTAGGCAGCCTTGACGAGACGTGCCAGATCAGGCGCGCTGGCCTGGTTGCGACTCGACAGGCCGGTCGGCTCGACGTAGTGCGTATCGGCCATGCCCAGCGAAGCGGCCTTGAAGTTCATCGCGTCGACAAACGCATTGAGGCCACCCGGAAAATGCCGTCCGAGCGCGTGGGCGGCACGGTTCTCGGATGACATCAATGCCAGGTGCAGCATGTCTTCACGGGTCAGACGGGTCCCCACGGCCAAGCGCGATCGACTGAATTTTTCAGTGTCGACGTCGGCCTCGCTGACTTCGAGGATCTCGTCCAGCGGCTGACCGGCCTCGACGACCACCAGGGCCGTCATCAACTTGGTCAGCGATGCGATGGGCAGGACGGCCTGCGGGTTCTTGCTGAACAGGACTTCGGAGGTTTCCTGATCGATCACGAACGCGACGCTGGATTTCAGGTCGAGCGCATCCTCGGTCAGGTGCAAGCCGAAACCCTGTCCGAAAGACGCCCTGACCGGGGCGTCCACGATGGCACGTGCACGCACGACACTGCGCCGCGGAATGACCTTCGCCGACTTGGACGCCTTGGCGATCTTGACGATCTTGGCGGCCTTGACGCGTTTCTTCCCCACGCGCTCCGCAGCCATCACCGGAGCAACCGAGGTTGCAGAGAAGACCAGCGCCAGAACGGCGGCAAGCCACCTCAGCATCGACCAAGGTTGTTGACGGAAAGGTGTGCGTACGGACATTTCAGCTGCAAAACGATACAAACTGAAATCAGTCTAGGCGAATTGACAATCATGCGCAACGCCTTGATTTATCGAAGATTTTCAGTTTTGGACCGCTTATTCGGGCTTGCACATCCGGGGCTTGCGGCCATCAACCCTGCGCAGCCACGCGTTCGGCCTTGCTGTGCAGCTTGTTCAACGCGGCCAGGTACGCCTTCGCCGAGGCCACCACGATGTCGGGATCGGCCCCCACGCCGTTGACGATGCGCCCGCCCAGTTGGAGGCGAACCGTCACCTCACCCTGCGACTCGGTGCTGCCGGATGTGATGGCGTTCACCGAATACAACAGCAGTTCGGCCCCCGTGCCCACTTTCGACTCGATCGCCTTGATGCTGGCATCGACCGGGCCGTTGCCATCGGACCGGGCGTGGTGTTCCACGTCACCCGCGGCAAACGCGACCTCGGCATGCGGGCGCTCACCCATTTCGGAATGCTGCGACAAGGCCAGCAGCCGGTAGTGCTCGGCCTGGTTGTCGCTCTGCTCGTCGCTGACGAGGGCCAGGATGTCCTCGTCGAAGATCTCGCTCTTGCGATCGGCCAGGTCCTTGAACTTCATGAACGCGGCATTGACCTCGGCCTCGGATTCGAGGGCGATGCCCAGATCCTGCAGTCGCTGCTTGAAGGCGTTGCGGCCCGACAGCTTGCCCAGCACGATCTTGTTGGCCGACCAGCCGACGTCTTCGGCACGCATGATCTCGTAGGTGTCGCGCGCCTTGAGCACGCCGTCCTGATGGATGCCCGATGCGTGGGCGAAAGCGTTCGCCCCCACCACCGCCTTGTTGGGCTGGACGACGAAACCGGTGGTCTGCGCCACCATGCGCGAGGCCGGCACGATCTGGCTGGTGTCCACCCGCAGGTCGAGGCCGAAGTAGTCGCGCCGGGTCTTCACCGCCATCACGACCTCCTCGAGCGAGCAGTTGCCGGCGCGCTCGCCAAGGCCGTTGATGGTGCACTCGACCTGACGCGCCCCGCCGATCTTGACACCCGCCAGCGAGTTGGCCACGGCCATGCCGAGGTCGTTGTGGCAGTGCACCGACCAGATCGCCTTGTCGGAGTTGGGCACGCGCTCGCGCAGATTGCGGATGAAGTTGCCGTAGAGCTCGGGGATCGCGTAGCCCACCGTGTCGGGGATGTTGAGCGTGGTCGCGCCTTCGTCGATCACCGCCTCAAGCACGCGACACAGGAAATCCGGATCGGAGCGATACCCGTCCTCGGGCGAGAACTCGATGTCGCCGCACAGGTTGCGGGCAAAGCGCACCGACAGCCTGGCCTGCTCGAGCACCTCGTCGGGCGACATGCGCAGCTTCTTCTCCATGTGCAGCGCACTGGTGGCGATGAAGGTGTGGATGCGCGCCCGGTTGGCACCGCGCAGCGCCTCGGCGGCGCGCGAGATGTCGCGGTCGTTGGCACGTGCCAGCGAGCAGATGGTCGAGTCCTTGATGACATCGGCGATCGCCTTGACGGCCTCGAAATCGCCGTTCGACGAAGCAGCAAAACCGGCCTCGATGACGTCGACCTTGAGCCGCTCGAGCTGGCGTGCGATGCGCAGCTTCTCGTCACGGGTCATCGACGCACCGGGCGACTGCTCGCCGTCGCGCAAGGTGGTGTCAAAAATGATGAGTTGATCGCTCATGACCTGTCTCCTCAGACGGTGGCGTCTTGTTGATTCACGGTGGATGGGCTGCAGGCTGCGCGGTGCCAGCCTGAAAGCACGGCCTTGATCGAGGCGGTGGCGATGTTGGCATCGATGCCGACACCGAACAGCGATGCACCGCCGCCGACTCGCAATTCCAGGTAGGCCGCCGCACGCGCCTGGGCGCCGGCACCGATCGAATGCTCATGGTAGTCGAGCACCTGGATCGCATCCCCGGTGGCCTTCGACAAGGCATCGACGAAGGCGTCGACCGGCCCGTTGCCGATGCCGTCGAGCAACAGCGGCGCCGGACCGCCGGCCCATGCACCGTCCAGGCTCGCCTGCAACTCGACCTGACCGTGACCGCGGTCCGTGATGCAGGGTGGCTGTGCGATCGCATCATCGACACGCCCGAGGCCGTACTCGCGCCCGAAGATGGCCCAGATGTCGGAGGCGTTCAACTCCTTGCCGGAGTCGTCCATCACCGCCTGGACCACCTGGCTGAATTCGATCTGCAGGCGACGTGGCAACTCGAGGCCGTACTCGGTCTCCAGCAGATAGCTGATGCCGCCCTTGCCCGACTGGCTGTTGACGCGGATGACCGCCTCGTAGCTGCGGCCGAGGTCCTTGGGGTCGATCGGCAGGTAGGGGATCTCCCAGGCATCGCCCTCACGCCGGGCGGCAAAGGCCTTCTTGATCGCATCCTGGTGCGAACCCGAGAACGAGGTGTAGACCAGATCGCCCACATACGGATGACGCGGATGCACCGGCAGCTGGTTGCAGTACTCCACCGTGCGGCGCAACTCGTCGATGTCCGAGAAATCCAGCCCCGGCGCCACGCCCTGGGTGTAGAGGTTGAGCGCCACGTTGACGAGGTCGAGGTTGCCGGTGCGCTCGCCGTTGCCGAACAGGCAGCCCTCGACCCGATCGGCCCCTGCCATGATCGCCAGCTCGGCCGCGGCAGTGCCGGTGCCGCGGTCGTTGTGCGGATGCACGCACAGCACGACACCATCGCGGCGCGCGATGTGACGATGCATCCACTCGACCATGTCGGCAAAGACGTTGGCGGTGCAGTGCTCGACCGTCGACGGCAGGTTGATGATGCAGCGCTGCTCGGGCCGTGCGTTCCAGACCGCGGTCACCGCGTCGACCACCTGCAGCGACACCTCGAGTTCGGTGTCGGAGAACATCTCCGGCGAGTACTGGAATGTCCAGCGCGTGCCCGACTGACGCGCGGCGTGTTCGGCCAGCAGCCGGGCGTGGCTGGTGGCCAGATCGATGATGCCGGCGACATCGAGCCCGAGCACCACGCGCCGCATCACCGGTGCGGTGGCGTTGTACAGGTGCACGATCACCTGCCGGGCGCCCTGCACCGACTCGAAGGTGCGTTCGATCAGATGCGCGCGGGCCGGCGTCAGCACCTGGATCGTGACGTCGTCGGGAATCAGCCGCTCCTCGATGAGCGTGCGCACGAAATCGAAGTCGGCCTGCGATGCCGACGGGAATCCGACCTCGATCTCCTTGAAGCCCACCCGCACCAGCGTCTCGAACAGCCGCAGCTTGCGCTGCACGTCCATCGGCTCGATCAGCGCCTGATTGCCGTCGCGCAGATCGGTGCTCAGCCAGATCGGCGCGCGGTCGATCACCGCATCGGGCCAGCGGCGGTCCGGCAGTCGCACCGTTGCAGCGGCACGGTACTTGACGGCTGGGTTCTCGAGCATGCTCATGAAAAGACTCCTGTGTGGCGCAGCGCCTGGGCTTGAAGGGACAGACAACGCAGGGTGTCGACAGACAAAAGAAAACGGCCCGCTGCGTTGCGCAAAGCGGGCCGTTGACTTGAAAAAGGATGAACGAAGTCGATCAGCGCGCCCTGTGCACGGTCGCTAGTAGCAGCGCAGGAAGCGCAGGGCGTTGGGCGGTCGAATTCATCACGACTTCAATGTATCACAGGCACTCACAGGCACAGCGGGCCTCAGCGATGCAGGCCCTCTTCATCGGGCTCGTCGGTCGAGGTGGCAATCACGCTGACCGGCTTGCCGCGCGACTTCTTGATGCCGTAGATCACGTATCCCGACAGGCCGTAGGCGCAGAACAGCGCGAACAGGACCCGTGGCGGATCGAGGCTGACCACCGCGATGCCCAGCGCGATCGCCACCAGCACGATGAAGGGCACGCTGCGTCGACCACCGAAGACCTTGAAGCTGTAGAAAGGCGCGTTGGTCACCATCGACAGCCCGG